>CAZGSV010000008.1:0-23025 GCA_964528605.1 uncultured Armatimonadia bacterium
GGGCGCGGGATTGCACCACCTCATGAACGTCCCCGGCGAGATGGCCCTCGGCGCCTTCTCCGCGAACGAGTTCCTCTCCCGGGTCAACCTGCTCTACGCCTATCGCTTCCCCGAGTTCCCCACGCCGGTCAAGGTCGGCAAGCGCGTAGCGGTCATCGGGGCCGGGAATACGGCTATGGACGCCGCGCGCTGCTCCAGGCGCCTGCGGGGAGTGGAAGAGGTCACCATCGTCTACCGTCGCTCGCGCGCTGAGATGCCCGCGCGTGAGGCGGAGATAGAACACGCCGAGGAAGAGGGCGTTCAGTTCGAATTGCTACAGGCGCCGACCCGCGTGCTAAGCGACGACAAGGGATGGGTCACCGGCCTGGAGATCATCAAGATGGAACTGGGCGAGCCGGACGAAAGCGGCCGGCGGCGGCCCGTGCCCATTTCCGGTTCTGAGTTCGTCATGCCGCTGGACACGGTGATAGTTGCCGTCGGTCAGGCAGCCAATCCTCTCATCAGCCAGACCACGCACGGGCTCAAGACAGGGCGCGACAACGTGGTCGTGGTTGACTCCGAGACGCTGATGTCGTCACGGCCGCGGGTTTTCGCCGGCGGAGACGTCATAACCGGCGGCACTACAGTCATCGAGGCCATGGGCCACGGCCGCAAGGCCGCCGCAGCCATCCACGCCTACCTTGGCGCCCGCTGAACGGCCGTTTGACAGGCGAACCGTGTACAGAAACTTGCAGAAAAACGGGTTTTGGTGTACACGAATGAGGGCTTGCGGGCAGTTTGCCCACCTGTTAGACTCCTCGCTCGCCTGCAATCAACCCAGGAGGTAGACGCTTTTGGCTTCGGTAACGATGAAAGAGCTACTGGAGGCCGGGGTCCACTTCGGGCACCCCACCCGCCGCTGGAACCCAAAGATGAAGCGGTTCATCTACGGGGGCCGCAATGGCATTTACATCATAGATCTGCACCAGACGCTCGAGCGCATTGAGAAAGCGGTCGAGTTCGCCCGCCAGGCCGCGCGTGACGGCGCGACCGTGCTGTTCGTCGGCACTAAGCGGCAGGCGCAGGAGTCCGTGCGCGCCGCAGCCGAATCCTGCTCCATGCCCTCCATGGCCTTCCGGTGGCCCGGTGGCTTCCTCACCAACTTCCGCACCCTCCGGCTGCGCATGGACGCCCTGGAACGGCTGGAGCAGTCGGTGACGCCGGAAGCGCTGGCTGCGCTGCCAAAGCGCCAGGCGAAGCGGCTCCAGGAACAATACGAGCGCCTTAACCGCATGCTCGGTGGCGTGCGCTCCATGAACCGGGTGCCGGACGTGCTCTTCCTGGTCGACCTGCGCAAGGAACATATCGCGGTCGAGGAGGCGCGCCGCCTCGGCATCCCCACCATCGCCATCGTTGACACCGACCGAGACCCGGACCTCGTCACCTACCCCATTCCCTCCAACGACGACGCCATCCGCGCCATCCGCCTGATCACCAACCTCGTTGCCGAGGCCGTGGCCGAAGGCCTCCGCGAGCGCGAGGCGCGTCTGGGGGCCGAGGAGGGTGTGCCGGTTGCGGCGCCGGTGGCGGCGCAGGAGGTGCCGGTGGGGGCGGCGGCGCCGGCGGTTGCGGAAGTGGCTGAGCAGCCGGTCGCCCTGGGCGCTGAGGAAGCCGAGGCAGCCAAGGAAGGGGCGCCCGAAGAGGGCGCGGCGGCCGGGCGCCAGCCGCGCATGATCCGCAAGCGCCTCGCCGTGGTGGATGATGAGTTTGAGGAAGTCTAGCCCAGCCAAAGGAGCCGCAGAGTGCCCATTGATACTGAACAATTGAGGTCCCTCCGCGCCAGCACCGGCGCACGCATGCTCGACTGCAAGAAAGCCCTCGAGGACACCGGCGGCGATGTGGACAAGGCCATCGTTATCCTGCGCGAGAAGGGCCTGGCGGACGCGGGCCGCAAGGCAGGTCGCACCACCGCCGAGGGCCTCATCCACTGCTACATCCATCACGATGGCCGTCTGGGCGTGATGATCGAACTGTCCTGCGAGACCGACTTCGTCGCCCGCACCGACGAGTTCCGCGAATTGGCCAACGAGATCTGCATGCACATTGCCATGTGCGCGCCCCAATACCTTGCTCCCGATCAAGTTCCCGAGGCCGTGCTCGAGGAGGAGCGCCGCATCAACCGCCTGCGCGCGCAGCAGGAGGGCAAGCCGGAGAAGGTCATTGACAAGATAGTCGAAGGGCGCCTCCGCAAGTTCTGCTCCGAAGTCTGCTTGTTGCCGCAGCCTTGGGTGCGCGATGACAAGGTGACCATCGAGGAACTCGTCAAGCGCACCATCGCCAAGGTGGGCGAAAACATCCAGGTCAAGCGCTTCGTCCGCTTCCGCATTGGAGAGGAAACCCAAGCCGCTAATGCCTAGTCGGCCCGGCAGGCCATCAGGTGCTTCCAAGAGGCGCAGCGGCAAGGCCGCCTACCATCGGGTTTTGCTCAAGTTGACGGGCCAGTCCTTCGCCGCGCACGGCGGCAGCGGCATTGATCTCGATCGCGCCGGCGCTCTTGCGCACTCCATCTCGGCCTGCTACCAACTCGGCGCCGACATCGCCATCGTGGTAGGCGGCGGCAACCTGTTTAAGGGGACGCAGGCCGAACAGCACGGCATGAACCGCGCCGTGGCCGACTACGTCGGCATGCTCGCCACTTGCATCAACGCCCTCTGCCTGCAGGAGGCCGTGGAGCGCCTGGGGCTAGAGACGCGCCTGCTCAGCGGGATCGAGATGCGCGACGTGGCCGAGCCCTTTGTCATCCGCCGCGCCTTGCGCCACCTCGAGACCAAGCGGGTGGTCATCTTCGCCGCCGGCACCGGCAGCCCCTTCTTAACCACCGACACCGCCGCCGTGCTGCGCGCTCTCCAGGTGAGGGCCGAGATACTCCTCAAGGGCACCGACGTGGACGGCGTCTACTCCGGCGATCCCCGTACCGACCCGAAGGCCCGCCTGCTCCGGCACGTTACCTACGACGCCGCCCTGCAACAGGGGCTCAAGGTCATGGACTCGACCGCCTTCTCGCTCAGCAAGGACCACGGCCTGCCCATCCTGGTCTTCAACATGCAGAGCGACCCGCGCAACCTGCAGAGAGCCATCATGGGTGAGCCCATCGGCACCCTGATCTCCGCCCTCGCTCCGCCGGCCTACGCTCGTTCCTCGGCCGCCCCTCCTGTCGGCCGAGGCGCTAGGAGGGGAAAGTGATGACCGACACCAAGCCCATCTTGCGCGAAACCGAAGAACGCATGGGGCACGCGGTCGAAGCCCTGGAGCGCGACCTGCGGCTCGTCCGCACCGGCCGCGCCGACATCGGCCTGCTCGACCAAGTGCGCGTGCAATACTACGGTGACAAGATGCCGCTGCACCATCTCGCTACCCTCTCCACCCCTGACCCCCGCACCATCGCCATCACGCCCTGGGACAAGAACATCACCGAAGACATCGCCCGCGCCATCGCCGCTGCGGAACTGGGCCTCAACCCGATCACGGAGGGCAATCTCATCCGCGTCCCCATACCTCCCCTCTCCAACGAACGCCGTCAGGAACTGGCCAAGGCCGCGGGCAAGCGCGGCGAAGAGGCCAAGGTGATGGTGCGCAACATCCGCCGCGACGCGGTCGAGAGGATCCGCGCGCTGGAGCGCGACTCGGAACTCTCCGAGGACGAGTCCAAGCGCGTCCAGAACGAGATTCAACGCCTCACCGAGCGCTACACCGAGAAGTCGGACACCCTGGTCGAGGCCAAGAAAAAAGACCTGACCACGCTGTGATCGGGTCGAGGGGGGCGTTCCGCCTCCAGTGACTATGCGCCCCGATACCTCTCCTGCCACCGACAGCCCGCAGGCGCCGGCGCCCCTGCCGAGACATGTGGCCATCATTATGGACGGCAACGGCCGTTGGGCTCAGGCGCGCGGCCTCTCTCGGATTGAGGGGCATCGCGCGGGCCATCTCGCGGTCAGGGGGATCGTGCGCGCCGCCTCCGACCTCGGCATCCAGGCTCTTACCCTGTACACCTTCTCCTCCGAGAACTGGCGCCGGCCACCTGAGGAAGTAGAAGCCCTCATGCTCATGATCGAGGCGGTGGCGCGCCTGGAGATTGACGAACTCGACCGCGAGAACGTGCGTATCATCATCTCCGGCGACCGCGCCGCCCTGCCTCCCTCGCTGCAGCAGGAACTCGAGCGGGACATGGCGCTCACGGCCGACAACGCCGGCCTCACCCTCAACCTCGCAATCAACTACGGCGCGCGCGCCGAACTTGCCCGCGCCGCGCGGCAACTCGCTCACCAGGTCAAGCAAGGCCTGCTGGAGCCCGACGACATCGGCGAGGCTGCCGTGGAGGGGCAACTCTACACCGCCGGCCTCCCCGAAGTGGACCTGCTCATCCGCACCGGCGGCGAACAGCGCCTCTCCAACTTCCTTCTCTGGCAGAGCGCCTACACGGAGTTCTACTTCACGCCAGCGCTCTGGCCTGACTTCGGCAAGCCCGCCCTGCTCGCGGCCCTGGAGGAATTCGCCAGAAGGGAGCGCCGCTTTGGCGACACCGGCCCCCGCACGGCCCCGTGAACTGGCCCTCCTGGGCTCCACCGGCTCTATCGGCCAGCAGGCCCTCGAGGTAGTCCGCGCCCATCCCGACCGTCTGCGCGTCCACGCCTTGGTGGCCTCGCGCAGCATTCAACTCTTGGCCCACCAGTGCCGCGAGTTCTCGCCTCCGCTGGCCGTGGTCTCCGGAGAACAGCAGGCGCGCGAACTCGCTTCCCTGGTTCGCTCGTCTACCCGAGTGCTTTGGGGGGACGAAGGTCTGCAAGCCGCCACTACGGCCACTGAGGTTGACGTTGTCCTGCTTGCCATAACCGGCTTCGCCGCGGTCCGCCCGGCCCTATGGGCGGCGCAGGCCGGCAAACTACTTGCCCTAGCCAGCAAGGAAGCCCTGGTCGCTGCCGGCCATCTGCTGACGCGCGCCCTGGCCGAAGGCGGCGGCGCCATTGTGCCGGTTGATAGCGAGCACAGCGCCCTTTACCAGTTGCTCCAGGGCCGGGAGCGCGCCGAAGTCCGCAGTTTGGTCCTCACAGCCTCCGGAGGTGCCCTGCGGGACCTGCCGCTCCCCGAGGTTCGTCAGGCCATCCCCGAGCAGGCGCTTCGGCACCCAACATGGCAAATGGGGCCGAAGGTGACGATTGACTCCGCCAGCCTAATGAACAAAGCCCTCGAGATCATAGAGGCCAAGTGGCTGTTTGGTTTTGACTTGCCCCAAATACGGGTAGTAATCCATCCGCAGAGCGTTGTTCATTCGCTGGTCGAGTTGGTGGACGGCGCATACCTCGTGCACCTAGGGCTGCCCGATATGAGAGTCCCCATCCAGTACGCCCTGCTGCCTGAGCGGGCCCCCTCCCCGCCCGGCCTGCTCGACCTATGTACCTTGTCCGCTCTCACTTTCCAGCAGCCAGACAGAGAGCGCTACCCGTGCCTGCAACTCGGCTATCGCGCCGCGGAGGAGGGCGGTTGCGCCCCCGCCGTGCTCAACGCCGCCAACGAGCAAGCCGTCGGCCTCTTCCTCGAACGCCGCATTCCCTTCGGGCGCATCCACGATCTGGTGGCCGCTGCCCTCGACCGCAATCCCCATTCCGATCCCAGCCCCGACCTCGACACCCTCACCCGCGCGGACGCCTGGGGGCGGCAGTTCGTGCTTGGGGCGGTGGCGCAGTGAGCGGGGTCATGGAGGCGCGGCTCATCACCGTAGTCTCCTTCATGGCCGTCATTGGCGCCGTGGTCTTCGCCCACGAGTTCGGCCACTTCATAATGGCCAAGAAGGCGCGCATTCCCGTTCACATTTTCGCTCTCGGGTTCGGGCCTGCGCTGCTGAAGTTCAAGCGCGGCGAAACGATGTACCGCCTCAACCTCCTGCCTCTAGGAGGCTACGTGCAGATCGCCGGCATGGAGCCGGACGACATAGACCACCCCCAAGGCTTCAACACCAAGTCGCCGGGTTGGCGCATCGCCATCCTCACGGCCGGCGCCGCCATGAACCTGGTGCTCGCCTTCCTCATCTTCTGCGTGGTCGGCATGGGCTGGGGCATCTCCACCAATCCCACCAGCACCATCTCCCGCGTCATACCCGGCAAGGGTGCCGACAAGGCCAACCTGCGGCCCGGCGACACCATCACCGGTGTGGGCGACATGTCCCACATGGAGCGCACCACGGACGTAGAGAAGATCCGCAAGTTCGTCGCCGCCAGGCCCTTCGGATATGTGCAGTTGCTGATCCGCCGCGGGCGGCGCGAATTCTCCAAGCAGGTGGAGACCAGCAGTGAGAAGGAGATCGTGCCCAAGGAGATTGCCCCCACGGCCCCCCCGGCGGGCTCGACCTCGAGCCTGGAGTGGACGGGCCGGTGGTTCAAGATCAAGAAGGTGCAACTGGTGCGCCAGGAGATTGGCCTCGTCGGTGTCGTGTGGGTCATGGGCAGGACCAAGCGCGTAGGGCCTCTCGCTGCCATTGGCCACGGCCTTACCGCCACCGTGGAAACCACCGGCACCGTAATCCTGGGGCTGCAATCCATCGTCCGCGGGGAAGTGCCCGTGAAGGACGCGGTCTACGGGCCGCTCGGCATCGCTCAGATGGTAGGCGAGCAGGCAAAAACCCAGTTCGTCAACTTGCTGAGCATGCTCGGCATTATCTCCGTCGTGCTCGCCGTGATGAACCTCATGCCGTTCCCCGCGCTCGACGGCGGTCGCAATGCGTTCATCTTCCTCGAGATCGTTCTCGGCTGGTTCCGGCGCAAGCCCATAGACCCCCGCAAGGAGGCCTACATCCACCTCGCCGGCTTCATCATCCTGCTGATTCTGCTGGTGGTGTTGACGGCCAACGATCTGCTCCGCATCGTCGGTTCGCCCTGATGCGCCCGCCGCAGCGCCGCACACGCCGCGTGCAAGTCAGAGGCCTCGGCCTCGGGGGCGGCGAGCCCGTGCGCGTGCAAGCCATGACCAAGACCGACACGCGCGACACCCAGGCCACCCTGGTGCAGATCCAGGCCCTCGAAGTGGCCGGGGCCGAGATAATCCGACTGGCCGTGCCCGACCAGGAAAGCGTCGCTTCGCTGGCGCGCCTGCGAGCCCATACCGACAGCCCCCTAGTCGCCGACGTTCACTTCGACCACCGCCTGGCTATCGCCGCCCTTGAGGCCGGCGCCGACAAGGTCCGCCTCAACCCCGGCAACATCCCCGACCCCGCACGCCTGCGCCAAGTCGTGGAGGCCGCCAAGGGGCGCGGCGCCCCCATCCGCATCGGCATCAACAGCGGCTCGCTTCCCATGCGTCTGGTCCGCGAGCACGGCGGCCCCACGAGCGCCGCCATGGTTGCCGCCGCCGTGGAGACCGCCGCGCTCTTCGAAGAGTGGGCATTCTCCGACATCGTCGTCTCGCTCAAGTCCTCCTCGGTGACCGACACCATCGAGGCCAACCAACTGCTCGCCCAACAGGTTGACTACCCGATCCACCTCGGCGTCACCGCGGCCGGGCCCTTACCGCAGAGCGCGGTTCGCTCCTCGCTGGCGCTTGGGCCGCTGCTGATGCAGGGCATCGGCGACACCATCCGCGTCTCGGTCACGGGCGACCCTGGTGTGGAAGTCGAGGTCGCCTGGGAGATTCTGCAAGCCCTCGGACTCCGCCGTCGGGGTGCTCTGGTCGTCTCCTGCCCGACCTGCGCCCGCACGCGACATCCCGATCTGCCCTCCTTGGTCGAGCGCATCAAGGCCCGCCTGCAGCAGAAGGAGATCTCGTCCCCCCTCACCGTGGCCATCATGGGCTGCGAGGTCAACGGGCCGGGCGAAGCGCGCGAGGCCGACGTCGGCATCGCCCTCAGCAAGACCGGGGCCCACTTGTTCCGGCAGGGCCGTGTCATTGCTCATCTTCCCATCGAGCACGCAGAGGATGCCCTGCTGGCCGAGGTGGATCGGCTCTCAAGCGAGCGCGCCGCGCGGGGCGACTGAGCGTCGTGAGCCCTCTGCCGCTTTGGCTACTCGCATGCGCCATCGCCGGCGCCACGGCGGTCGTGGGCGCCGAGGCCCTGGTGCGCCTGCCCCGCTTTCAGGCGGTCAACTACCTCGGCAAGACAATCCCAACCGCCTACGGCACAGGGGGGGCAGGCGCGCAGGTGCTCGCGGTGTTGATGTTCGCCGCGGTCGGGATGCGGGTAGCGCGGCCGGTGGCGCTGATGTCCCTTGGCCTGGCTGCGCTCTGTCTGCTCGGGCTGACGGACGACCTCTTCGGGCGTGGTGGGCCCTTCGGCCTCAGAGGGCACGTGAGGGTTCTCTTCAAGGAACGGCGCGTCACCACGGGCGTGCTGAAGTTGCTTCTGGGAGGGGGCGCTTGCCTGGCTGTGGGCCTCGCGCTGCGGCCCGGATCTCCTTGGCAGGGAGTGGCGGATGGCCTGCTCCTGGCCTCTTTCGCCAATCTTCTCAACCTGCTAGACCGCCGGCCGGGCCGGGTCCAGAAGGTGTTCGTCGTGGGCCTGGCCGCTGCGGTGTTGCTGAAAGGCTGGCGCGGCCTTGCGCCGATGCTGCCGTTTGCGGCGGCGATGCTCGCCTTTCTCCCCGAGGACGTGGCGGGGCTGAAGATGATGGGCGACGCGGGCTCTAACGCGACGGGCTTCGCGCTCGCGTTCCTGCTGCTTGACGCCCCGCTCTACGGGCGTTTGACCGCCCTCGCCCTGGCGCTGGCCCTCAACCTGGCCTCGGAGCGGTACTCGTTCACGCACATAATCGAGCGCAACCGCGTTCTGCGTTTCCTGGACAGGACGCCCGGCACACAATGAGACGCCCCCGTCGCAGCGGGGCCGTTAGCGCGCTCGCGCCTTGGGCATACTTCCTATGGCAGGCCGCCCGCCGCAGAGCGTGGCGGACAGGGCCCGGGCGGCCCTGAGGAGGAGTAGCACATGAGACTTGGGCAGCCCTGCGCTCGCAGGGCCTTTACGCTCATAGAACTCCTGGTGGTGATCGCCATCATCACGATCCTGGCAGGCATGTTGCTGCCTGTGTTTGCGCAGGCGCGCGAGGCCGCCAGGCAGATCAACTGCGTCAGTAACCAGCGCCAGATCAGCATGGCGCTCATGATGTACGCGAACGATTACTCCGATAGGTTGCCGCCGGCCGGGGTTACCAACGGCACCTTCTGGTGGCAGCAGATGGGCACTTACATCAATGACGAGCGCCTTCTCGTCTGTCGCAGCGCCGTGGTACGCCACGAGTACAACAAACCGACCTACGGGTTTGACGTTCTCCTGCGCGGGGAGAGCCTGGGCGCGGCCGAAATCCTACCTGGGGCCTCCGCGGGCACCATCGCGTTCGGTGATTACGACCGCATTGACGCCGCCGACCCTTGCCTCTTCGACCCGATCATCCTCAAGATCAGCCCGCCCAAGTGGGCCAGGCGCCACCATGGCGGCGCCGTCTATTCCTACATAGACGGCCACACCAAGTGGAGCCCGTCTCAGTTCGCCACCGAGGAATAACCCCCCGGGACCAGTCCATTCCGTCCCAGTACGCACATCCAAGTACGTCCCCAATGTGCGTACTCGGTCGCAGTACGCACTTCTAAGTACGTCCCCGGAGGCGCGTAACTTCGGCAAGGGAACGGGCAGAGGATGCTTCTTGCGCGGGCGCTTTGCCAATCCCGCGCGGCGCGGTAGGATTATCCGCACGAGAGAATCGGGTGGAGTAGGCTTGCTTCGGCTGGGGTACTAGGAGGGCCTGCGTAGAGATGACCGACGTCTCAGGTTCGTTGGTGGTGGTGCTCGCCCAACTCGTGGACCTGCTGGGCGCGGACATCGCGCGCGGCGACGTGAGGCAGTTGGGGCCCGCCCTGGTTGACCGCCTGCGCCAACTGACGGGCACCATCGAGGCCCTCTCACTGGGACGCTTGCAGGGGCGCATTCCGGTCTCCGGCAGGCTGGGCGATTCGCTCAAGAGGCTCCAGGGAGGGCTGCGGCAACTGGTGTCGCAAGTGGAGCAAGTCTCCAAGGGGGACTACTCCCGTCGGAGCCTAGAGATGGGGGACCTGTCGAGGGCGTTCCAGACCCTGTCGGCTGAGTTGCAGGCGGCGCGCACTCTGGCGGAGGAGCGGGCGCGGTCGCTCGAGCGTCTGGCCCGAGTGGATCCGCTCAGCAACACCTACAACCGCCGTTTCTTCGAGGAGAACATTGAGGGCGAACTCGCCCGCGCCCGGCGCTACCAGAGGCCGCTCAGTCTGATGCTCGCGGACGTTGACCACTTCAAGAGCATCAACGCCTCCTTCGGCAACTGGATCGGCGATGAAGTGCTGCGCGCCGTGGCCTCGGCGTTGACCGACAGCCTGCGGGCCGGCATTGACTGGGTGGCGCGCATCGGGCCGGATGACTTTGCCGCGGTGCTCCCGGAGACTGACGGCGCGGGGTGCAAGGTAGCAGTGGGGCGCATCTTCCAGGCCCTCAGGGCCGCGGACCTCAGGGCGGATGGGAAGTCCATTACCGCCTCCATCAGCGCCGGCGCCGTCTCCTTCAACGGCGGCCTCGATGTGCCGCAGGCGCGAGAGGCCCTCGACGTGCTGAACAAGCGCCTCTACCGCGCCAAGTCCGAGGGCGGCAGCCGCTGCTATTTCTCTTAACCGGATGCCGCGGGCGAGGCCTCCTTATTCCTGCACGCGAGGAGAGCGAAATGGGCACCGTTGACCGACCGGTGGCCGCGGAGGTCCAGGAGATGATCCAGTTCGCCCAAGGCGGCATCGTGAGCAAGACCATAGTCGAGCGAGAGCAGTTCAGGTTCATCCTCTTCTGCATGGCGAAGGGGCAGGAACTAAGCGAGCACACCGCCTCGGTGCCCGCGACCATTCAGGTGGTGCGCGGTTCGGCCTCGGTCAAACTGGGTGAGACCACGCACCAGGCCAAGCCCGGCTCTTTCTTCTACATGCCCGCCGAACTGCCGCACGCCATCGTGGCGCAAGAGGACCTGGTGTTCGTGCTGGCGATGCTGGGATAGGCGCGCCGTGGGCTCGACGCGCCTAGGCCTTTGCTTCTTCTTTGCCCTAGCGCCGCTCGCGGTCGTGTGGTTGTCGCAGGCTGCGGCGCCTCTGCCTGGTGCCACCGCTACGGCGCGCACGGAGGTGATGCCGGTGACTGTGCTACAAAGCATCCTACTTCGCCCTGCCACGCCGCAGTACCCGCGCAACAGCGAGGGCGACATTGCGCTGCTGCGGGATGGACGGCTGTTGCTGGTATGGAGCAGATTCTATGGCGGGGGGGCGGACGACGCGGCGGCGGAGATCGCGGCGCGCGTCAGCGAGGACGGAGGCCTCACTTGGGGCGCCCCGTTCGTGGTGCAGCACAACGACGGCGCGTTCAACGTTATGTCGGCCTCGCTCGTGCGCGGCGGCAACGGAGACTTGCTGCTCTTCTTTCTGCGCAAGAACGCGGACGACGACCTGAAAGCCGTGGTGCGCCGCTCGCCCGACGAAGGCGAGACCTGGAGCGCGGAGACCGTGGTGACGGGCGAACCGGGCTATCACGTGATGAACAATGCGCGGGTGGTGCGCCTCAGATCAGGCCGGCTGCTGGCGCCCGTTGCCTCCAGCCTCGACTGCAGCGGCAGGGAGCACTATAGGTCGGTGTGCTATCTGAGTGGCGACGACGGCTTCACTTGGCGGCGCGGGCCGGGGGAGGTGGACCTTGAGCGGCGCGGGGCGATGGAGCCGGGGTTGGTGGAGTTGAAGGACGGGCGCGTGCTCATGATCATCCGCACCCAACTCAGCGCCATTCACCGCTCGTACTCGAGTGACGGCGGCGACACCTGGAGCGCACCCGAACCCAGCGGCGTCGCCGCGCCCGAGGCGCCGTCCACCATCGCGCGCATTCCCTCGACCGGAGACCTGCTGCTCGTGTGGAACAACAACGTGGACATGTCGGCAGGCCACAGTGGCCGCCGCACGCCGCTGAGCACAGCGGTATCCCGCAACGAGGGCCTAACCTGGGAGCATGTCCGCAATCTCGAGACGGACCCGAATCACACTTACGCCTACACGAGCGTAACCTTCTTCGACGAGACGGTGATTCTGTCCTACTACGATCAGGATTCCTCGGGGCTGGGCCTGCGCGTGACTCGCGCGCCCATACGATGGCTGTATGAAGGTTGAGAGCTCGCAAACGTCCGGCTGAGGGATTGACGAACCTTCATGAGGCCCGGGCGTTCCCCCCCCTCGTGCCCCAAGCCTCTCGTTCCCCTTAGGCGCGTGGTTCGACAGGCTCACCACCCCGCGCCCAGTCGAAGGGTCGCCTCAGGACACCCAAGGAGGGGCCTGCGACCCCGCACAGCGCCCGCCGTAGCAGGGTGCCTGCCCTGTGTTCTGCAGAAGCCCGCCTAAGGCGGGTCGCGAAGCGGCGCCGCCAGGCGCCCGGTAGGGCCGCCCCGGTGCTTACCCGCCTGAGGCGCGTGAACCAGGCGGCCGTCCCCTACGGGGTGATACCCGGCCGGGGCGCGCTCAACGCGTACTCTTCCGGATACGCCCTCTCATATCCCATCGTCGCGCGCCACAATATGCGGTTGAACGCGTCCTCCGGCGCCTCGTCTATCTCGTCCAACGGCAGCGCCAACGACAGCAGCGCATCTTCCCGCGCCTGCCCGCTCAACGCCTGCACCGGCGGGTTCAACTCATCCAACGCCACGTTGTTGGACACGTGGTCGTAGAACGTGAGATCCGGCCGCTCCGCGAAGCACGTCCGCATCGGCGTCGCCGTCGCGTCCATCTGGTTCATCGGCGGCAACCCGAGCATCATCTCTATCGTCTTCACCATCGAAACCTGGTTGTAGTTGGTGGAGTCCACGTAGTGCCGCCGCGTGTAGGGGCTGATCACTAACCCCACGGTCCGGTGTCCGTCCACATGATCCCAACCCGCCTGCGGATCGTCCTCGATCACGAAGATGCAGGTCTCCGGCCAGAACTGCGAGTGCGAGACAGCGTCCACGATCTCGCCCAGCGCCAGGTCATTGTCCGCCACCGCCGCGCGCGGGGTCGGCATTCCCGGCCGCGTTCCCGTCGTGTGGTCGTTCGGCAGCAGCATTATCATCAGATTCGGCAGGTCGCCCGAGGCCTCAAAGCGCCGGAACTCATACAGGAACTGCCGCGCCCGCCACACGTCCGGCACCACCCCCGGAAAACCGACGAACGTCGGGCAGATATGAGGCTCCAGCGTTGCGATGTTCGCAGTCGCCCATATCTTCACCGTGCTGGTGGCCTGGCGCCAGTCCTTGAGGATATCGGTGAACTTCACGCCCTTGGGCTCGATGTGCGCATTCACGAACTCGCCGTAGACGCGCAGCGTCCGCTCGTGCGCCAACGCGTTATCCCAGATGAAGCCCGTGGGCGCGTAGGCGATGGCGTCTCCACCGTCGTAGGGGTAACTGCGCGGGAAGTCTCCGAAGCCCTTCTCCAGGTAGTCCGTCACGTACGCCTCGTCGGTCCACTGGTGCCCATCGGCCGACAGCACGCCCGAGCAGTAGAGGTTGTCGAAGAGAGTGAACTCCAGCGCCAGCTTGTGCTGATTCGGGGTCACGTACTCGCCGAAGTCGCACAACCCCGGCATCCCGTTCCCCTCGGGCATGTCGCCGAATACCTGGTCGTAGGTGCGGTTCTCCTTGATGATGTAGAGCACGTGCTTGAAGACGGAGGGCTCCCCATGCCGATCCGGCACCGGCACCGGCTGTGCCTCCGGCCTGGGCGCCTCCATCGCCGCCAGCATTCGTTCCCTGCGGTTGTTCTCCTCCACGATCGCCGTATATGCAGCCAGCGCCCCGGCGTCTGGGACATCAATCAGCGACACGGAACCGCGGTGCTCGCGTGAGTTGAACCCGTCGGGGCGCTTCACCTCGCGCGGCCCGACCCCTTTCACGTTCGCCACGCACAGGCGCCCGCGAGCCCGGTCAAGCATTACCTGGCCCGGATACCAGCCCGTCGGCAGGAAGCCCAGCACCCGCGCTTCCTGCGGCCCCGCCGCTCCCCGAGCCTTGCCCGACAACGCCACCACGCAAAGCGCGTTGTTCGTCCCATTGGCCACGTACAGAATGCTCTCATCTGCTGACAGCGCGAGCGCGTTCGGGCTGCTGCCGAACATGGTCGCATAGGCGGGGCGCACCGGAATCGTCTCCGCCACGGCGTCCGTTGCCGTATCAATCACCGACACCGTGTCGCTGTTCGCGTTAGCGACGTACGCTCTGGTTCCCGCCGCGTTGGCCACCATCGCGCTCGGATGGAGCCCCACCTCGACCTCGCCGGTTACCTGCCACGACGCCAGATCCACAACCGATACCGTTCCCGAGGCGGCCACATGCGTCCGCGGGTCCACGACCACGCTCCCGTCGTCGTCACCGGCCGGGCCGGTCACGTCCCCCTCCCGCGGCACTCTCCCGCCCCAGTTCGAGACGTACATCTTGCCGCCGACGAGAAGCACGCCGTAGGGCGCCTTGCCGACCTTGACTTCTCGCACCAGCGCCCGTCGCGCGAGATCGATTTCGGCCACCGAATCGTTCCGGCTCACCGCGACGTAGAGCCTGCTCGCATCCCGCGAGAGCGCCATCCCGCACGGCGCGGACTCCCCCTTCGCCGAGCACGGAATCCTCAACTTCTCGACCACCCGGGCGCCTAGCGGCTCCAGCGGGAGGAAGACGAGGTCGCTGGTGGCGCTCGAGGCCACGACCGTCTTGCCGTCGGGCAAGAACGCGATCCCCGCCCAACTGAGGTCGCCGGTCTCCACTCGCGTCTTCACCGTCGCGGTCGCCAGGTCAAGGAGCAGAACCTCGGACATATTGAGCACCGCCAGCGTTTGCCCGTCAGGGCTGAGCGCCAGGTCGGTTGGCCGGTTGGCAAACTCCACCTGTGTCCCGGCCGGCGCCAAGATCTGGTTCGTGGGCACGACGATCCGTCCGTTCGGAAGCGGCCCCACGCTCGAGACGTCGTACACGTCGAGCGGCTGCCCGAGCGCAGCCGCCAGCCACAGCCCAACCAGCAGTTGTGTCACGTCCCCCAGCCTCCCAGTCGGGTAACGGTTAACTCACGAGTCGCGCTCGTGCGCGAGTGGCCGACCATCGGCGCCTGTAGCCTAGCACAACCCGCCGCCTGAGCGCGCCTCCGTCGCCCCCGGCGACGGACCCGTAGGAGCCCCGCCAGCGGCGGGGCCACCCTCAGCAACACCCCCAGGCGTCACGGAGGCGGGGGAGTTTCACTATACGCTGCTACCGCGGGCAGGCGCGAAGGTGGCTCCTACAGAGGGCGCTTGAGGGAAAGCAGGATCCGGGGACCGCCACGGATCGCAGGCTAGGAACGGCCCCGGTTCTACGCGGGCTGCGGGGGCGGAGTGGGCGGCACGTAGGACGACCGCCGCCTCTCCTTCGCCACCGCACTCACCGGCTGCGTCAGCGCGACCTCCAGGACCTCGTCCATGTTCTCCACGCAATGGAACTCCAACTCGCGCCGCGCGTACGGCGGTATCTCCTCGAGGTCCTTCTCGTTCTCCGCGGGAATGATGATGTGCCTTATGCCCGCGCGGTGCGCGGCCAGCACCTTCTCCTTGATGCCGCCGACGGGCAGCACCTTCCCGCGCAGCGTGACCTCGCCCGTCATCGCCACATCCCGCCGCACCGGTATCCCCAAGGTCGCCGAGATTATCGCCGTCGCCATGGTTATGCCGGCCGAGGGGCCCTCTTTGAAAACCGCCCCGGAGGGCGCGTGCACGTGGACGTTAGTCTTCTCCGCGCGGTCGCCGTTGATGCCCAGTCGCTCCGCAAGCCGCTTCGCATACGTTAGCGCCGCCTGGCCGGACTCTCGCATGACCTCACCCAGCCGGCCGGTCAGGACCAACTCGCCCTTGCCCGGCAACAACATCACCTCGATGGGCAGCAGGTCGCCTCCGGCCTCCGTCCAGCCGAGCCCCGTAGCCACGCCGACCTCGTCCCTCTTCTCGGCGGCGCCGTAGTGGAACTGCGGCGGCCCCACGTACTGGTGCAGGTTGCGCGCGTCCACCCGGGTCGCGCTGCCCTTCCCCTCCGCCTTGCGGCGCGCCACCTTACGGCAGGTCTCGCCGATCTTGCGCTCGAGGTTGCGCACGCCCGCCTCTTTGGTGTACTGGCGGATGATGCGGCTCAGCGCCGCCCGGGTTATCGTCAGGTCCTGGGTGCTCAGCCCGTTGGCCTTCAACTGCTTGGGTATCAGGAACTGCTCGGCGATGCAGGCCTTCTCTTCCTCAATGTAACCGGGGAACTCGATGATCTCCATGCGGTCGTGCAGCGCCGGGATTATCGGGTCCACGGTGTTGGCCGTGGTGATGAAGAGCACCTGCGAGAGGTCGAAGGCCACCTCCATGTAGTGGTCCACGAAGGAGTGGTTCTGCTCGGGGTCGAGCACCTCCAGCAGCGCCGCCGAGGGGTCGCCGCGGAAGTCCATCCCCACCTTGTCCACCTCGTCAATCATGAACACGGGGTTCTTGGACTTCACCCGCGCGATGGTCTGAATCACCCGCCCCGGCAGCGCCCCGACGTAGGTCCGCCGGTGCCCGCGAATCTCCGCCTCGTCCCGCACCCCACCCAGCGACAGGCGGATGAACTCTCGCCCCATGGCGCGCGCAATGGACCTACCTATGGAGGTCTTGCCCGTTCCCGGCGGCCCGACAAAGCACAGAATCGGCGAGCGCACCGCGTCCCCCGCCAACATGCGCACCGCCAGAAACTCCAGCACCCGCTCCTTGACCTTGCTCAGGCCGTAGTGGTCCTCCTCCAGAATCTGGAGCGCGCGCTTGATGTCCAGGGAGTCCTCGGTGGCCTTGCTCCACGGCAGCGACACCAGCCAGTCGAGGTAGTTGCGGATCACCCCGGCCTCCGGCGACACCGAGGGCGTGCGCTTGAGCCGCTGCAGTTCCTTCTCCGCCTTGCGGCGGGCCTCCTCCGGCATGCCCGCCTGTTCGATCTTGCTTTGCAGTTCCTCGGCATCCTCGCTGAAGCCGCTCTCCTGGCCGAGTTCCTCCTCGATGACGCGCAACTGTTCGCGCAGCCAGGCTTCGCGCTGGCTGGAGCCGATCTCCTCCTTGACCTTGCTCTGGATGTCGTTCTCGGCTTCCAGAATCTCGATCTCGCGGATGAGCAGTTCCACCAACCGCTCCAGCCGCCGCCGCGCGGGAAACGTCTCCAGCATCGCCTGCTTGCTCTCCACGCGCGTGGCCAGGTGAGCCGCTACGAAGTCCGCCAGCCGGCTGGGGTCGCGCACGTTCATAGCCGCCTGCAGCGCCTCCAAAGGGATGCTGGGCTGGCTGCGGCTCGTCTCCGAGAGTTGCGCGGCCCGCTCGAACTGCTCCAGCACCGTCCGGGTGAGGGCCTCCATCTGCAGCGATTCCTCCACCGGCTCGTCCGGGTGGTAGCCACGGGCGACCAGATGCGGCTCCACCTGGGGGAACTCCTTGACCACCACGCGCCG
This sequence comes from uncultured Armatimonadia bacterium, assembly GCA_964528605.1. Classification (GTDB taxonomy): domain Bacteria; phylum Armatimonadota; class Zipacnadia; order CAZGSV01; family CAZGSV01; genus CAZGSV01. The sequence goes on from CAZGSV010000008.1 coordinate 17,494, forward strand.
CTGCCCCTCCACCAGCACCCTCAGGGCCGCGTCCGGCATCTGTAGCACCTGCCGCACTTCACACAAGGTGCCTACCAAGTACAAGTCGCCCGGCCCGCACTCCCCTTCGGTGTCGGGGTTCTTCTGGGTGATCACCAGCAGCCGCTGATCCTTGGCCATCGCCGTCTGCACCGCGCTCAGGGAACGGCGACGCCCCACCGTCAGCGGCGAGATCACGCCAGGAAACACCACTACCCCGCGCAATGGGAGTACTGGTAAGTCCAGCAGCCCTTCCTGCCCGACGCCCTCCGTCTCACTCACGCTGGCACCGCTCCTCCACTGCCGCTACGCCGTCTTCCGCGACCTGCTGCTCGCGCGCACTTCCTCGTAGGTCAGCAGGCGCGGCGGCTTGCCCGCTTCTATGCACTCCTGGTCTACCATGCACTTGGCCACGTTGCGCCGGTGTGGGATCTCGAACATGACCTCCAGCATGACCTCTTCGATAATGGTGCGCAGCGCGCGGGCGCCCATCTTCCGCTTGAGCGCCGCCTGCGCTATGGCCCGCAGCGCCTCCTCCGTGAACACCAACTCTACCCGGTCCACCTCCAGCATGCGCTGGTACTGGCGCACCACCGCGTTCTTCGGCTCCGTCAGAATCCGAATGAGCGCGTCCTCGCCGAGCACATCCAGCACCCCCACCATCTGCATCCGGCCGACAAACTCCGGTATCATGCCGTAGCGCAGTAGGTCCTCCGGCACCACGTGATGCAGCAGGTTCTCGGGCTTCTTCTCGCTCGGCTTGATCTCTACTCCAAACCCCAAGCGCCGCTCCCCCAAACGCCGCTCCACGATCTGCGCCAGGCCGTCGAAGGAGCCGCCGCAGATGAAGAGAATCCCCGAGGTGTCAATCTGAATGTACTCCTGCTGCGGGTGCTTGCGCCCCCCCTGCGGAGGCACGTTGGCCACCGTGCCCTCGAAGATCTTCAGCAGCGCCTGCTGCACGCCCTCACCGGAGACGTCGCGCGTGATGGAGGGGTTCTCCGCCTTGCGCGCGATCTTATCTATCTCGTCTATGTAGATGATGCCGCGCTCGGTGCGCTCCAGGTCAAAGCCCGAGGCCGCGAACAAGCGCAGCAGGATGTTCTCCACGTCCTCGCCCACATACCCCGCCTCGGTGAGCGTGGTGGCATCCGCAATGCAGAAGGGGCAGTCCAAGAGGCGCGCCAGTGTCTGCGCCAGCAGGGTCTTGCCCACGCCGGTGGGGCCGATGAGCAGGATGTTCGTCTTGTCCAACTGCACATCGCCCGTCTGGCGGAAAACCTGGCGCTTGTAGTGGTTGTAGACGCCCACGGACAGGATCTTCTTAGCCCGCTCCTGCCCCACCACGTACTGCGACAAGAACTCGTATATCTCCTTGGGCGTGGGAGCCCGGCCCAGTTCCACTCCCGACTCGGCCTCGACGGTCTCGTCCGAGCGGAGCATCTCCTGGCACAGTTCCACGCACTGCGGGCAGATCGAGCCCGCCACGCCGGAGATCAACTTGCCGGCCTGCTCCTTGGTCTTGCCGCAGAGACTGCAAGTCTGCTCTTTCAACGCCATTCCCACTTCCTAACCCCAGCGCCACACGACAAGTTCACGCGCCCCTATTCCTCCGCTCGCTCCTCCTCGCTGCGCGTTACCACCGCATCTATCAGCCCGTATTGCTGGGCCTCCTCCGCCGACATGAAGTAGTCGCGTTCCGTGTCCTGCTGCACCTTCTCAATCGGTTGGCCCGTGTGCTTGGCCAAGATCTGGTTCAGGATATCCCGCGTGCGGAGCAATTCCCGCGCGTGTATCTCTACATCTGTCGCTTGGCCCGGAATCCCGCGCGTCCACGGCTGGTGGATGAGCAACCTTGAAAAAGGTAACGCGAAACGCTTGCCCTTAGTTCCGGCCGCCAGCAGCACCGCGCCCATGCTCGCCGCCATCCCCAGGCAGTAGGTGTGCACCTCGGGGTGGACGTACTGCATGGTGTCGTAAATCGCCAGTCCGGCGTACGGGGAGCCCCCCGGGCTGTTGATGTACAGTGAGATCGGGGCCTCGTACTCCTCCGTCTGCAGGTAGAGCATCTGCGCGATCACCAGGTTTGCCAGATCGTCGTCGATCGGCTGCCCGATGAAGATGATGCGCTCCTTCAGCAGCCGCGAGTAGATGTCGTAGAAACGCTCTCCCCGCGGGGTCTGCTCAACTACCATCAGCATCGCTCTCACCCTCCTTCTCGGCCTGTTCCTGGCCCGCCTCCGCCCCCGCCTGTTCAGGACGCTGTGCCCGTTCCACAAGCACTTCCATCACCCGCTCCCGTACGAGCCCCGCCCGCCGGCGCTCCTCCGCCTCCTCGTCCTCCGCCCCGGCGGGCATCTCCACCTCTATGTTTTCCCGTTTCGCTACTTCCTCCACCACCAATTGCTCCTTGATCCGCCGCTGCGCCGACTCCAGCGCCTGCTGGAACACTTGCTCCGCGGTGTTGGCCCCTTCGCCACGCAGGCTCTCGAGGCTCAGGCCTCGGGAACGCAGGGAGTCCACGAGATCGCCGACTATCCCAGCCGCCAACTTGACCGTGCTGTAGACGGGCACCTCGATGCGCGACTTCGCCACCAACTGCTCCAGCAGCGCTTGGCGCCTTCGCTGCTCCTGCTCCCGGTCCGCCTGCTGCTGCAGTTGCTCGACCAGCCGCGCCTTCAACTCCTCCAGCGACTTGACCCGCCCCACGGTTCGCGCGAATTCGTCGTCCAACTCCGGCACGACCTTCTGGGCCACGCGGACGGCCTTGAAGCGGCAATCCCCGCGCTTCTGGCCCTCCTCGTCTTTCACCTCGAACGACCTTTCCTCGCCGGCCTTGATGCCCAGCAGCCCCTTGCGGATGTCGCCCTCCACGCGCTCGCTGCCCAGGTCTATGCGGGCCGATTCATCTATCAACCAGTTGCCATCCACGCGCCGGAACTCGAGTTCTCCCTCCACGACATCGGTTTCGCCGGCGGGCTCGGCGCTGTCCTCCATTTGGGCCTGCTGCTGCCGCATGTTCTCCAGCGCCTGCTCCACGTCGGGAACCTCTTCCTCGGGCGCGCCATCGGGGTCCAACTCGGCGTAATCGGCCACGGTGACCCTTGGCCGCTCGACCAGGCTGAAGCGGAAGACGAGCGGGTCGCCCTCGCGCAGGTGGTAGGTCTCCAGCGTCGGACCCTCGAGCGCCTCGAGCCCGTACTTCGCCATCACCTCACGCGCGGCGGCGGGCACGATCTCCGACAGCATCGTCCGGCGCAACTCCTCCTGATTCACCCGCGCCCTGATGATGTTCTTGGGCGCATGCCCGCGCCGGAATCCCGGCACCTTGATGTTAGCGCCAAACTCCGCGTAGGCTCGGTCATAGGCTGCGGTTACGGTGTCCGCGTCTATGGTGACCGTGCAGGATATCAACCCGTTGTCTCGTGCCAATTCCGCCTGCAACGCTTAAACCTCCGCTTCCGGAGGCATACCGCCTCCGTCGTATGTGTCCCCGTCTCCTGCGGCTGCGGGGCTACTTGGTTGCCTCAGTGGCCTGCCGCCCGCAAGGGGCCATCCCCGCGTCCAACGGCTCACTCCCCTGGGGATACCTAGAAAATGGAGCCCCAAACCGAAAACTGCACAACATAGAGGGGCCCCTATTCGGGTGTTGAAAGCCTACCGAAACTGGCGATGTCCGTCAATCCGGGCCGACGACGCAGATTCCGGTCGGGCTCCCTGGCGCGCCCGGCCAGAGGGAAGCACTCCGGGGCTGACTTCTCGCTCGATCAGCGAATAGCCTCACGTCGCTGTTTGTGGGACAGCGAGAGGTCCCAGGGCGAAGAAGCGCTCAGGGCCTCGTTTGTGGAGTCGCGACGCTCTCCGCATTGGCCGTGCGTACCAGCGCGTCAGGATTGCAGTCGAGGAGGGCGAAGGGCTGCTCGGCCAAGGTCAGCTCGTTGCCGAAGAAACGGACCCGCGCGGTGTCCTTGCCGACGACCTCCGCGAAAGTCCGGGTGCCCTCAGACGCCATGCAGCCTTGCACTAGAACATCCCGTGCGTTGACCAGTCGCACGACGGCGTCGTTCTCCGTGGAGGGCCGACCGCGGAATCCGTTTAGGCGCAGCGTCTTGACGTCCTCGCACATCAGCGCGATGCCCCGACGGCCCGGTGCGGAAGGCTGGGGTATGCCCGATTCCGTCACCCAATGGATGGTGTAGTAGTCCAACTCGGCGAGACGAAAGAAGCCGTCGTCGTATCCCAGTTGCACGTCGGAAAGCGTGAGCCCGGCCACGTGCCGGCAATAAAGGCCGTAAGCCGGCAGCGCGTGGAACATCTCCGGGTCCGGATACTCGGCTTCCATCTCGGGTACGGCGTCGTTCGGTGAGCCATAGGGCACGCCCCCCGCGTAGTGCAGTTGGATGTTCGCGAGGATCACGTTCTCCACGTCGTGACCGGGAATGCCCGTGATTGTCGAAGCGATGGTTCCGCCGGTGGCCGTGACGTTGCTGATGATGACGTTCTTCAACGAACCGGGTACCGGCTTATCCATGTCGCGTCCGCGGTTGCCAAGGCGGATGAAGATCGGCGCGCGGGCGTTCCGCATGGTGATGTTCGACTGGACGAGCATAGCGCGTGCGTCGTCCGGCGATCTGAAGCCGATCTCGAAGGGCCGCTTGCGCGCGCCGGTGGGATCGACGGCGCCGGCTTGCCATCCCGGGGCCCGCGGGCGCACTCAGGCGCATGCAGCCAGCGTTATGCTTTCGGACCAAATGGGTCGGGGCCCGATCGGGCCTGCACCTAGAGACATGGCCCCCCACCCCAACAGCCGGGTGCTGTGCAGGATGAAGGAACTCGACAGCAGGGGACCGAAGCGGACACCAAAGGAGAGACTCGGACAGAAATGGAGCGGGAGACGGGATTCGAACCCGCGACATCCACCTTGGCAAGGTGGCACTCTACCAACTGAGCTACTCCCGCTCTGCCCTCACACAATACCCCAAGCGGCTTGCGCGCTCCCTCGTTGGCCCAAATACACCAGAAAGCCCCCGCCGCTCGGCCAACTATCCGGCGCGGACATCCCCCGCCCCGGTCGCGGCACCGCCAAAGCCCGCACTAAGTGGGCGAGGAGGGACTCGAACCCTCACGGGTCGCCCCACAGGATCCTAAGTCCTGCGTGTCTGCCAATTCCACCACTCGCCCCCGGCTTCAGCGCCGCGACTATGGGTCGCCCCCCAGCGACCTCCAAGTCGCGCCCTGGGAACAGCCGCCCCAACGCCGCGCGCAGGCGGTCGGCTCGCGAGTCCTAGTTAGGAGCGGCCACGGTTATCCCACGCGCAGCCGCCACAGCCGGAACGAGCGTGGTGCCGGGATGGCCGCGCTAGCTGCTCACCTCAATAGCGCTGCCGCCGCCCACCTCCGCCACCACCGCGGTTTCCCCCCCCATATCCGCCGCGACCGCCACCGCCGCCGCCGCCGTAACTGGGCCGCTCCTGTTTGGGGCGTGCCTCGTCCACCCTGAGTGTGCGGCCCTTG
>CAZGSV010000008.1:23035-67078 GCA_964528605.1 uncultured Armatimonadia bacterium
GTTGACCGCCGCGATCGCCGCAGCGGCCTTATCGTCCGGCAAGTCCACAAACCCGAAACCCTTGTCTGCGAGCAACCGCACCTCTCCCACTGGCCCCCACTCCGCGAACAACTGCCTGACTTCCTCCTCGGTCGCGTCACGGGAGAGGTTTCCTAGGAACAGACTCTTGGCCATTCATTTGGCCTCCTCTCGACCCGCCCCAGAGCCGATCCCTCAACAGGGTTCGCCACCCCGTCCCGCACGCACGCTCGCGCGCGCTGATCGGATGCCTTGGGAGCCACCCATCCTCAACCGCCCGCGCTGGCGGCAACAAGACCCGTGACGTCCTCCGGGCTGAAGGGAAACGCTGGTGCGTCGTCTGCTATTAGCATACCGCATCGCGCCCAGAACATAAAGCCCCTTTCTCCGGGAGGCGGGGATGTGGTATACAATTGCTGGTCGGGTCGTTAGCTCAGCCGGCAGAGCAGGGGACTCTTAATCCCAAGGTCGAAGGTTCGAGTCCTTCACGACCCACCAGCCGTGTTGCCTCTTGTCCCTCGGTATTCAGGCTCCTCATCTGGGGCGGCGCCCGCTGGGCGAGGCGGGCAGTGGCCCGTGGCGCCGCGCCGGCGCCGGCTTCTCTGTTGGGAAGCCTGGGTTGCGCCCGACGCCAGAATGCCCTCCACCACGTCGCTCGAGAGCGCGCCGCCGTTAGTGAACAGGATCGGCTTCATGCCGGCCTGCGCCGCATGGTCCACGATGGGAAAGACGGAAGGATGCAGCAGCGGCTCGCCCAGGACGTGGAAGTAGATGGGCCCGCGGAATCCGAGTGCGCCCAGTTGGTCAATCACGCTCAAGGCGAGTTCGCCAGGCATGTTCTGCTTGGCGCGGTGCGAGATCCCGGATGGACAGAAGACGCACTCGAAGTTGCAGCGGTTGGTGATCTCGAGGAAGAACATCCGCCAGTCCCAGAAGGTGTCGGTCATCATAGCGGAGCCTCCTTGCGCTGGACGGGCACCCCGACGCCGGCACCCCCGCTATCCGAACTGATTCTGCGGGCCGCCCGATTGTTACGCGGGCGAGAGATCGGTGGCGCCCCAAATCAGAAAACTGCACAAGGAGAAGGGGCCCGCGTCCGGCTGCACAGAGGCTACTGAGCATGCCCAGGTCCGTCAATCCGGGCCGACCACCCGACTTCCTGTCAGCCTCCCTAACCCGCGCGGCCAGAGCACAGCGCTACTGAAGCCCTAGGCGTGCGTCACGCGACGCTGCGCCCTGCCCCACCCTGGTCTGGTCGCCTGACCTCGCCCTACTGTCTGCTTGCCAGACCGCCCATTCGCCAACATACTCCCTGGAGCGGTTTCCGAGGGCAAGGCCAGCTAGGCGTTCTGCTGTGCTCTCTGCGCGATAGCGCGGTTAGTACTCCTTGCCGAGCTGCTGCAATCGGTTCTCGATCGCCTGGCGGTCGAGGCCGAATTTCCTCACGAAACCGGCCAGTGTGAGGTCGCGTTTCATTGAGTTGCAGTTCGCGCAAACCCAGACCATGTTTCCTGCAACCGACCTGCCGCCTTTGGAGAGCGGATGTATATGGTCTGCGTGGGGGGTGATCGCCCAGGGGACCGCCGCAGTACGGACACCAAGGTTGTTTGGCCAGTTCACGACGGACTGATGCCGCCACTCCACGGCTCGTGCGCGCATTCGCGGCAGCCGCCGCGGCCCTACATGCGGGCGGCGAGGGACGAGGAGGGCGTAGGGTGCGGGTAGCGCACCTGACGTATTCGTTCATGCCGGTGGGGGGCGGCGGACCGGTACTTGCTGCAACTGTTCGAGGTGCTGCGCGAGGCGGGGCATGAGCAGGTGGTCTATCAGAGGTGGACGGAGGAGGCGGAGGTGTTCGTGCGGCCGCTGCCGAAGGTGCCGGGATGGCTGAGGCGGGGGGAGTTCTGGCTGGTGCCGGTTCTGGCGGGGATGAGGCGGGGGGAACTGCGGGGGTACGAGCGAGTGATAGTGCACTACGCGCCGTATCTGATGGCGTGTCCGCATCCGCGGGCGATTGTGATTTCGCACGAGGTCTTTTGGGATGACCGGCCGGGGGCGCTGCGGAGCCGACCGCGGCTAGGGCCGTGCGGCCTCGCGGGCGATGGCCCTGACCATGCCGGCGAAGACGTGCCCGTGGATGGGGTAGAGGCCGTACCAGTAGACGAGGCCGGACAGGCCCCAGGGGTCGAAGATGGCCGTCTGCCTGATGGTGGCGCCGAGCGCCGTCGGCTCGACCTCGAACTGCAGCCATCCGCGCCCGGGCATCTTCATGTCCGCGACCAGACGCAGCAAGCGGTCCGGCTCGAAGGCCTCGACGCGCCAGCAGTCCACCACGTCGCCAACCTGGAGTTCCTCAGGGTCACGGCGGCCACGCCACATGCCCACCCCACCCAGGACCTTGTCTATGATGCCGCGGGCATTCCACAGCCAGTTGGCGTGGTACCAGCGCCGGTGGCCGCCGATGCGGCGAATGGGGGCGAAGGCCCTCTCTGGCGGTAGAGAGACCTCGACCGCGCGCGAATCAACCAGCCTAGCGCCGAACTTCACTCCGCCCCAGCCCGCCTTCTTCTCCGCGGCAGCCATGAGGTCGCCCCAGCGCGCCTCCGCGAACGTCCGGTCCTCGGTCTCCAACTCGTGACGGATGGCCTCGGGCATTCCCTTCGGCTCGACGCCGAAGGCCTCGCGCGCGCCGCTCTCCCAAACGACGGTCTCGTTGCGCAGGCCCTCGATCAGCTTCCTGCCCACACGAGCTTGGGCGGGAGTGAGGAGGGCGAGCCACAAACTGGTGAGGCGGAGGGTGAGTACGGGAATGGGGACCATCAGTCGCTTGAGGCGGCGCTGCCTGGCGTACTCCTTCATCAGGTCCAGATAGGAGACCGGACATGCCCCGCCAATCTCGAATATCTCGTTGTGCTTGGTTTGGCGGTCGAGCGCGCCCAGCAGGAAGTAGATCACGTCGTGTATGCCGATGGGCTGGGAGAGCGTTCGGACCCACCTGGGCGCGGGGATGAGGGGCAGCTTCTCGATCAGCGCGCGGATGAACTCGAAGGAGACGCTGTTGGCGCCGATGATGATGGAGGCCCTGAACTCGATTGTCTGCACGCCCGATTCACGCAGGATGGAGCCGACCTCCTGACGGCTCGTTAGGTGCCTGGAGAGATGGGAGCCGTGGGCCAGAGCCCCGAGGTAGATGATGCGCTGCACGCCGGTCTCGCGCGCGGCCCGAGCGAAGTTCTCCGCGGCGCGGCGGTCCTCCTCCTCGAACGGGCCAGCGGAGGCCATCGAGTGCACCAGGTAGTAGGCCGTGTGGACTCCTTGCATGGCGTTGCCCAACGATTCGATGTCCAGCACGTCGCCCTGCACGACCTCGGTCGAGTCACGCAGCAGGGGGCGCAGGCGCTCCGGGCGCCGGGCGAGGCAGCGCAGGCGATGCCCGAACATCTCCAGCGCCTTGGCCAGACGACCGCCGACTGCGCCGGTGGCGCCAGTGACCAGTATCAGGCGTTCGTCAGCCGCGCGGTTGTCTGCCAAGCCGCTGCCTCCCGCATTCTATGGCGCGCCGGTCCGGGCGTGTGTCATGACGCAGGGCGCCGGAGTGTGGAGTGGGCCGTGGCGGTCGCGGCCCACGGCTGGGGCGACAAGGACGGTTACAGCCAGCCAAAGCAAACACTTCGTCACGCGCATGGGAGGGCATTATACCCGCCGCTTCGCAGCCCAGCGACCAGCCGCCACCGGGAAAGGGGTGCGAGCGCGTCTTGACGCCGCCAGACTCCAGCCCGGCATAATGCTCGAGACATGCGGTTCGGATTCCCTTTGAGGAGTGCCGATATGACCGAGAAGCGACGAGGCCTCGAGGTGAGGCCGTACCAACTGATGCACATTATCTTACGGCTCGGCGAGGGGCGTGGGGACGACCTGGGCGACGCGCGGCTCAACGAGATACTGCGCGCCGTGCGGGCGGATCCCGCAGTGCCGCTGACCTTGCGCTGCAACGTCACGAGCACTTACGAATACCAGAACCCGGGGACGGCCGAGGACACACCCGAGGGCGCGCTGTTCAACGTGCGGCGCGACCTGAAGATCATGCAGCGCATGGGGATGACGCCCGGCGCGACACATCCAGCTACACAGGTGTTCAAGCGGCTGCTGGAGGCAGTGGACACGGCGAAAGACATCCTGTGGTTCGAAGAGGCAACCTCCCGGGCCTGGCGAGGCGAGCCACGCGAGAACTGCCGTTACGAAGAGGGGCGGGCGCTGGGTCTGGAGGCGGTCATCCCCGGTCGCAGCGAACAGGAAATGGCGCGGGTCAAAGTGGAATCGGTCAAGGCGATGTACGCGGCCGAGAGATTGGACATCAGACCGCACCACCTAATGTGCATGGCGTGTTTCTACGGCGACCGGGAGGAACTCGCGCCCATTCCGGCGGACAACCTCTTCGAGGCCATAGACATCATCCACCGCAACCCCGAGATTCCGATCCGGCTGATGTGCGGCCCGTGCATGATCTGCCCCCCCTGTGCGGGCTATCTTCCGGCTACCGGAGATTGCATCGCCGGGGTGGCGATGTCGCTGCGCGACGAACTGAAGGACTTGGACGTTCTCCAGCGGCTCGGGCTGGAGTACGGCGACACCTTGCCCGCGAGCAAAATGTACAGGGGCCTATTCGATTGCATCGCCTCGACGACTGAGATTTGCGGCTATGGGGACGGCGTGGCGCGCAGCCCGGAGTGGCATGTCTGCCGGGGGCCCGAAGGCAGCGCCGGATACAAGAGGGCGCGCGCGGAAGGGCTGGGCTTCCTGAACCCACCGTCGGAGCCGTGCACGACCGGCCTGTAGGAGCGCCAGAGGAGAGCCGGTCTGCCTAGCCGCGCGAGGCCGCTAAGCGGGGGCGGGCGGGCGGCGGCCACCCCCTACTAGCGGCCGGGTCCTGCGATGGCGCCGGAGGCGGCGAATTGCCCATGGGGTTCCGCGGGCGGCGACCGCCCGAGGAGGGGCAGTCTCGCGGGGATCAGGCCGAACACCGAGAAAGGGCTTTGTTCGAGAAAGCTTGCGCCCCTGACCGTCTGCCGAGTATGATGACACTAGGTGCTGTGGGGGCGTGCCCGGAGCACCGAGATACCAGTAGGGGGTGTCCCCATGCGGTGTCCAAGGTACTTGGCGGGGTGCTTCACGGTGGTGCTCGCCTTCAGCGCATTCGCGCCCCTGTGGGCTGTTGGTAGCCCTCCAACGCTAAGTGATGCTTCCCTAGCCATCGTTGCTCAAGCGGGGGGCAAACGCCTGGCAGAGCCGTACCCGCTTTCCCCGTCAGGCGCCAGGGTTCCATATGGTAGTCGCGTGCGGCTAACCGTGCGTGCTCAGGACGTGGACGGTGACCTGATCGCCGTTGCCGCCTCTAAGCGACTGCCGGCTGGGTACTTGCAGGAGGGTTTGACCGAGGAAGAACTGGAGCGCGACATCGGCCACTACACGATCCTGTTCGACCATGGTGGCAGTGGTGATGCTGTCGCCGGGGACGGAATCTGGTCCCGTGAGTTTGTGGTGCCGATCGACCTGTATAAGAGCACTGAGCGGCTGCACTTGCCGGGCACCTACATTCTCCGCCTGTGCGCCGTTGATTCGGCTGGCAATCAATCCTCCCGGCTCGACATCCCCCTGGAGGTGGTGGCGCCAGAGGCCGGTAGTGGAGCCCCCCCCGTTATTGAAAGGGTCTGGACGGAGCCTGAAGTGGTGAGCGGGCCGCCGGGAACACCGTATCTGCTGAAGGCCAGGGTGCGGGACGCAGATGGCGACGTGGTGTGGGTGCCGGCTGTGCTGCCGGAGGCGGAGGGCTCCTTCCAGATGGCGGACGACGGCAGTTTGGGCGACCAGGTTGCCGGGGACGGCGTTTACACCCGGGTCCGGATGATCGGGGACTGGTTTGACGTGTTTGGCTCCACGGAACGCCGAACCGAGCACATCGTGGTGCGCGCGTTCGACGCGGCGGGCAACGTCTCCGACCCCGTGACGGCCACTGTTGAAGCGCGCTACGACGAGGGCGATCCTGTGCTTACCGCGCCTCTGGGCGCCGGGCCCAGGGTCTGCGATGTTTGGTGCAGCGCGCACACGATAACCCCCTTGGGTGTGTGGCGGGTGACCGCGCAGGCGGATACCCCCGATGTGTACGTGGTCATCTACGACATAATAAGCGGCTACTACGATCTGATGCTCGACGACGGCTGCGAGTGGGACGCTCAACGGGGGGATGGCATTTACTCTTGGGGCGACCACTTCCGCCACGAGCCTCCCAGGCTCCGGCCGTACGTCATCTATGCGGTGCCTAAGTCGGGCCCCCCGGTGACTGGCGCCAAAGTGACAGTCACCCTTGTGGTCGTTAAGCCGTCTGGGACTGAGTGAGCGGAGGGGAAACCCGTGCTGCGACCGTCCACCCATAGGACATCCCCGTGGATGGTCTGTGGTGTCCTATCGGCCTTCGTAGCTGGGATCGCGGTGCCAGGCTGTATCTGGACTAGTCACCATGGAAAAGCGAGTACTCCCGCACCCGAGCCTCCGGGTCCGCACTCGGCTCCGTCAGCAGCGGGCCCGATGTGGGTTTTCACCAGACCTTCGCAAAGAGCGCACCAGTGCTCCAGTAACGAGGAAAACCCGGGCCCTGAGCGGCACGGAAAGAATCCCCGGCTGAAGCAGATACACGAGTTTATCGCGCCCAGAGGCGTCTTCGATTCCGTTGGCATTCTCACTGCTGGAAGGTGACTGCGATGCACATAAGGATCCTAAGCAGCAAGCACTTGTTGGCGGCGACACTCCTGGCAGTGACGGGGCTGATCGTGACGCCGACACCGACTCAGGCGTCTGTCCCGCACGTGGTGGCCAAGTGCAACAATGACAACGGTGCAACATGGTATGACTGGCGACCGACGTACATAGCCTTGACCGTGTACTTCAAAGGATTTGAGTACGCCTTCGGCGGCCTAACTATCACCAAGAGAGAGTGGGACTATGGAGATGGCACTGGATGGCACACAGTAGGCACGGGGGGAACAGGCAGCTGTGTCTACTATGTTTACGGTGCGAAGACCGCTACCTATCGCGTGACTGCAGACGGGAACACCTATCCAGACACCTGCTCGGTAACTGTGTTCTACGTGTGGCAAGACTATGCCCTCTGGTACTTCAATGGCGAGGACGCGCTCAATTATCACGAACAAGTAACGTGGACCGCCAGTGGCGCGACTACCGGGACCTTTAAGTGGGACGTCATCGCAGGCGCCGCTAAGGTTAACCTGGAGAACGATACTGACAGCATCACGAAGACCAACAACAACCAGGTAGGCGTAAAGAGCACGGCCGCCAGTGCAGATCCTGACGACGTGATGATCCGCTTCACTTACAACAGCGTAGCAGTCCGGGACCTCACTACCGAAGTGCTCGCTCCGGTAGCTTATGTCAATAGCATCAACTACGGCGATTGGGGGCCTGGATTCGAGACTATTTATAGAATGAGGGTTGAGGACGAGGTATTTCACAACAAGCTTCCCGCTTCCTTGGAAGTGAACGAGCAGTTCGGCGCTTGGCAGTCGGACTATGCGGGACACAACTGGGGGGCGCCTATCGAATGGTCCACGTGGACGCAGGCGGTGGGCCTCATAACGTACTTCGATGACTACTACCGCTTTCAGAACGAGGACGCTACTCCGACACCAGTGAATCACGATGATCCGAACGCAGGGGTGAAAGTCATGCACGCTCCCCAGTACTACCGCGGCGGCAGCCTCACCATAGGCAGCGGCTACCTGATGAAAAACCATACCATGCAGTTCTATCGAGGAAAAGGGGATCAGCTGTAGGGGTCGTAGTAGGGCGTGGCCCCCCGCCCCGGAAAGGAGATTGGAAATGATGCGAATTGTCAAAGTGTCAGTTGCTACCGGAGTTGTGTTGGGCTTGTTATCTGCTGTGTGCCTCTGTTCCCCCGAACCTGCTTGTGGCGACACGTCCACTCCGGCGCCCTCGGCGGCGCCAGTGGTTCCTTGGCACGGGAGGCCCGGCGTAGAAGGAGCCGAGACCTGGCGGGTCTTCGAGGAGTACTGGTTTGGCCATGCACCACGGGTACAACCCATCGAGAATGCCCCGGCGATCATGTGTGGCACCGTCACCGCGGAACGGGTGGAGGAAGAAAGCGAGGGCCCGGCTCTTGGCCGCCAGATGAAAGGACGGTGGCATGTCGTCGGCGTGAGCGTTGACGATGCAATCAAGGGGATGGACCGAGACACGAAGAGTGTTGAGGTAAGATTCTTTGCACCTAGCAAGTACCCTCCCCTATCGCTCGGCTCCTTACCGTATTCGTTGCTGATCAACGTCCGCTACCTCCTATTCTTAGGGCCCTCGGGCGACCCAGACCAGTACTACTTGCTCCAGAGCAGCGAGTATATGCCTCCCCCCCTGCCCTTGGCGCCTACGCCGCCTGAGCAGCAAGAGGGGGCAAGCGTAAAGGATCGGCTCATCGTGGAACTCATCACCACGGCCCAGCAAGAGGCTGTGGAAGTGGCGGCACCCGCGATCCCAGTGCTGGGCTTCGTGGGGAGTGGGGACCAAAGGGCCGTGCAAGTCCTCATTGAACTGGCCGGGAAGGACCAGCCGAACCTAGCCGTACCAGCGATGAGAAGTCTAACTTTCGGCCCCGCCAAGGATCAGGATCTTCTGCCCCTGCTCGAAGAACTGACCAAGAAGGACGACGTCAGTATTTCCGGTTCGGCTATCGCGGCTCGCCTCCGCCTTGGGGACAAGGCCGCGCTTTATGAAGCAGTGAACTGGAGCCAGGGAGCAAACCTGCCGCAGTACCAAGTTGAGGAGATTTCTGATGTCATCTGGTCCAACTCTTCTGAGGAACGCCTTAAGAAGGGTGACGAAGTGGTTGAGTGGGGGCTGTTGTTGCTGCTGGACTCAGACGGGCCGCGTTTTCGGCAATCCGCAACCCATGCCTTGGCCAGGATCGCGACCAAGGACCTCATACCTACGTTTATCAGGTTGCTGGACGACCCCGACTTGCGCGTGCACGTCCTGGCGCAGCTGGGGCTATATGAGGCAGCGGAGGGATGGCAGAATATCCTCGTCAAAGGCTACGCTCCGGCTTCGGATATTTTCCTGGAGGACCCACAGCGGTATGTGGCCCAGTGGAAGCGATGGTGGGAAGAAGGGGCAAAGATCGAACTCGCGCCTGGTGCTGTACCGACGATACGCGTCGAGGTCGTGGCCCCAGGACAGGAGTAGGTAGCCATTGGCATTTTTATGACCCACGCACCAGGCTGCCACCTGCTCGACGTTCCGAGCCATTCAACCGGCACTGCGCTCGGCACCGCACCCCGGGCATAGTCGGCCTCGCTCTGGCTCGACCGCCAGCCCGCCGCCCGCTGAAGCCACGATCTCCCGCGCCGGTTCAGGACGTCTCTCCTGGCCCGCCTCCCGTGGGCCGCGACCTCGCGTCTTGGCGCGCTGGGACCGTGCTGCTAGAGTACGCGCTGGCGCGGCGCTAGACGAGCGGCGCCGGCGAGAGCGGGCCGCGCCCCAGTTGGGAGGAACCGCAATGCTTGCTGCATGTTGTGCGGTCGTAGACTGTCATGCTCTAGGCACCAGGACGGAACTCGTGCTCCTCGTGCTGGTAGCGGTGCTGCTGATTGGCTGCCCCTCGGCGAACAGCCAACCCGCGCCCGGCGGCGCGCCACACCCGGTGGACCTCAGGTCCTATCAGCACGGGATAGACTTCGTTCCCTTGCCCCAGGGCCGCTACTATCTCATCTGGTCCAGCGCCGGCAATCCCCCTCTTCGCATTGGTCGCCGAGGCGGCTGGACCCACGACATCTATTACTCCGTGTTCGATCCCGCTGCCCCCAGAATCGATCCCATTGCCCTGATCTCCTACCCCCAGGCGCAGGAGCCGTCCAGCGCGGCGATCTCCAAGGACGGGCACATCATGATTACCATGGAGGACGGGTGGAACACGCAGGAGTCCATTGCGCAACGCTACGGGGTGTACGACGCCTCGCTCAAGCCCGTCCTGCCCTACCCTCAGATGGTGTTCGACGGAGGCCACTCCGGGCACGTCGCGGCCGTAGGTGACCGGTTCGTGGTCTTCTACGGGAACGAATGGGTTGACGGCGGCGGCGTGGACAACCTGGGTTCCGGCGACGACGTGTTGGCCGCCGTCTACAGCTCGACCGGGCACCCGGAGGCAATCATTGACGTGGCCGTCGGGCCGGCGACCCGCGACTGGTGGCCCCTACTGGCCGGGGCCGAGAGCCGTGCGTGTCTGGTCTGGCAGCGCTTCGTGGATGGCGAGACCTACGCCGATCTGATGGTCGTGATGCTCGATCCGGCGGCGCCCGCGCTCGTCGGTGAGCCGGTGACCCTCCAGACCGAGGTGAAGTACTACACTTACAGCGTGGAGTACATCCCCAGCGTGGACCGCTTCCTGATTCTGGGCGCCTTTCACGCCGGAGGAGGATTCGGCTACCTGCTTGACGAGAACGGCAAAGTTACGGGGTACAACGGGTCCTTGCCGCCCATCATCCGGGAATCCCAGTCGGCCGTGCGCGACGCCGACGGGAGCGCGCTGGTGGCCCATATCACCGCTCCGACAGGGTTGATGGTCCTTTCAGTCACCAGCACGGAGATCACGCTGGTAAAGGCGATCCCGGACGACTACGCGTGGCAGTATGGCGGGACCGATGGCATCTTCCTCGACGCCAATCGAGTATTCATCGCCTCGCTGTCCTCCGGGGGTCTAGTGGCCAAGGTGTTCGACATCAGGTAGGCCAGGGCCCGCGAGTCCGCAACGGCCCGGACAACGGAACCCGGGCCCCGCGCCTTGAGGGTTGGGGTCCCTAGTCTGAAGATCGCGCAACATAGACAAAGCGCCCACATCCGCGTAGTCAGGTCCTGCTGAGCGTTGGCATGGGCGACCGCTGGCGCCCCACGCATAATCCCTGACGTAGGAGCCAACGGGTTAGGCGTCGCGGACGACATTGCGGACTTCGATACCGGAGCGCTCTGATAAACCTACCTGCGTTCTTCTCGGGCGCGACTCATGCTCGCGTCAGCCAGTCCAGCCCGAGTATCGCCAGGATGATGGATTCTGTCGGCTGATCCTGACCCGCTTCGTAGAGGCAAGCGATCTCGCCGTTGGGGAGTACCGCTAGGCACGAGTAAGCGCTCGGTCCGGGGTGAAGCGTCTTGCCGACGGTCCAGGTATTCCCCTCATCATAACTCAGGCGCAGGGTCATGTTGACGCGGCTGGTCTCGCTGGCGGGGTTCGAGAATAGGATGATGTTCTCGCCTTGCTCGGGCCACGAATACCTGCGGATGCTGGCCTGGCAGATCGGCTCGATCAGGGCCGGATCGAAGTGCTGGTCACCCCAGGTCAACCCGCCGTCGGTGCTGATGGCGACCTGGCGGCTGCACTGGGAGCGGTCGTAATTCCGCATATTGAGCATGAGGCGGTCGGCGGTGAGTTCCACCACTTCGCACTCGTTCACCTGAGGCTGCGGAGTACTGCCCCCGCAGTGCCAGGTCTCTCCGTGGTCGTCGGAATACATCACCTGGGAGTAGCCGGACTCCATTCCGGCTGGGATGTGGTCGCAGGGAATCAGCAGCCGCCCCCGGTGCGGCCCTCGCTCGATCTGGATGCCTGCTCCCGGGCCGGTCGCGTACCAGGTCCAGTCGGGCGGTTTGACCTGCGCCGTGATTTCCCGCGGCTCAGCCCAGGTGACGCCGTCATCTTCCGAGCGGGTGATGAAGACGCGCCGCGTGTCCTTGCCGGTCCGAGCGATGATGGCAGTTTCTGTGTCACCGCCGTCGTTCCACGTCATCGGAAGCCAGATGACGCCTGTCTCGCGGTCGAGCACCGGGCAGGGGTTGCCGCAGGTGTTGGCGCCGTCATCCCACACGACCCGCTGCTCGCTCCACGTCCGTCCGGCGTCGGTCGAGCCTTTGACCAGCAGGTCAACGTCGCCGCTGTCGCTACGGCCGTACTTGCGACCTTCGCAAAACGCGAGCAGGGTACCTCGCGAGGTCGCGATGATCGCCGGAATGCGGTAGGTGTGGTAGCCGTCCTCTCCGCTGGTGAACAACGCGCTTTGCCGCAGAAGCCCGGGGGCCGTCTCACCTCCGGCGTCGTTGCTTGCGAAGGCGCGGTCCTTTCCCAGCGCAAACATCAATGCCGCCGCGGCAACACCAAACGCCATAGTCCCCAAGTCCATCATCTCCCGCAGGCCTCCTCATGACGCGCGCTCGATCTCGAGGCACAACCCAGGCTCGCAAGGCTTCCCGCGAAAAGCGCCGGTTCTCACGCTGCGGCCCCTCTGAGATCACGACGGCCCTCCGCTAGCCTGGGGGCGCGTGGGCTCGGGAAGTTGCTCATAGGGGATGGCGGCTCCGAGACTTCAGGTGAGGCGTCGCTCCCACTCGTCCGCTCACCAACCTTCGGCCGAGAGCAGCGACGGATCGCCCGCCACTACTTCGCGGTGGTGGCCTCCTGCGCTGCGCCCCCGAACTGGCGATGATACAGAGCCGCGTATAGCCCTCCGTTGGCCAACAGTTCTGCGTGGGAGCCGACCTCAACAACGCGCCCTCTGTCGAGCACGACGATCTTGTCCGCATTGAGGATGGTCGAGAGCCGGTGCGCGATTATCAGAGAGGTGCGTCCCTGCAAAAGGGTCTCAAGGGCTTGTTTGATGAGGTACTCCGAAGTCGAATCCAGGTGGCTGGTTGCCTCGTCCAGGATCAAGATTTGCGGGTCCTTGAGCAAAGCGCGTGCGATAGCCAGCCGCTGCTTCTCGCCACCGGAGAGCCGGAAACCCCGCTCCCCCACCACGGTGTCGTATCCATTGGGGAGGCCGACGATGAATTCGTCAATGTTCGCGGACCGCGCCGCTGCAAACATCTCCTCCTCAGTTGCGCCGGGTTTGGCGTAGAGCAGGTTCTCCCGAACGCTCGTGTGGAACAGGAAAGTGTCCTGGGTGACGACCCCGATCTGCGCCCGAAGACTGTCCTGAGTTGTGTCGCGAAGGTCACGTCCGTCCAGAAGGATCCGACCTTGCGTCGGGTCGTAGAATCGGGGGAGCAGATAGGTGATTGTGGTCTTGCCGGCGCCGCTGGGACCCACAAGGGCGACCCGCTCGCCCGAGCGGATCTCGAACGACACATCCTGGAGGGCCGGGCGGGTTGCGACGCCGGGTTCTGCTGCCTTGCCTTCCCGCTTGCCGCCACGGCGTGGCGGCCGCGGATATTCGAACGTGACATGATCGAGACCGATGTCGCCACGGACGTGAGTGAGCGCCACCGCGTCGGCCCTGTCCATAACATCCGGTCGTCGGTCCAGATACTCGAAGATGCGCTCGAACACCGCCAGAGCGCCCTGCAGAGACACATACACATTGGCCAGCTGCCCGACGGGCCGGTAGAGGTTGGTGAGGTAGGCAACGAAGGCGATCAGAGTACCGATGGACAACTGCGCTCGGATGGCCTGGTGGCCTCCGAGAAGGTAGATCAGCGCCGGCCCGGCTACGCTGAACACCGCCAGGCACATGAAGAGCCATCGCCCCGCCATGGCCTGCCGCACGTTCAAGTCCATCAACCCGCGGTTCCGCCTGCTGAACTGGTCTGCGTCGGTGTCCACCTGCCCGAAGATCTTGGCCAGCACCATCCCCCCGATGTTAAGCCGCTCCTCCATGAAGGCCAGCAGCTCGGCCTGCTGTTCCTGTGTCTGCCGCGAGAGACGGCGACGAATCCTGCCCACCAGCCGCGTGGGCAGATAGAAGGTCGGAACGATCGCAACCGCCAACAGAGCCAGCCACGGGTTCAGCGAGAAGATGACGACGAGCGTCGCTGCGAGAGTCATTACGTTGCTCGCGATCGACACGACCGTCGAGGTCGCTACGTCCTGCACTGCGCCGACATCGTTGTTCACGCGCGACACGATCTCGCCCGCGCGGGTCGTGGTATAAAAGCCGAGTGACTGCCGCTGCAGGTGCTGGTAGAGCTGATTGCGGAGATCGAACGTGATGCTTTGACCAACGGACGTGCTTAGGTAGCTCTGCAGCACACCAATGAGGCCTGAGACGACCGTCAGCCCCACGATCGCTCCCACCAGCAGGTGCAGCAGCCGCGCATCGTGGCCGGGGATGGCATCGTCTAGGATCCCCCGCACGCACAGCGGCGGGAGCACTCCCAGGCCCGAGGTGGCCCCGATGCACAGGAGGATCACCAGCCACTGCGCCCAGTAGGGCGTGAGGTAGGCGGCCACGCGGCGCACCCGTGCGCGCGTGATCGGCGCCAGTGCCTCGTCACTGCCCGCCTCCGCTTGTCTGCGGAGGCCGTGGGTTCTGGGCATGCCGCCAATACTTCCTTCCGGGCCCCTGAACTTCATCACTTACATCTCCTGCCTCGCTCACCACACCACATGAAACACCATCTCGTTTCTCTAGACTTCCCGGTTGTGTCGGGGCCGCCGCACTGATCGCCAATATCACCGGCCACTAGGAAAGGGAATACCCCAGCGACCCGCTCGTAGTGCCGCCGGGCAACCCGGCCACCCAGCAGGTATCCATGACGTAGCCACATTTGTTATGCGACATGTTATGTCACCGTCGTGGGGTGGGCAACCCTCTTGGCCGTGAACCCGGCTCGATTGGCGGAGCGTATGTGACCTGGGACGACAGCAAGACTTCTGTGCCCGCAAGCAGCCCAGCCGGGAGCGACCTTGCTCTCCTGTCTACCGTCCGCGACGCCTATCTGCCGACATACTCCCCGGACTCGTTTTCGGGCGCGAGGTCAGCAGCCTTCGACGCGATGCAGTGCCGCTAGCGGGGGCAGGACGGGGGCGGTGTGTCGCCGCTGATTTCAGGGCTTTCCTTGAACCGCTTGCAGCGCGCTGGGGGCCCAGGTTCCCGCTCACATCACCGTTGCGAAATCTCCACCTGTCGCCCTTCCCGGTAAGAGGTGTAGGCCGCCTCCATCAGTTCGGTCAGTTGGGTCCCCTCTTCCAGCCCAAACGGTATCGGCCTGTCATTGAGGATGCCGTCCACCCACATTCGGAGGGGACTCGGCAACCGTTCGGGCAAGGAATCGGGGCTGTGCCACCCCTTCTCCGAGAGGCCCTCTTTGGTTGAGATAAGCTGGACGCCGCCCGCCGGGCCTCCCACCACCAGGCAACCTTCCGTGCCGTGAAGTTCCAGTGTGCTGGGGCTATGAGTTGAGACGAAGCCCGTTTCCACCACCGCCAAACCCTTGTTCTCGAACTCAATGATCGAGACCGAATTGTCCTCCACGGCATGTCCGGTCACATTGCTGAAGCCCGAGACGATCCGAACCGGTCGCCCCATGATCCATCGCGCGAGGTACATGGGATGCGCTCCCAGATCCATCATGGCGCCGCCGCCGCAGGCATCGGGGTCGTAGAAGTGCGGCGGCAGCCACCCCGCGCTCGCGCCGTTGTGGGCGAAACGCACGCGCAACAGAGTTACCTCCCCGGTTAGCCTCTGCTCCGCCGCCTGCTTGGCGAACAGGAAGCCGGGCTCGGTGCGCGCTGGGAAGGATATGCCGAACTTCACCCCGGCTTGCCGCACTGCCTCGGCAATAGCCTGGCACTCCTTCACGGTTAGGGCCATCACCTTTTCCGTGAAAATGTGCTTGCCGGCTCGCGCCGCTGCGACCATGACCTCCGCGTGGCGATTGGTGGGCGCACACACAACGACGCCATCGAGGTCTTTCCTGGCCAGGAACGCGTCCCGGTCCGCCTCGTACGGCACGTTCAACTCGACAGCCCATTCGCCGCCGCGTTCGGGGTCTTCATCCCAGACGGCCGCAATCCCCACGTCAGGGATGTCCCGCAGGTCCTTGGCATAGCCTCTGGCGTGCACATGCCATCCGCTCATCATGCCGATCCGCAACATGTCCTACTCTACCTCCTCTTCCGCTTCCGTCGTCTGCGTTTCCGTCCGCGAGACTCGGGTTGATCGGGGAGAGGATAACGCCCTCCGGTCACCTCGCGCCAGTCGGTGGCCTTGCCCCTCGCTCAGAGGGGCTCGGAGCGTACGCCAGTGTGAGGCTTTCCGGACCGTAGACTGGAGGCAAGGTGGCCTGAGGCGACTCGCCCCGGGAGAGTCCATGAGCAGAGGGCGAGGCGTCTGTCTTCCTAGCGTCCGGTCGCCCAGATCCGGCTGGAGACCCGCCGTACGGCCGCTTGTGCCGGTGTTGGCCTTTGGCCACCAAGAGACAAGGGCGCACAACACTGGGGTGAGCCAGGGGACTCGAACCCCCGACAGCCGGATCCACAGTCCGGCGCTCTGCCGACTGAGCTACGCTCACCGCCCACACCGCCAGTAGGGGCCCACCAGCCTCTGGCAGGCCCGGTGCGATTCGAACGCACGACCAACTGCTTAGAAGGCAGTCGCTCTGTCCACCGAGCTACGGGCCCACATTCTCATATCACCACCGCCACAACCCCTCGCTCAATAACGCCCGCACGCCGGATCAGGCCCGGAATCGCGGGCGCCAGCCGTGTCTGACACAATATGGCGCCACAAATGGGGCCAGGCCAAGGTTACCTGTTGTAGTATCGGCCCGCCGCCTCTTTCATACGCTCCTTGTGCTCAGCCCCGGCCACGAGCAGGGCTTCAAACAGTGACTGCTCCCCCTCTGGGAGGCCGATAGTGTCGGAGAAAGCGCCGGCGAACCGCGCACTGGCAAGCACCTCCCGTGTTCCGGCCACGCGCGGTCGCGACGAGGCCACCCCTCTCTCGGGAGCCCAGCGCGGGCGTCAGACGCGGAATGCTAGCAGCCCCTCACGCCTCCCGCAAGGGGGGGCGCCGTCAGTCAGAGGGAGTCGAGGGGAGAAAGCCGACCAATCAGCGTCTCAACGGCACGCGGATCAGCTCCGGGGCCCTACCCCTTTTCGGGAGGGACGACCCCCGAGGCCAGGGGATTACCACAGCCGGGGCAGTGGGCGTAGTCGTCTCCGCACCTCACGCAGATCGCCGTCCCACAGGTCGGGCAACGCCAACTGACCATTGCCCTTTTCCCGCACCCCGGGCAGAACTGGAACCGCTCCGCCAGAGGTTGGCCGCAAAAGGCGCAGAATCGTGCAGAGGGCTCAGTTGTCTCGACCGGCGTGGGTTCTGGCGGCGCCGGAGGTCTGGGTTCCATGTCTCCCTCCGGTGTCGCCGGTGGTTCGGGAGCAGAAGGGGGTTTGGGGGCAGGCGGGGGCCTGCGCGCCAGTATCGTGGAAACCGTTCGCATCGCGAACAACAGGAGCACTAGCCCGCCCAACGTGAGCAGGATCCCCGTCCCCTTGGATAGCATCCCGGCCAGCGAGAACAAGCCCAGCAGCACGCCGACGCCGGTGCCCCCGTAGGTGAGCGCGAAGCGCTCGCCCCCGACTCCGCGCAGGTAGGTGATGACCAGAGCCCCGCTGATGCTCAGCGAGATGAGGAACGCCCAAGGCAGCGCAATGATGCTCATGAGGTAGAGGAACAGAGGATAGAACACCAAGAGGGCGAGCAGAGCAAGCACGAACTGGACCGGTGCGACTTCGTGTTCCGTGGTGATAGCGCCGGCGTAAAGGAGCAGCGCGAACACCACCACACTTATCAGGGCGAAGATAGGCCAGCCCGAGAACGGCGTCGCCCCTATCAGCCTCTGAGGGATCTCGATCATGATGTCTCGGTCCGTGACCAGGTCCTTATAGACCCACTTCACCTGGTAGGAACGGCTGGCCTTCTGTGGCCCCTCGGTGGGCGCCAGGCACTGCTCCGACAAGACCGGCTTGGCCCATACGCCCGACATCGTCAGTTCGAAACTCAGAGCCCTGATCCTGCCCGAGTGGTCGAGCGCATAAAGGAAGTCGTCGTCTCCGAGGGCGGTGTAGCTGACGGTGATCATCTTCCCCTCTTCAGCTTCGAAGGGCACCTTACAGGTCACGCCCTGAACCGAGTACTGGGCTTCCTCAGGCTCCTTATCGTCTACAAGCAGCCTAGCGCCCCCGAACGTGCTCGCCCCGCTCGGATAGGGGAAAGAGAGAGTGATGTCCGCTTTCTCCTTTTCCGGATTCTTAACCTTGTAGGAGGCCTGGAACTGGGCTTGGTAGCGCCGTCGTCCGGGGTCCTTCTCATCGCCGTAGGTGACAGCGATGCCGAGTCTGACGGTGGTCTCCAGAGCCCTGACCGGCTGGTAGCGCTCGACCATGGTTGTCACTTGCCGGGCTCCCATCGCCTCGCGCTCGGTCGCCGGGAACACGCGCGCCTGTTTGGCCGCGTTGCGTTCCACCTTAAACGCCGCGGCACTTTGGGCGACTCGCGCGAAGGCAGAGGAAGCGGTCACGCAGAGGACGATCGAAGCAGAGACGGTGAGGAGAGCCACGCGCCGCCACGTGTGCCGGTTGAACCGCATGGGTTCACACCTCCCGCGCCGGATTGGGGGTCCCTTGACCACCCTCCTTGAAGCCGATCACTCAGTCTACACCCAACTGAACGCGTTCCACAACGGGGACGGCCCGGGGCCACCGGGGCATCACTGCTGCCGAGACGAGATGACCGACCCCCTGCGCATCGCGGAAAGGAGGCACACCAGCCCACACAGCGCAAGCAGGATCTCGCCGGACAGCGGCACCATCCACACCAAGGAGAATGATCTTGCCCCCAAGAGCGAGTCCAGCGAGCATGTCTGTAGTCAGGCTTTCCGAAGGCTGAATCGGAAGGGAGGTCAGGTGCGCCTCACGGCCATGGTTGGACCGCTTCGGGAGCGGGCCGGTGGCAGCCCAGGGCGCTAGGGGGGCCCGATGAAGTAGGTGGCGCCTGCTGCTGCGGATGGTCAGCGGACTTGGGCGCGTGTTGATGCGGCGCGTTTGAGTTGTTCGACGGCCCGGTAGGGCATCCTGATGCAGCCCAGTTTGCTCTGCTGGCCGGGAGCGAAGCCGTGGCAGTCGGACCCGCCGGAAACGCAGAAGCCGTACCTCTCGGCTATCCCGAGCAAGTCGAGAGTCCCCTCCTCGCCGAATGAGGGATACCATGCCTCCAGCCCGTCCACACCCATCTCCTTCAGTTCCGCGAAGTCGTTCTCGGTCCACTGGACCCACTTCCGGTCGTAGCCGTAGGGATGAGCCATCACGGCCACGCCGCCGCAGTGGTGAACGAGTCGGCACGCCTCGGCTATGGTTAGTACGGGTGGCTCGTACGCGTCGCCGCCCAGATAGAGAAACCGTCTCATGGCTTCGCCTTGCTCCATCCCCAGCCGTTCCGCCAAGGCGGCCGCGAGAGGCCCAACCACGGGCACATGCCCGCCGTAGTAGATGTCGCCGAGCGCCAGAACAACACCCAGATTGCGTCTTGCTTTGGCAATCATGCGACGGTATCGCTCCCACCAGACCTCCTCTATCTTGTCCATCGCCTCACGACACCGCTCTTCACGGTAATCAAGCAGCAAACCTAGCAGATGCATCTCCAACTGCCGCCACTCGGCGCTGATTTCGATGCCCTGAATCACCTCGATGCCGTAATGTTCTCCGGCGTCCAGCGCTTCCAAGCAGCCGGTCATGGTGTTGTGGTCCGTGATGCCGACCGCGCGCAGGCCTTTGCTCGCCGCCAACTGCACCTGGCGCGTCGGCGAGAATCGGCCGTGGGAAGCCGTGGTGTGGACGTGCAGGTCTGCGGTTCCCTCACCCTCGCTGGGCCAGGGGCTGCGAATCAGGTCTTGCAGCGCTTCATTCACGGCGGGCGAGGAGAACACAACAGCCAACCAGCGTCAAGCACCGACGTGGTGGGCCACAAGCGGCCCCATGAGCCCGGCCGCGTCCCCACGGCAAGCCAATGGCCGTGGGGAGAGGACCTGAGGGCGGCTGCTGTATCTCATGACTGTGCCGCAGCGAGGCCGAGGACATGAGGCGTTCGCCGACCCGCCCACGGAGAGCAGATGCTCCGCCTCTGCAGCCAAGCCTTAGGAGACAGGCTGGGGGTAACACAACGGCAGATCGCATAACGGGGGCGGGGCAGGCGAATCCGGTTCGTCCTCCCGTTGCGCAACGCCATGCCCACAGCCACTACCGCCAGTCTTTCCCTGCCCAATCTCACCGCTCCAACGACCGTTGCTCGGCCTCCCACCCTCCAGTCGGCAGCCCCCGTATACCATCGCCTGCCAGGCCGCTCAACACTCGATGTGGTCGCCCCACGCTCGTCGGTGTCGCCTCGAGATGAGGAGCCCTTGCCCTCGCCCGCTTCAGGCCCGCCCAACCACTACCGGTGCAGCGACTGGGCACCGCTCTCAATCGCCTAGCGACCGATGCGCTCGCGGGGGGGCGGAAAGCACTGAGAGAGTGGGGCGAACGCGAGATATGAACCCGCGTTACCGGCTCGTTCGCCCCTGCGCCAGGGGGTGGGCTAACCTCCGTCCCCGGCAGCGCCCACCGGCTCGACGAATGGATGAGCGAAGGTCTGCGGGAGCGGCGCTAGGTCGGACTCCTCTTTCTCCATCAGGATGACTGGCCGCCATGACTCAAGACTCGCCGGGCTGGCATCTCCCGCCTGACCCTGGGCGCGCTGAATGACATCGTTGTAGGTCTCGATCATACGCCAGAAGTCCGAGCCAGGCGGGGCCTTGAGTTGCACCAGGCGGCGCTCGCCCGGGCGCAGCCGTTGCCAGAGCGCGGCCTGCGAACAGACGATCTCCCGCACTTTTGTCTCCAAGGCGGCGCGCACGGTCGGGTCGGCCGCTCCGGCGGCCTCGCTCATCAACTGGCGCAGGTAGGCGGCTTGGGTGGCGGTGGTGAAACCGATGCTTTCCAGCAGGAACCGCTCGGTCTCGTTGATGTGCCGAGCGACGAGTCTGTTGAGGCGGAAATCGTTCTCACTGAGGCGCACGCCGTTGTTGCGGGCCTGCAGTATCTCCCCGAAGGGGCGAGCCTCCTTGCGCGCGATCCACTCGTCCAGCAAGGCCGCCTGGCCCGAGAGCAAGCCCAACTCTCGGGGCGGCAACTCTTTGGCGACCCGGACTACAAAGGCCTCCAGTCCGCCGGCTTCGGCGACCTCCTGAGCGGTCGCGTTGTTGATGCGTTCCAGCCCTTGAGGGGTCTGGATAATGCGCCCCAGCAGGACTCGAATGCTGTACTTCGCCAGGTCCTTGCTGTAGGCGAACATGTCGTTAGCCAGGGCCTCGCGGTTGTGGCCGATGTGCATCAAGTGGTCCAGGACGATGTCGAGCCCCATCCACGACTCGAAACGCACGTTGCCGTAGACCTTGTCGAAATTGGCGGGGTCCTCCGAGAGTTCGAAGTGCTCGTTCACCTTGACGAGTTTTCCTGCGCGCATGCTGCCGGACATCTTGGTGAGGTAGTTGAAGAGCGCCAGGTTGCCGGGCAGCAGGTAGCGCTCGGGATCCACCAGGTTCCGCCACAGCAGGCGCAGGCTCTCGCTGCTCTCGTCGAACACCCGCTGGGCTAGCGCGGGGTTCTCCGCCAGCGCGCGGGAGAGGGCGGTGCCTTCGCTCACCACGGCGCTCCACAACAGCCGGCTGCGGAATACCGGCATCTCATCGGCGAAACAGTGGATGTCGAGCGCCTCGGGCGCCATACCGGTCTTAGTCGCGAAGAAGGCGTCGAAGTCGCGCTTGACGGCCTCGCGTATCTCCTTGGGCGTGCCTGCCTTCAACAGCACCGTGAAGTCAAGATCGCTCCAGATTCTCTTGTAGCCCGGCCAATCGGGGTGGGCCGCGGAACCGTAGGTGGTGTAGCCGATGATGTACTCGGCGTACTGTGGGAATTGCTCCACAAACCAAGATTGCATCGTGGCCTGGATCTCCCGCCGGAAGTTGTCGGTCTGCACGCTGAGCGGGTCCTGCACATTGCCCCTGAAGAGCGCGCGCGCCGACTCCAGGGGCATGTCGCGCATAGCCGCCACCAGGGTCTGCAGGCGCTCCTCCTGCGTCTTGGCTTGCTGCAATCGTTCCAGCACGACCTGTGAGACACTCTCCACCCGCTCGCGGGTGAGGGCTTCGACCTGCCGGCGCACCTGCTGTTCCGCCTCGTGCAGCGGCTGGCTCTTGGCGCGCAACTGGCTGAAGTCCCACTCGGTGGCAAGGCGGCGCGCGGCCTCCAATTCCATCTGGTTCCGCGCCAGGTCCGCGTCGCGCAGCGCCTCGAGAGTCCTGATGGCGCGGACCACATCGGCGCGCCCGTCGGCGCGCTCTCTGAGCAGGTCAATCTGGACCTGAAGGCGCTGCCACCTGGAGGTGTTCTCGTTGAGGCGGACGGCGTCCTCCAGCGCGAGTTCGCGGCGTGTGCGCACTGCGCCCGAGCCCACCTGCACCAGCGCGTTGGCCAGGAAATCGGCGTACTGTTTGTCCATTCCGAAGTAGCCGACGAGCAGTTTGGCGCTGATCTCGCCGGCGAGGGTCGTCTCGACTGCCATCTGCCCCGTGCTCTTGAGCGCCGCGGCGATACGGTCCCATTCGGGCTGAAGGCCGGCGAGTTGGGCGAGCGGGTTGATCTGTCCCCAGACGAAGTCCGCAAAGCCGCCCCAGTACTGGGCGGTGCCGAATCGGCCGAGCAGGCCCGCGCTCTCGGCCGCCTGAATGGCTCCGGGCTCGGCCGCGGCCATGCCCAGGTCTATCCCTCCGGCGCGCAAGGCCTCGCCGCCCCACCTGCCCAGAATGCCGAAGAGGGCGGCGTGCATTCCCTGGTTGCCGAGTTGCTGGAAGGCGTCAAGTCCCATCTCCTTGGCTTCCTGCCAGCCGAGCACCTCACGCAGCCGCTGAACGCCTTGCGGCGACTGCACCGTCGGGTCGGTCTCCGCTGCCTGGTCGTAGCAGGCGAGGGCCCCGGCCCAGTCCCACATCATCAGTCGGTCTACGCCCTGGAGTTGCAGCCAGCGCGCCCACTCATGCTTGAGCGGGTACAGCGGCGTGAGGCGGTTGAGCATTCGCATGCGCTTCAGGGCGTGGATCTCCTCGGGCTCCCAGGCGTCCTGCAAGGCTCGCTCGATCAAGTCCTCGCGGTACTTGGTCGCCAAGGTGCGCATCTTGATGCACCAGGCCAGGTAGTCGGGGTTTTTGCACTGCAGCGCGTAGTGAGTGGCGCGGTCGTTGGGGAAGTAGGTGAGCAGACCGAGGTCGAAGTCGAGTCTTTGCAGCCGCGGCAGTAGCCCGCGTATCAGTTTCAACTCGGCCTCGCGCTCGCCCAGGAAGTCAATGCGGCTGCTGAACTCGTCCTGCATCCACTCGGCGAAGGCGGTGCGGACGATTCCCAGTGGGTCGGCCAGACGCTTCCACCGGTTGAATTCGCCGCTCTGTGGATCGGCGCCCATCTTGAGGTTGAGCGTCCGGTTCATGTCGCGCAGAGACAACTCGGCGCGACGAAGCATGATGCGATACTCGCTTTCCATCAGCGCCGGGTAGGTGTCGTCGAAGCACGCGGCCAGGCGCAGCAGGCTGCCGTCGGTGTCCTCAACCCATGTGCGGTCGTTGTCCAGGGCCGCCAGGTCATCGCCCATTCCGGCGGGGCCGTCCTCGCGGATGATACGGCCCATCAGGACCATGTCCTCTGGGCTCATCTTGTGCAGGCTCTGCGCCGCTTGCCACTTGCGCCCGAACTCTTCGCGGCTCTTGTTGATGCGCTTCTGTATGTCCGCGGTGAGGGTCTGGAACTGCCAGACGTTGCTGAACCAGGTGTCGTTCCACCAGGTCTGGAGGATGTCGAGCGCGCCCGTGAACATGGTGCCGCCGACACCCACGAAGTACTTGGCGACGATGACGCTCTGCTGGGCGGCCTCCGTCAGGAAGTCGCCGCTGAGGTTGGGCTGGCCCGCGATGCGCTCGGCCTGGCGCTCGGTCTCGCGCAGGCTGGCGCCATAACTGTCCTGCATCTGTAGGCCGGACTCGACCATGGTCTGCCCCGTCAGCAGGGAGACCTCGCCCTGCAGAATGTGAACTACGGCAAGGCGCTGCTGCGGGGCCCGCAGGTCTGCCTCCTCGCCCAGCGTGCGGGCGCGGCGGGCCATCTGCAGTTCGAATTCGCGCCGCTCCTGCAGCATGGCCATCAGGCTCTTCCACAACGTCAAAGTGTGGGTCAGTGAGGCCTCTGTGTCCTTGTACTCCTGCCGCCGGTCGGCGTAGGGTGTCTCGTCGAATAGGCTGAAGTCGGCCTCCCGCCAGGCGTCGAGCCGCCCCCGCGTCTCGAGGAAGAGGCCCGCGGCGCGGGCGCGAGCGCTCTTGACCAAGGTCATGATCTCGTCTTCGCTGAGATCGCCGATGACCTGGCCCACCGATTCCCAGTAGAGCCGCTCGGTGGACTCCATTTCCTCGATGGCCTGTCGCAGTCGCCGCCAATGCCGCCGCAGTTCGGCGTCGCGGTCGGCGCCCTCGCCCACGCCGGCGCGCTCCTTGGCGATGCGCTTGACTTCCTCCACCTTCTGCTCGTGCTCTGCCTTGAGGCTTGCACACTCCCCGGCCTCATTCGGGCTGCGCTCGGACTTGGGCGCCACCAACTCCAGGAACGGGGCCAACTTGACCTCTACCCCGATCACCTCGAATACGCCCTGGCCGACTCCCTGCCCACCGTCGTAGTTGCGCACGGTCACGTCGCGCGCGCCCGCCTTGGCATCGTCACTGACGGTGAGGGTGACCAACCACTGCTCGGCGTCCGAGTCAGGATCACGCCCGAAGTAGGTCAGGTTGCGGACGGCGATGTCCTCGCCGAAGGACACCTCCGCCCCGTACTCGATGTCCCGCCCGACGATGGTGACGAAGACCTCCTTGCCCTGTTGCGCGCGGTTGGGAACGACCTTCGTGATCTCCGGCTGCGAGGGCGGCGTCATCTCGCCGTGGTCGCGTGGGTTGTCGGGGACCCAGTCGGCATAGACCGCAGGCTCCCCGCCGGCCAGGCCGATGCTGGTGAGGCCGCGGGCTTTCAGGGCCCTGGCGAGGCCGTAGTTGTCCTTGAAGGGGCCGTCGGAGTCGTCAATGGTGTGGATGAACCAGCCGCCCGTGCCGTCCGGCACCGCCACCGTGTCGCCTTGGGGCTTGCCGCCCACCATCATCCACTGATTCGTGTCGCGCGGCCCGCTGTAGGTGCCCATGCGCACGCTGTGCACCATCCACTGCTCGCCGAACGAAAGGCGCAGCGTGATGCCGTAGTGCGCCAACAGCGCCCTCTCGGCGTCGGAGTCGTAGCCGCGGCCGCTGACCACCAGCATGTCGGGGTCGCGCACCAACTGAAGGTGATACTCCGTGCCCTGGTAGATCCCCAGTACTACCCAGCGGGGCTCGTTGAGGCGGACGTACTGCCAGTGCACGTTGCTTAGGCCCGCGCAGAGCGTGCGCACGGCCTGCCCGTAACTTCCGAAGCCCTCAGCCACGAGGGTCTTGGGAATAGGCTCTTCGCTGAGCCCAGCCCAGATCTCCTGGCTGCGCGGCCGTGGGGTCTCGAACTCAGTGCGCGTGCCGATGCGGAGCCAGCCCAGTTCCGTGGCGTAGATGACCCAGTCTAGCAACTGCGGCTCGCGCACCAGCGGCTGCACCGCGTCCGCCCGCACGCCGAAGTCCCGCGGGTTCTCAGGCACCTCGCCTGCGTTGACACTCACCTGCGCGCTCGGCGGCCACAGTCCGGCGCTCTCGATCCCATGCCGCTTCATGGCCTGTGCGAGGCTGAAACTGTCGAAGAAAGGCCCCTCCCAGAGGTCGCAGTAGAAATGATGGAACGTCGCTATCTCGTCGGAAATCCAGAACCCGCCTTCTTGGGGCTGGTTCGGTTGGCACATCCACTCGTCGAGTTCCTTGGGACCCTCGGTCGTGTCGCGCTTGTAGACGTGGCAGAGGTATTGCGGCGAGAACACCAGACGCGGCGTGATGCCGCCGAACTCCCGGAGGATCGCGATCTCCGCCTGCAGGTCGTACTCCTGCCCGCGCCAGATGACGACGTCGGCGTCGAGCCCGCGGTCAAGCCGCAGGTTGTACTCCTCGCCCTTGTAGAGGGCGTTCGTCGTCCAGCGCGGGGTAGCCAGGCCCTGACGCTTGATGCGAACCCGCGTGAGTTCTGCGCAGAGCGCCCCGAGGGCTTCCTCGCGACTAGCAAAGCCGCCGCGCAGCAGCGTCTTCTGGAGTGGTTCCGCGGAGGTGCCGCCCCAGATCTCCTGCTGTTTCTCCCACGGCTCCTCGAATTCGGCCTGCGTCCCAACGCGAAGCCAGCCGAATTCGGTGCTGTAGATCACCCACCCCTGCTCTGCGGCAGGCCGCGCGAAGGCGGGCGCCGCAGGCACAATTCCAAGCGTAAGCGAGACGCCCAGCAGAAGCATGCCTGTCCATCTGCGTCTAGCCTGAGCCGATCGCATCATTCACACACCTCCCGTCGTGCGGCCGCCCCGGTACCCGGACCCGGCCGCCGTCGGTCTAAGATGGCGGCGCTCCCGCAGTAGCGGGAGGCCCTGGCTGCCACCGTGTTCCGACCTCCCAAGTCCGTCGCCAGCATCGCGGGGTGGGCGACCGGCCAAGGCGCCAGCCCTAGTCTCGGCATTTCTACCCTCCCCATTCTGTAAGCGCAACCCGCTACTACAGGTCGGTCTCGGCCTGCCGGAACGGTGAGCGCCAAGCCACCCGGTGCCCGCATGACAAACGGTTGGTTGCAGCCAAGCCTTGCTCAGACCGAGCCGTCCTCCACCTTCCACGCCTGCAACAAGACCTAGGGGGTCAGAGACGGTCCAGCAAAGAGCGCGGAGTGATGCCTCAAGCCGACCACCGTGTTGAGACCTTGAGCGCTGGGTGCTCCGGCACCCCGATGTCCTTGCACGCCAGCGCTACCGTCGCCCCCTTAGCCAGGTCTACCTCCGCCTCCCGCCTGCCTCAGGCGGACGGATGGTCTCCTCCGCCGCGTGCCGCTTCCTGCTCATCGAAGCCGCCCTGCTGTCTGCCGTCCAGGACCGCTATCTGCTAACATGCTCCCTCGACTCGACTTAGAGGCAAGGTCACCTGCCGTTGGACGCGTCTGGCTGATGGCCCAGCCCGGCAACAGGGGCTTTGTCCGGCAACCGGTTGAGCGCCGATTCCGCGGACGAACGAGGTGGGTTCGGGCCCTTCCGCCCGGGGAGGGGTTCCGGCAGGATCCGTCACTCAGAAGTCGGTCGAAGGAGGGCATATGCGTGCGATTGAGCTATCTGGAGATTGGCGCATGGCGGCGGAGAGGCAGACGCAGGGCGCCAAGCCGTACGAATCGGCCTGCAGCACGGAAGGTTGGCTGGCCGTACGTCTGCCGACGACCGTGCAGGCGGCCCTTGTGGAGAACGCCGTCGTGCCGTCGCCTTGGCTCGACCGGCAGGTGCGCGCCCTCGAGGCCTTCGGGCGGGACACCTGGTGGTTTCGACGCGAGTTCACTTTGTCGGCCGACGAGCGAAAGGCGGACCGGTACGAGCTGGTGTTGGAGGGTGTACAACTCTACTGCACCGCTTGGCTCAACGGCGCGCCCGTGGGGTTCACGCACAATGCCCATCACGCGCACCGCTTTGATGTCACGGCTTTCGTGAAGCGCGATGAGGCCAATGTGCTGGCTCTCGAGTGCCGCCTCGATCCGGACGCGGTGCGGAGACGAGTCCGCAGCGACGTGAGCAGGAGCCCCGAGGAGATCCGGCCCTACGTGAGAACCTGCCAAATGAGCTTCGGCTGGGACTTTGCCCCACGCCTGCCCCTTATTGGCCCTTGGCGTCCTGTGCACGTTGTGTGCCATCAGGGAGCCTCGCTGGAGGATATGCACGTACGCACCGACGCGATCGAGGGAGCAGATGCCTTTGTAACCGTCGAAGTCGCTACCCGGGTATTCCGCGCCGCAGGCGCGCCGCCGACCGTGCATCTGTGCATTCGCTCAGGCCCGGACGGGCCGCCCGTGTGGGAAGGATCCTTGGCTGCACCGGCCGGGTTTCCGGTACGCGCAAGGGTCAGGATACCCTCGGCGCGGCTGTGGTATCCCTATCCCATCGGCGAGCCGTTCCTTTACACGCTGGAGGCGCAGGTCGAGTTCGAGGGACAGGTGACGGACCGGCGGTCGGAACGTTTCGGCGTCCGCACCGTCGCCCTGAAACAGGAGAACCGGTTCACGTTCTGCATCAACGGCGTGGACGTGTTCGCGCGCGGGGCGAACTGGGTGCCCTCCAACAGCCTCACGCTGGACAACACTCGCGACGGATACCGCCGCCTTGTGGGATTGGCCCACGAGGCGCGCTTCAACATGCTTCGCGTCTGGGGCGGCGGCATCTACGAGTCGGAGACGTTCTACGACCTGTGCGACGAGATGGGAATCATGGTGTGGCAGGATTTCATGTACGCGTGCGCCATGTATCCCGACGACGATCCCGAATTCATGGCGAGCGCCGCGCGCGAAGCCCGCGAGGTCGTGACACGCCTGCGCCGGCACCCGTGTGTAGTGCTGTGGTGCGGCAGCAACGAATGCCAGGAGGCCTGGGAACTGGGGGACTGGGCGGAGCGCGCCCCGCGCCATCTGGGCGAGCGGCTCTACGACCACGTCCTTCCCGACACCGTTCGGCATCTGTCGCCGGAGGTCCCCTACTGGCCCGGCAGCCCCTTCGGCGGAGCCACCACCCGCTCGCGAGAGGTCGGCGACTTCCACGACTGGTACAGCTTCCCGAACTGGCGCGGCTACCAGGAGAACGCGCCCCGGTTCAGCAGCGAGTACGGGTTCCGATCCGTCCCGCACCGCAGAACCGTCGAGGCGATGATCTCGCCGCAGTACCAATGGGACCGGCACGGCCCCCAGAACGCCCTATGGGGATTCCACCACGGTTACTGCGGATGGATGAACGCCATTGTGCCGGAGTTCGGCTCGCCGCAGACGCTCGACGAGTACATCATGCTGACCCAGGAAGCCCAGGCGACGCTGATGCGCTATGCCCTCGAGGTCTACCGCAGGCGCATGTTCGATACGTCGGGCTCTCTCATCTGGCAATACAACGAACCTTGGCCTGCGGTGACGTTCAGTCTCGTTGATTTCTTCGGACGAGCGAAGGCGGCCTACTACTGGGTCCGTCACGCCCACGCCCCGGTTATCGGCATGTTCTATCGGAATGGAGACTGCCTGGAGTACTGGGGGATTAGCGATCTGCCCGAGCCGCGCGACTGTACCGTAAGAATCAGGAGGTTCCGCCACAGCGGCGCGTTGGCGGGTGAGTTTGAGTTCGCCGCGCGCTTGGACGCCGCCGGGGCGACGCGACTGCTCGAGCAGATGCCCGCGCCCTTGCGCCTCGAGTCGCCGGAGGACGAGTTCATTCATGCGGAACTGCGCTGCGGCGAAACAAGCAGCGAGTGCTTGTATCACGCGGCCTTGCGCAAGGACTGGAGGCTGCTCCCGACGTGCATAGAGGCTTCCGCATGCCGCGTCGCCGAAGGATGCATGCGACTCACGCTGCAAGCGCCCGAGTACGCCCATTGGGTCAATCTCTCGGTGGAGGATCCGTGGGCACGGTACTCGGACAACTTCGTGGACTTGCTGCCAGGCGAGCCCCGCACGATCGAAGTCCGCGCACGAGGTTGCTACGAGATCACGGTGGCTGCAGCCAACGCCCCGGTCGTGGTTCTGGCGGTGCGATAGCGCTCCCGAGCCTTGAAATGGCGAGTCCGGCGCGAGGTGACCTTGGCCCGGCGCTCGCGTCGCCCGGCGCACGGAGTGTTGCGCAAGACGAGGGCTGTGGTCCCCAAAGGCCACAACTGCAGAACGCTGCTGTGCCACAGGTCATGACAGAGCGCTGGCGCGGGCAGTGCAAGGCGGTGCGCCCCCACAACGCCTTGGGCTACCGGCCCCCCGCCCCGGAAGGGGTCCAACCCTGGCCGACCGGCTCCGCTCCTACGCTACGCTTGCCCGCCGTGGCGGGCCTGTCGGCCCTTCGCTATTCTGTCGGCTCGATGAAGTGGGGCGGCCGGAGGACTCTCGGCCGCGCCTAGGCCCTGGTCCGCAGAACGCGCCTTCGGTTGGATTCGTGGAGCCCAAGAGCACGCAGTCATTCCTTCCCTTGTGTGCGGATGACAATGCTGCCTCCCACGACCTGGCTCGCGGCGTCAGAATTCTGAGCTTCTCCCATCTGGCTGTCATAGACAAGCGAGTCGGACGCAGTCTTGTCCCATATCCTAATCCGGAACTGGTCGGCGCCTCCGCCAGCGATGAGGTCGCCCTCGATGGCGGTGAGCATGAAGCCGTAGTCGCCACGACCGTTGATGGTGCCTGATCCCTTGTACTTCGCTTTGTGTCCGGCAACGACCCGCCAGTCATATTCGCTACTGTGGAAGTTCAGATCAGCCATGTGGAACCGGAGTTCGATCTCGCCACCCGGGCCGGGCTTCCCCTTCTCATACTTGGCAACCAAGCCGAAGGTGGCCTCGCCTGTGAGCACAGGATCGGCGCCGTAAGCTCCGGGGGGCGACTCGATCCCCCCCCCGCCCGTGACGAATCCGCTGCCAGGATCGTGGACGACCACGTACTGGAAGACACACTGGTCTGAGATGCCAGCCTGGTCGGTGACAGTCAGGGCAACCGCATACACCCCGGGCGCAGCGTAGCTGTGGCTGCCGCTGACGACGCCGACGCCGCCATCCGGTTCAGTGATAGTGCCCGATGAGGCACTGCCGTCCCCCCAGTCCCACTCTCCTCTGTGGGTATCGCCCGCGTCGGGATCTGCAAACTCGGCGCTTGCACCAATGCTCGAGTTCACTTCCACCAATCGCGGCACCTTGATGTCGGAACACTCGGGCGCGTGGTTCTCCCTTACCGTGATCGTCCACGACTGCGTGTCGCTACCGCCCTTGCCGTCCTCCACCAGTACCTCCACCAGGTGGTCCCCTGTTTGGTCATGACCGGGCGTCCATTGGATCAACCCCGTCGTCGGATCGATCGTCATCCCCGCCGGCGAGGTGGTCAGGCTGTAAGCCAGAGCGTCCCCGTCCGGGTCAGTCGCCTTCACCTGGTAGCTGTAGAGCACTCCCTGCGTACCCGCGGCCGACGCGCTCGAGGTGATCTGCGGAGCCCGATTGGTGTCAGTTACCGCGATCGTCCACGACTGGGTGTCGCTACCACCCCTGCCATCGTCCACTAGTACCTCCACCGGGTGATCACCGGCCTGGTCATAATCAGGCGTCCACTCTGTCAACCCCGTCGCCGAATCGATCGTCATTCCGGCCGGCGAGGTGGTCAGGCGGTAGGTCAAAGCGTCTCCATCCGGGTCACTCGCCTCTACGTCATACGTGTAAGGACTCCCCTCGCTCCCGCTCGTCGGCGCGGCGGACGTTATCTCTGGAGCCCGATTGGTCTCTCCTACCGCGATCGTCCACGACTGGCTGTCACGGCCGCCCTTGCCGTCCTCCACCAGTACTTCCACCGCGTGATCACCGGCCTGCCCATAATCGGGCGTCCACGCAATCAGCCCGGCGGCCGAATCGATCGTCATCCCCGCCGGCGAGGTGGTCAGGCGGTAGGTCAGAGTGTCCCCGTCCGCATCGGTGGCCTCCACGTCGTAAGTGTAAGCATCAGCCTCGCTCCCACTCGTCGGGGCGGCCGACGTGATTTCGGGTGCCCGGTTGGTGTCGGTTACGTTTATGGTCCACGACTGGGTGTCGCGGCCGCCCTTGCCGTCCTCCACCAGCACCTCCACGGGGTGCTCTCCTGCCTGGTCACAATCAGGCGTCCACTCTGTCAACCCCGTCGCCGAATCGATCGTCATTCCGGCCGGCGAGGTGGTCAGGCTGTAGGCCAAAGTGTCCCTGTTCGGGTCGCTCGCCTCTACGTCATACGTGTAAGGACTCCCCTCGCTGCCGCTCGTCGGGGCACTGGAGGTGATCTCCGGAGGACGGTTCGCCTCGCCTACCGTGATCGTCCACGACTGCGTGTCGCTACCGCCCTTGCCGTCCGCTACCAGTACCTCCACCAGGTGGTCCCCTGTTTGGTCATGACCGGGCGTCCATTGGATCAACCCCGTCGTCGGATCGATCGTCATCCCCGCCGGCGAGGTGGTCAGGCTGTAGGTCAAAGCGTCTCCATCCGGGTCACTCGCCTGCACGTCGTAGCTGTACAGACTGCCCTCACTCCCGCTCCTGGGGGCACTCGAGCTGATCTCCGGAGGGCGGTTCGCCTCGCTTACGGTCGCCCAGAACTGGCCAGCACGTGCTGCATCGGGGACGAAGTAGCGACCCTCCTCCCTCAGGTGCAGGTGTGCCAGCTCCGCAGGCAGTGTAGGCATGGGATGCCCCCCTACGGGAACCGGCGTGATGAACTCCGCGCCCTTATGCGCCAACGCGTATCTCCACTCGCGCGTGACCCATGTGGATTCCTTCGCTGCCACGGACCAGAAAAGGAACATCACATCACTCTGGTCAATCTGGCGGTACAAGGCCTGTTCCCATCGCTCCGCGGGAGACAAGTTCAGCACCTCTTGAGACCAACGAATGCCGACGGCTTCGAGCATCTGCACTCGGCGGTGAACCTCGTCACGATCCTCCGAGGCGTAGGAGATGAACGCTTTCTCATACCTGTGAGCGGTCTCCCCCTGCGGTGAAGCTGTCCTGTCCGCGACCGGGGCTCGGCCCACGACCTTGAGTTTGAACCTGATCTGGCCAATCGGCACGGTGTCCTGAGACACGAGGAGCTTCCCAATGACCGTGTGAGGCTGCGCGTCAGCCGGAACTCTACCCACAAACTGTACTGAGTCTGGGGCTCCGCCCCAAACGAGCTCCTTAACGGGATCGTACACCCTCAGACCCGCCACACCCAACTCGAACGTCAGTTTCGACCCGCGCGCTATCCGCGTCCCCAGTGCCGTCACGCCCCCTTCCTGAGCATCTGCATCGGACTCCTCTGTCTGCTCAGGCATGTGGGCGAAGACCTGTACCGCCACCACATCATCGCAGGCCGCCGCGGCAGGCGCGAATACGGTGCAGTTCACCCGGCTCCTATGAACCTTGTCCTCCGGATTGAACGCGCCACGCGAGGCCACACGCGAGGCCGCCATCACAGACACCAAGGTAGCTCCGTCGAGCGCCGGCTTTGATATCAAAGGGGCCTCGGCGGGCTCGCCCCCGCGTTCCACAAGGGCTTCAGCCCCCGTGTCCGCCTTCCCGAACTGGTGCAGCACCTCGCTTAGTGCTCTGTCCCAGGCGACCCGCTCAATGGCCGTGAGAATGTCCTCCTCTATGGCCAGTACCGGCTCGATTTCGTATCCGGTCGTAAGGCGAATGTCGTCCACCGAAAAGATGTCATTGGGCGTTACCATCGCGAGCGTGACCCGCTTCCCGTTCCTGCCAATAGGGAAGCACTTGTGCTTGCGCATCAGCGCTTCGGAGATTGAGTGGACGAGCTCGGGAGCGACGTTCAGCGCCGCCAGGTCAGCAAATGGAATGCCCCACGATTCGGCCAGGCACATCACGCGTTCTTTCTCGGTGATGGCCTGCATGGCAACAAGCACCCTCCCCACATGCTCGCGCCTCTCCTCCGCCGCCTTCAGAGCCTCTGCCACCTGCTCCTGCGTTGCGTTCGTCTTCTCCACAACTATCTGGTAGTACGACCGCTCCGAAGGCATCCCCGCCAGCCACCTTTCCCACGACGCAGGCCGCCTCTTCCGCAAGAGCACGGCCGAGGTCCGCTCTCCGCACATTCCGTCGCCACTGCCATGCCGCA
This sequence comes from uncultured Armatimonadia bacterium, assembly GCA_964528605.1. GTDB lineage: Bacteria > Armatimonadota > Zipacnadia > CAZGSV01 > CAZGSV01 > CAZGSV01. The sequence continues at coordinate 56,739 of CAZGSV010000008.1, forward strand.
TTCACCGTCAAGAGCCAGTCGCGCTCGGCGAGGACTGGCCTTTCGTAACCGGGCCCGCGCGGGCACGCGGCTGCTCGCTGGCTGCATACTGCGTGAACCTTACCCAGTCTGGGAAGATGCGGCCCATAAGTCTTGCTCTGTTGCGACGATTGAAGGGAGAGCCCCGAACCCGGGCACAGGTGCTCATAGAGCGCTGGAGGACGCAGTGCAGCCGTGAGGCCGCAGAGCGCCTTGGGCTGCCGGCCATCGGCGCAGGTCGCCCTTCGGGTCGCGGCGCCCTGACTCTGTGCAGGGCGTTCCTGGCTATCAGCCCCGTTTGTCCCGCACCTTGGGAATCTGGTACATTACCTGAGTCCCTGCACAGAGGCGCGGAGGCCTGCACCATCCGGTGTTGGGGGAGGAGGAGAGCGCATGAACAAGACCTCGTTCGCTGCGGCCGCTCTTGGGCTGGTGTTGGTGGTGACCGTGCTCTGTAGCGCGGATATCTACGATGCCGCCAAGGAGGGGGATGTTGCCCAGGTGCGCGAGTACTTGGAGAGCGGCGTCGATCCCAACGAGGTTCCCGAGGAAGACTTCGGCGCGCTGCACTGGGCCGCCCTCGGAGGCCATCTGGAAGTAGCGGAGTTGCTCCTCAAACGCGGGGCGGATGTCAACGCCGCCGCAATTGGCTCGACACCACTGCACCTTGCGACAAGGTTCGGTCAGCTGGAGATGGTGAGCTTGCTGATAGAGCACGGTGCCGATGTCAATGCGGTAGGGATCGCCGATTCTCGTCCCTTGCACGAAGCCGCGGAGGCTGGCCTCACCGAGGCGGCAGCAGTACTCCTGGATGCTGGCGCGGACATGGAAGCCAAGGACATGTACGGCCGCACACCTCTGGCGGTGGCCGCGTCCGAGGGTCACCTGGACGTCGCGAAGCTCTTGCTGGACAGCGGGGCAGACCTCAACACCATGACCAACGACGAGCGCACCCCGCTGGCGATTGCCATCAGCAATGATCATCGGGATATGGTCACGCTCCTGTTGGACAACGGCGCGACCCACAGCATCCACACCGCCGCCGGCGTTGGCGACGTGGCGGCAATTGAGCGTCAGCTGGCAGCGGGGGTGGAGGTCGACGCCCAAGTCGAGTGGAGCGGCATGACCGCGCTGCACTGGGCGGCCAGATCTGGACGGACGGACGCCGTGCGGTTTCTCCTGCAACAGGGCGGCGATCCCCGCGCAGCGACCAAGTGGAACGACACCCCCCTTCACATGGCCGCCGGCGGCGGCCACACTGAGATCGCCAGGCTGCTAGTGGCGGCTGGGGCGGATGTCAACGCCGCCACTGACAACGGAACCACACCCCTGCACAAGGCATCCATGAACGGCCATGTGGAAATGGCCCGATTCCTGTTGAGCAGCGGGGCGGACGTCGCTGCCACCCATGAGTACAGGCGAACCGCGCTCTACGACGCTGCCTTCGGAGGTCATCCCGGGGTCACCCAGCTGCTCCTGGACCACGGAGCAGACATTGATGCCAAGACAGACGAGGGGAGCACTGCGCTGCACGTCGCCTTGTCACATCCGGCGGTCGTTCAAGTGCTGGTCGACCGAGGAGCGGACGCAAATGCCAGAGACAGCCGTGATCGCACGCCGCTCCACGAGGCTGCTCAAGAGGGCCATCTGGACTCGGCAACGCTCCTGCTGGACAAGGGCGCCGACGTCAACCTCAAGGACAACCTCGGTCGGACGCCGCTTCATTGCACCGCCGGCGAGAGCTTCAGCGAACTCTTCACGTTCTCCCTTGCCAGCGAACCAGACGGTGAGGAAACGGGGAGCGACCCTGTCCTCAACGCCGCCCGGCTGGAGATCGCGAAGCTCCTGCTGGAGAGGGGGGCAGACGTCAATGTGCGCGATGACGACGGCATGACCCCACTCCAGTTGGCGATCAACGCCAATCGCACTGCATTGGCTGACCTCCTGCGAGAGCGCGGGGCCAAGGAGTAGACGGCCAGGCGGCATCTCGGCCGCTTGCGCCCGCCCTTCGACGCCCAAGGCGCATGTGGTGCCCTCATAACGCACCGGTAGACTTGGACCCAAGTCTGCAGCGATACTAGGAACCTCCTTCGCGCTGAACGAATGCACGGACCCTCCGGGCCTGACCTTGCCCCCGAGAGCGAGGCCAGGGAGCATGCTGCCGCCTGGGGCGTGGTCCCGCCCAGCAAGCCTCAGTGCTGGCCTGCGGGGTATCGCCCTCCATGGTCTTTCTGCCGCCGGAGCGACGCGCAGGTCCGATGCCTTGGAAGAAAGAGTTCCACCACCGCCCTGTTGTACGTATAGTGCGGACCCATCTCGAAATGGCTGTCGCAGGCCCGAGGACGGAGCGGATTGATAAGCGACCTATGCACTCGCTGGGTCCGAAGAGCGCCGGGTAAAGAGGGCCGAAACCGTATCGAGAACAAGACTTCTGTGCCCGCAGGCAAACCACGCCGGGGGGCCAGAACCACGCGCAACGGCGAACGTTGCACCTAGAGCGCCGGCTTGATGACTGGCGGCAGCAAGGTTGCCCCCTGCCCCAACAGAGAGGTGCTGCGAAGGATGAAGGACTTGGACACCAAAGGACAGAATCGGACAGAAATGGGGGGAGCCAGGGGACTCCAACCCCCGACAGCCCCGACGCAGTCGGGACGCTCTGCCCTGCAAGCAAGCCTAAGGGCGAGACTGGGGTGAGCGAGGGGACTCGAACCCCCGACAGCCGGATCCACAGTCCGGCGCTCTGCCGACTGAGCTACGCTCACCGCCCACACCGCCAGTAGGGGCCCACCAGCCTCTGGCAGGCCCGGTGCGATTCGAACGCACGACCAACTGCTTAGAAGGCAGTCGCTCTGTCCACTGAGCTACGGGCCCACTCTCATATTATCACCAGCCAGCGGCGAGTCTCAACCGAAATCGAGCCGGCTCCGGCGTTGCGAGGGGTAAGGTGGAGCCCAAACCGAAAGATCGCACAACATAGAGGGGCCCGTATTCACGTGCTGAGAGCCTACTGAAACCGGCGATGTCCGTCAATCCGGGCCGACGAGCCACATTCAAGTCGGCCTCGGTAGCCTGTCCGCTCCATAGGCGATCCAACCCTGGCCGGCTGGCTCGTCCATGCTCCGCCTGGTGGCCACCGCTGCATAGCCCGGCAGTGGACATGGAATGTGGCACCACAAATGGGGGCAGGGCATCCGCAGGACGACAGCACACGGGCGCTCATTGACCACTACCGGCCAGCGCGCGGCGGTCACCGTACGGGGGGGTCTCCTCGCTGATCCAGCATTCAACCGCGAACCGCTGCGCGGTGCCATCCGGCCTCATCACCACTGCGTTCGTGATACCAGCATTGATGATCACCCGCCTGCACCTCAGGCAAGGCTCCGTTCCTTCGACTACCTCACCGTCTGGAGTCATCCCGACCAGGTGGAGCGTTCCGCCTACCATATCCGCTCGGGCAGCATGGATGACTCCATTCATCTCTGCATGGACTGACCGGCAGAGTTCGTACCGTTCGCCTCGAGGAACGTTGGCCCGTTCACGAGGACATTCGTTCAACTCTATGCAGTTAGGGGCGCCCCGTGGGGCTCCGGCGTAAGCGGCGCTGATGATCTGGCCTCTGTTCACGATCACCGCGCTATGGTTCCGCCGCAGGCACGTCCCCCCGCCTCGCGACTTCCCGCGCGATTCCCAGATAGTATTGGTCCTTCTCTGGCCGTTGACGCATTGCTCGTGACCCTCGATGGAGATAGCCTGCCCCTCCCTGAGCGCCTCGAAGTGAGTCTGCCGCCGTGCATTGTAGGCTTGACCCGGGCCGCAAAGGAAGCCTGTAGTCCTTCAGGCCTCACACTTCGGAGCGGGCCGTCTCACTGCGCGCGGCTGATGACTCGTGGAAGACACACTCACACGGACGCCTACGGCAGGTCAGGCATCTCGGATCACAGTCTACGGCATGTGCCGATTCTGCACTGTGTCATACTTTTCTCTCGGCAACACCAGTCCAGCCTCGTTGGGCCGAGAGCCTGGTGAGTAGCGTGGCGAGGTGACGCGGATCGTGGTGGGAACCGTCGCTCTCGTTATCTTCTGAGCGGCGCGCTGCCCTCGCCCCCATTTGTGACGCCAGGCGTTACGACGGACCGCCGGGGTGTGCAGCCACAGCCGCCAGGCCCAACGTAGCCAAGCCCGACGGCCGCCGTTCGGGGTCCCGCCAGTCTGGGGCGGCGCCTGCCTGACGTCGGCAGGACAGCCCTGTCGAACCCGCAACGACATGCTGTCACGGGGGGGGCACGGTCCCCAGGCCACGCTCCGCCTGCCGGCCATGGTCGTGCCCGGCAGCGGTATCTCGTCAACCGCGGCACCAAGGATCGGGGACAGGCCACCCGACCAGGCAGCACTGAGCGCGCGGCCCGGTTTCTTTGCAGGAACAGGGCTCAACGACCGGCCTACCACCTATACCTGACCAGATGCACCCCCGACCCAAAGTACAGGCCGGTGTCGGTGAGGGCGAAGCCGCAATCAATGGTGTCGGGGAATTCGGCAACGGCCTTCGTCTCGTAGGTCCGAGGGTCGACGCTGAAGATGGTGTGCTGGGTAAGGCCGTAGAGAAGGCCGTTGCTGTGCAGCCCCAGTGAAATGTCCCGAAGGCTGCCGAACGGAACCACTGCCTCGTGAACGATTCGCTTGGCGGCCGGGTCGTAAACGAATAGCGCGTTCTCACCATCCACCTTTTGGCTCATCACTAGTTTGCCATGCTCGTCGTGGACTACAAGGCGCCGGGCGTCGTGGCCGATCCCGAAGACCTTGCCCTCCGCGGCGGCCAGGGCAGCGATGGTGCCGCAGCCCCTGAGCGGAATGAGGTCCAGCACTTTCGCTTTCTTCGCCGGATCCCAGGCGAAGAAATGGGCCTCCCTCTCGCTCGGGGTCGCGCCCCCCCCGCCTGCAATGCTGCTTCCCCCGAAGACCAGCCCGCTCTTGGGCTCCACGCATAGGGAGAAAATGCTCTGATGCCAGATCAGGTTGCGGTAGTTCTCGACGACCTTGCCCTGGGCCGGATCGTAGATTCCCAGCGCCCCGCCCAACTGTCCATAAGGCGGCAGGCTTCCGATGTAGAGGCGCTTGTCCGGCCCCACCACCATCGCGCGCGGCCGCAGGTGGCCGTCTCCAACGTTGCCAATGCCGAGCGGATTGCTACCCGCCTCGGTCCCGTAGTTCCACGGCTTCGTCGGGTCGTAGACGCTAAGCCAGGAGCCGGGGTAGGCGCATAGGTAGAGCAGCCCGTCAAGAGTAGCGAACGAGTAGATTTCTCCGTCAACGGGCGTCGGATTGCCCAGGTCTTTGTGTGATCCCGCTTGCGGATCGTATTCGAACATCTCCAAGGGCATCGCCGAACTGCCGTATATCTGGCCGTCCGGCCCCTCGCCGACCACAAAGACGCCGCTGCCCGCGCCCTGGTAAGTGAAGGTGTGCGTAGTTGTCTGATTCGTCTTCGGGTCGAGCAAGGTGAAGGTGGCGTTGCCGTTGCCTGGCTGATAGGAACTGACTATCCGCCCGTCGCGCAGTCGCTTCGGAGGGGCGCTGACTGCCTCGCTCGCGGCAATGGGAACCAGATGGTCGTCCTGCGCTCGGAAATACTGCCCGGTCGGTGCGACTGCGTAGACATTACCGTCCTCGCCCTGCCAAACGCTGGCGCCTCCGTTCAGCCGGTGCTCGTCGGGCAGGATTGACTTGTGCTCTCCCGTGGCCGGGTCGTAAGCGACCACGTTGGCCCTCTGGGTGCCAACGCCGGCGTAGATCTTCCCGGTGGGGCCGGCCGCGACCGAACGGGTGTACATCTGGGTTTCGTCCATCCTGCCCAGATCGGCCATCTCGCCGGTCTTCGGGTCGTAGGAAATCAGTTTAGCGTTGCCATAGGTGCAGCCGTAGAGTTTCCCGTCCTTCCCGATCGCGTATTGCCAGATGTAGGTCTCGGTCTCCGACGGCTTGCCCACCACCTCGATCCCCTTCTCCGGCTGGCCGGGATGGAAGCGCAGGATGAGTCCGCCATCCCAAGTGCCGAGGTAGATCTTGTTGTCCGGCCCAAGTATCTCAGCCCAGGCTCCCGGCCCCTCGGGAGCGTTGTACTGGTGCGCCTCGCCGGTATCGGGGTCCACCACAACCAGGAAGAGCGTGCCACCATCCTGGTTGAAGTTGCAGTAGAGCAGGTCCTGGGTTCCGCTCTTGTCCGGGCCGACGATGAAGCCCATGGTACCTGCCTTGCGAATGGGAATCCCCAGGTCTTCAAACTTGCCGGCGGCGGCCGGGGCCACTAATGCACCTCCCAAGGAGAGAATCAACAGCACGACAACCAGAGCGACTTTGGCGGTCATGGCGTCCTCCCGTGCGGGCCTAGTGGGTACCACACGCCTCTCGCCCGTGCAAGGCAAAAGGTGACCTGCCCCGAGTAGTGGTGCCACCCTATCTCACAGAACTGGGGGATGCAACCATGGCCGGCTTGCCCGCCGCGGCGGGCAAGCCGAGCCTAGCCCTGGCCGTGGCCAGAGCCCATCGGCTCGGGCAGGCGGCGCTGGACGGCCATGGTCGGCCCGCTTGCGGAGCAGGTGGTCTGTAGTCCGAGGCGCTGTGGGGGCGCACGGTGTTGTACTGCCTCCGCCAGCGCCCGAGCAGTGCCCGCGCCTGCAACGGCCCATCCAGGGCCGACGCGCTCGACTGCGGCAACAGAGCAAAACCTATGCGCCCGCGAGCATGCCCGCCCGGGGGCACCGTGCCCTCCCGTCTACCTTCCAGGACCCACATTTGCTAACGTAGTCCATGGACTCGTTTCTGGGCGCAAGGTCACCTGGACGTCGGCGAGAAGCAGATGACGGGGCGGAAGATGATGGACACAGGCCCGCTGACCTCCGCGGTCAAGCCGCCGGGGCCAGTGACCATCCCATGCAGGGAGAGCGGCAATCGGTACCGGGCGCGTCTGAGTGCCCTGCCGACATCGGGAGGAGCATATGAGACTCTGCGTTCCGTTGCTCGCAATATGCTTGGCCGGCGCGTTGCCGGCGGCTGCCTTGGCCGTAACGCCCGATGGGAAGGAGTTCGAGACAACCCGCGAGTGGGTGCGGAGCCACGTTGCCGGCGACCTAGACGCCTTCCCCTTTTCCTTCGTCTACGGAGGCAGCTCATCGCGCGAACTGCTGCCGGGATGGCGGCTTGCGGCCCGCTCCTCGACGACGGCGGAGGGGCACGCCCGCCGGGTGCTCACGCTATCCGACCCGCAAACCGGGCTTGACGTTCGTTGCGAAATGCTCGAGTACGCCGACTTCCCCGCCCTGGAGTGGGTGTTGCACTTCCGCAACAAGGGCCGCGGCGACACACCCGTTCTCGAGGACGTGCAGGCGCTGGATATCGACGTGCCCGGCTTCGAGGACGATTTCCACCTTGACTACAACGACGGCAGCACCGCCCAACCAACTGACTTTCACCCGCGGTTCAGAGAGCTGGAACAGAACGAGTCGGTGCGGCTGGCACCCTACGGAGGCCGCTCCTCCGACGGGGTTCTGCCTTTCATCAATCTCGAGACCCCCCACGAGGGTGGGGTTGTCATCGGCATTGGCTGGAGCGGCCAGTGGGCGGTTACGTTTGCGCGCGGCGAGGATGTGAGCGTGAAGGTAAAGGCGGGGATGGAGCGCACGCACCTTAGGCTGCATCCCGGTGAAGAGATCCGCACCCCGGCAATCCTGCTGCTCTTCTGGCGCGGCGATGACCTCCTGCGCGCTCACAACTTGCTGCGGTCTCTGCTCCTGCACCACTACACGCCCACCTGGGAGGGTAAGCGCCTGGAGGGCCCGGTGGCCGTCTCGCCCCACGGTGTCATTGCGTTCAACGACAGCACCGAGGCGAACATGGTCCAAGGCATCGCCAACATCGCTGAGCACGAGTTGCCAGTGGACTGCTGGTGGATCGATGCCGGGTGGTCAGAGGGCGGCTTCCCGGGGGGCATGGGCACGTGGGACCCCGACCCCGCCCGCTACCCCAACGGACTCAAGCCCGTCGGGGATGCGGCGCACCGGGCGGGGCTACGGTTCCTCCTGTGGTTGGAGCCGGAGCGCGTGATGCCCGACACTTGGCTGAGGCGAAATCACCCGGAATGGCTGCTTGCGCCCGCCGGCCTGCCGCCGGACGTGGCCTACCAGGCCGACTGGCGTCTGCTGAACTTGGGGAACCCGGAAGCGCTGAAATGGGCCAAGCAGAACTTCTCCAGAGCAATAGAGGAGTGGGGCATAGACATCTACCGGCACGACTTCAATCTGCACCCGCTCTGGTACTGGCGGGCCAACGAGGCCCCCGACCGCCAAGGGATCAACGAGATCGAGCACATCACCGGTCTCTATGAGTACCTCGACACCCTGCGCGCCGAGCATCCCGGAATTCTTATCGACAACTGCGCCAGCGGCGGCAGACGCCTTGACTTTGAGATGCTGAGACGGTCCTTGCCGCTGCTTACTACCGATTTCCTTTGGGATCCCAACAGCGAGCAGAGCATGATATATGGGCTGTCGCGGTGGCTGCCGCTGCACGGGCTGGGCGCCGTCGCGCTAGACGCCTTCGCCTTCCGCAGCGGTATGCGCAGCAGCTTCGCGCTCGCGACCGACGTGTACACCGCGAAGCCAGAGGTGTGGGACCTGACGAAAGAGCGACTCAACGAGCTCGGAGCAGTGCGGCATCTCTTCGAGGGCGACTTCTATCCGCTTACTCCCTATAGCCTGGCTGATGACGTGTGGATCGCGTGGCAGTTCCACAGGTCCGATCGTGGCGAGGGGATGGTGCAGGCGTTCCGCCGGGGGCAATGCATCTACGAGTCCGCGCGGCTGAGGTTGCACGGCCTTGAACCCGAGGCAAGGTACCTGGTCCGAGACTTCGACAAGCCGAGCACGGTGGAGATAACGGGCCGGGAGCTGATGGAGCAGGGGCTGCTCGTGTCGCTGCCACAGCAGGCAAGCACTGCTCTCATCACCTACAGGCAGACCTAGTCGGGGAGTCAGCCCGGTGGCGCGCGCGCCGGCTACACGGCGCGCCGCCATGCCCTCCCGCGTTTCTGGCGCCGGACGCCATGTGATACCTGCTGACTGGGCAACCAGCGCCGGGAGGCGCAGGGCAGTGAACCCAGACGGCTGGGATTCGGTGGCTTGGGGGGCCGGTGGCGCTTTTGGGGCAGTGGCTGACCGAGAGCTATGTCGTTGACCGGCGCGCGCGGCGCGTTCTACACGACGACGTGCTGCCCGCCATGCAAGCCGCGATGTTGGGCCTCAGCGGGCTTCGATGTCTCGCAACTCGGTCTAATGCCTGCGCTGCGGCGCCTGCTTCAGGAGGAGTTCGCGGGAGCGTTCGATGGGGTCACGTGGGAGGTTGAGCCGACGGCCGAGGAGAAAGCGCGGAGCCTTTCGGCGATGAGCGCCGAGGTGCTCTTCTACGCGGCTCGGGAGGCCATCCGCAACGCCGCTCGCCACGGCCGAGGCGGCGACGCGGGCCGGCGGCTGCGCTTGAGAGTCGCGGCAGCGTGCGGCGGGGATGGCCTACGGATCGTGGTGGAGGACGACGGAGTGGGGCTGGGCGTCTCTCAGGCGGCTGCCAGGGGCGGTCAGGGTGTCGCGCTGCAGAGCGCGATGATGGCGGTCATCGGTGGAGCGTGGGAGACCGAAAGCCAGCCCGGCCAGTTCACCCGGGTGACGCTAGTGTTACCCGAGGGTGGCTGAGAGTGGGAGTGGCGGCGTCGCGGGCGGGGACTGGTCCGGCAGGGGGCGCGGCGCGCGCCGGGGGAGTTCAATGGAGCGGGAGACGGGACTCGAACCCGCGACCTTTGGCTTGGAAGGCCATTGCTCTACCGAACTGAGCTACTCCCGCTCACGCGATGGATTATAGCAGAACGCGTTCGGGGGGAGTTGGTTCTTGGTCGGGGCGGACCGCCTGAGGCGGCCGACCTGTCGCCTAGGGCGACTCCCCCGCCGCAGGCGGGGCCACGGCGGCAGACTCCTCACCGGCTGTAGCCGACCGAAGACGAAGAGCGCACAACATACAGCCACCGGGCTGATCCGGGTACGTAGACCTTGCAGCAAGCCCGGCGGCCGCGGTTGGACACGGTAGCAGTCTCTCACGAGACACCGCACCAGGAATGGGCGCAGGGTAGGAGGGACGGGGGCTAGGCGGGGGATGAGCCCGTGACGCAACGGCAGCGGCTTGCCCCCACCGGCGTTGCTGCGGCTACCGTCCGTCGGCTCCAGAAGCAGCCCCTCTCTGGCCCTTAGGCTCCCGCCCGCGCCGCCTGCCCGCCGTCGCGGGCC
>CAZGSV010000009.1:0-65241 GCA_964528605.1 uncultured Armatimonadia bacterium
GAGTTCCGCAACTGGCCCCGCCATTGCGTCCGAGGCACGCAAGGCGCCGAAGTGGTCCAGCCCCTCCGCGGGCAGGAGACCGTCCGCGTCCCCAAGACGCGCTACTCCGGCTTCTTCCGCAGCGATCTCGAGGCTGTCCTCAACCGCCTCGGCGTCAAGATCCTGGTCCTCAGCGGCCTCCTCACCGACATCTGCGTTTACTTCACCGCGGCCGACGCCTATATGCGCGACTACACTGTAGCGGTGCTGAAGGACGGCGTGGCCGCCCTGTCGCTTGAGGACCACCAGTGGGCGCTCCGTCAGATGGAGCGCCTCTTCAAGGCCGCGCTGGTGTGAGCCCCCCTCCGTCGCCCCTATCCCGGATTCCTTTCGCGAGGTGAAGAGCGTGCCATTGCATATCGCCGATGAGGCGGCCATCAAGTCAGGCAAGACCACCGACGTCTACTTCGAGCGCACCGCGCAAATCCTCCGCGCGCGCAACATCCACAAGCAAGTCGTCATGGAGGTCCGCGCCGGCAGCCTGCCCAGCGATTACCAGTGGGCAGTCCTGGCAGGCATCGAAGAAGTCGCCACCCTCCTCACCGGCCTGCCGGTGACTGCTTACGCCATGCCCGAGGGCGCCCTCTTCCATGCCGGCGAGCCCGTCCTCTGGGTGCGCGGAGACTACCTCGACTTCGGGCGATTGGAGACGGCGCTGTTGGGCTGCCTGTGCCACGCCTCCGGCATCGCCACTAAGGCCGCGCGCTGTAAGCAGGCGGCAGGCGACAGGCCCCTCCTCAGTTTCGGCGCGCGCCGCGCCCATCCCGCCATCGCCCCCATGGTCGAGCGCAATGCTTACATCGGCGGCTGCGATGGCGTCGCCACCGTGGAAGCCGCGCGACTCTTGGGCGAGCCCCCCGTCGGCACCATGCCCCACGCGCTCACCCTCATCCTGGGTTCCGCCCGCGATGCCTTCGCCGCCTTCGACGAGGTGATGGACCCCTCGGTGCCCAGGGTCTGCCTGGTGGACACCCTCTGCGACGAGAAGTTCGAGGCGCTGGTGGCTGCGGAACTGCTCGGCGATCGCCTCAGCGCGGTCCGCCTCGACACCCCCGCCTCGCGCCGTGGCAATATCGTGCACATCGCCCAAGAGGTTCGTTGGGAACTGGCTCTGCGCGGCTACAAGAACGTGCGCATCTTCCTCAGCGGCGGAGTCAATGAGGAGGAGATCGCGCGCACCCGCGAAGTCATTGACGCCTACGGCGTGGGCACCGCTATCAGCAACGCCCGCGTGATTGACTTCGCCATGGACATCGTCGAGCTGGACGGCAAGCCCTTCGCCAAGCGCGGCAAGGAAAGCGGCGTCAAGCAAGTGTTGCGCTGCCCTCTGTGCGGCGCGCGCAAAGTGGTGCCCTGGGGCACCGTCGAATCCCCCTGCGCCTGCCCTGCCGACCCCCAGCCGCTTCTTTCGCCCTTCATCGAGGACGGCCGCCTCGCGCGCACGCTCCCCAGCCCGCAGCAGACGCGCGCATACGTGCTCGAGCAACTCAAGCGCCTCTAGTCCCCCCCCCCGCCGACAGGTCGCGCCGCGCCGCTACCCGGCCCAGCGGCGCGTCTTGGCGGTCACCGTGCCCAGTATGTCCGGCTCTGATTGCACCAGTCTGCGCGCCGCGCCTCCAAGCAGCGCCCAGTAGATCACTCCCGAATAGGCCGCCGCCAGCGGCAGCGTCAACACCAGGTACACGCCGTGGGGCAGCAGGAAGCCCAACAGCACCAGCAGCAGCGCCGGCGTCGCCAGCAGTGCCGCCACCGCCATCCCCAGCACGTGGATGAGACCGATGATCCACATGGACAGGAACCCCATCTGGTACGGATTCTCTCCCCGCTTGGGGGTGCGGAACGGAAACTCAATGGCCCAGTAGTTGGCAATCGCCAGTATCGCCGGCACCGCGACCAGCAGCCCCACCAGCCCCCCCACCGCGAACCTCCAACTCCCCCCCACCAATGCCGCCAGCAGCACCACCGGCCCTACCACCGCCAGCACCAGCGCCGTATCAGCCAGGTTCTTCCCCGCCAGCACCAGCCGCCGGTCCGCCGGCTGCATGAACGTGGCTGCCAGGCTCCCCCGCTCCATGCCAAAGGTGTTGAAGAAGACTGACCCGCCTATGATGGTCGCCAGCGGCACCGCCATGCCCGCCGCCGCCAGACGTACGCCTTCCCCCGCCGCGAACCGCGCCATCAGCAGGATCGGCAGCACCGCCAGCGGCGTCGTCACCATCGCGGTGCGCACCTGCGCATCGCGAAAGAGGCACCGCAACTCCTTCCCCGCCATGCTCACCACCGTCGGGCCCAGTCGGCGGTAGAGGAAGCCGCTCCTGCGCCCCCAGCGCGGCGCCCTCTTCGCCCTGGCAGCGCCACCCGCTTGCGCGCCCAGGCCGATCAGCCATCCGTGCAGCAACAGGGCGCAAACGCACCCGCCCGCCAGCAGCCCGAAATGCGCCGCCGCGGACCCTACCTTACCCCCGACCGCCGCCCGGATGCTCTCCGCCGCCCAGCCCGGAGGCACCCACCGCAGCCACTGCGACCACGGCACCGCCAGCACCTGCGAGAGGCCGAAATGGTGCCCTTGCACGACCGTCGTGCGTACGAACGAGAGGTAGAGCAACACTGCCGGCGCCGCCCCCAGCACCGACAGCCACCACATCGCCCGCCGCCCGCCCGCCCCGGCCCGATACAGCAGCATCGCCACGGCGCACGAAAGCGTCAGCGCGCAGAACGTCAGCGCTACCAGTACCATCAGCGCCCACCACCACCACCACCCCGCATACGCCGTCAGTATCGGCAGGTAGACCGGCACCAACGCCAGCGTCGTCGCGTCCAGAATCGTGGACAAACTCACCATGAACGCTACCCTCTGACTGCCCAAGGGCAGCAGCCGCATCGGGCGCACGTCCACCGTTCGCTGCAACGTGGTGCTGTAAATCGGAAACAGAACCCACAGCAGGAACGTGCCCCCCAGCGTCAGGTGCAGTAGGTTGTCGCGCGCCGGGCCCGCCAGCGACCGGTAACTGGTGTATGTCCCAATCCCCACCGAGAGCGCAAACGGAAGCACAAAGGCCAGCAGACCAATCCCGGTCACCAACGCGATAGACGGCCGCGCGCGCACCGAGTTGACCCACATGCGCCAGCGGGCCGCGGTCAGCGCCGCGAACTGCCGCCTGAAGCCGTTGCCCCCATTCACCGCGGCGGCTCCCCCTCCAGCAGCCAATCTAAGTCCTGCCGCGCTTGCCCGCCGCCGACCACGCGCAAGAACACGTCCTCTAGCGAGGCCTCCTCGCCCAGGCCGACACCGGCGCGCAGCCCCTCGGGCGAGTCGCAAGCCACTAAGCGCCCCTTATGAATGATGGCCACCCGCGAGCACAGCCGCTCCGTCACCTCCAGCACGTGCGACGAGAAAAACACGGTCGCCCCCCGCCGCGTCAGGTCCAGGAGCAAGTCCTTGATCGAGCGCGAACTGATCGGGTCCACCCCGTTGAAAGGCTCGTCCAGCAGCAGCACCTGCGGCCTGTGCATCAGCGCCGCCGCCAGCCCAATCTTCTTCCGCATCCCCGCCGAATACTCGCCTATCGGCTGGCCCTCCGCCTCCGTCAGCAAAAGGAAGGCCAGTAGCCGTTGCGCCCGCTCGTCGGCCTCCTCACGGCTCAGGCCGCGCATGCCGCCCACGAACTGCAGGAACTCCGCTCCCGTCAGTTCCTCGTAGACCGCCGGCTCCTCCTGGAGAACCCCAATCCGCGCCTTGACCTCCGCCGGCTCGCGTTGGGGATCGAAGCCGGCCACTTGTGCGGACCCCTGCGTCGGACGCAGCAGCCCGCACAGCAGGTTGATAGTGGTCGTCTTGCCGGCGCCGTTGGGCCCGATGAAACCGAAAAACTCCCCCGCCGCCACCCGCAAATCCACTCTGTCCACCGCTCGCAGGCCGTCGAACTCCTTGCTCAGCCCGCTGGTGACGATGTTCCAGTTGCCGGCTTGCGCTGCGCCGGTGCCCGATTCTTCCACGCCCGCGATTGTAGAGAGCGGAGTGCGCCGCGGTCAAAGGGCCGCCCGCTGTCGCGCACAATCCCGACCAGAGTCTACTGCGCGCTCACAATCTGCGCCGCCGACACCCGCACCGTTGGCATTATCGCGCCCGGCTCCTCGCGATAGTCCGAGGAGATCGCGTCCACGTTCTTCAGCAGATCGAGGATGTTCATCGCGATCATCGTGTTCTGCACCGGGTACGCCAGTTCCCCGCGCTCAATCTTGAACCCGAAGTCAACGACCGAGGAGATCTCGCCGTTGACATAGTTCGGCGAAACCCCGCCCATGTTCACGTAAATGCCCGAGTCCGTCTCCTTGATGATCTCAGCCGCCGTCTTTTTGCCCAGCGCCGGAATGATGTTCGTGGGCGCGATGCCGCCGTTGGAGGCGTGGCCCGTGTTCGGCTCGTGCGCCTTGTTGGCCGTGTAGGAATTGTGGAAGTAGGTCAGCAGCACGCCCTCGCGCACCACCTCCAGCGGCCGGTGCGGGAAACCCTCGCCGTCAAAGGGCGCCGACCCCAGCCCGCGCGGAATCAGCGGCTCATCCCTTAGGCTTACCACCGCCGAAGCAACCCGCTCCCCCCTCTTGCCCACCGCCCACGAACGCTTCCTCTGTATGCTCTCCGCATTCGCCGCCCAGCACAAACTGCCGCCCAGGCTGCCGGAAGCCAATGGGCCGAAGATGACCGGCTCAATGCCCGTCACCACGGGCCGCGCCCCTAGCATCTGCACCGCCACCTCCGCCGCCTTCGTTCCCACCCCCGCAGGCTGGAAGTCCGCCATCACCCGCGCCACATCGTAATCGAAGAAGGAGCCTACCTCATCGCCCCGCTTCACGATGACGAACGCTCCCACGCTCACGCTGCACCAACGCCCGGTCGCCTCCACGCCCAGAGAGTTCACCAGCGCGTACTCCTGCCACGAACGATCCGCGCCGCCGTTGACCACGGCCTCCGAATACACCGCGCGTGCTTCCTCCACTGCATCCAAGGCGCAACGCATGACCTCGCCCGCGCTCATGCCCGCCACCGCCTCGTCGAACAGGCCTTCGACCTCTGGACAGGGCGCCGGCGAGACCAGGGTCACGAAGTCCGGGTCCGGCGCGGCCGCCCTCGACATCGCCGCCGCCTCCGCCGCCGCCTGCGTTACCGCCGCCTCGGTCAGCGAGTTGCTCGAGGCTGTGCCTTTGCCACCCCGGTAGAAGCAGCGCAGGCTCACGCCGCCCCCCTGGTGGGCGGTCGCGGTCTTAACCTTGCCCTTCTCCAGTTCCACGGCCACGCTCTCGCCCCGGTAGGTGTGCACCTCAACCTGCTCCGCGCCCTCGCGCAGAGCCTTCTCCCGCGCCAGATGCGCGAGACGCAATAGGTCTTCCATACTGTCCTCCTCTTGCCCTTGGGCGGCCCCGCCGGCCTTAGACCGCCAACGGCAGTGCCCGACGCCCACTCGCCGCCGGCCGCGCCGCTAGCCCCCACCGGCCTCCTGGCCTCCTACCACCAGTTGGCGAACCTTCAAGTAGGGGCCGCCACCGTTCACCGGCGCTCCCTGGCCGTTCTTGCCGCAGGTGCCCGGGAACTCCAACACGAAGTCGCGGCTCAGCCCCACCATATCCTCCAGCGTCTGCAGCGTCATCCCGGAAATGGACACGTCGCGAACGCGCTCAGCCACCTGACCGTCGCGGATCATGAACGCCTCGCCCGCGTGCCCGGTGAACTGCCCCCGCTCGCAGAACACGTAGCCCCACTCGCCGCCGCACAGCAGCACCCCGACCTCAATGTCCGCAATAAGGTCCTCGAACGAGATGGCGCCGGGCTCGATGTAGGTGTTGCTCATCCGCACGATGGGAACGCTCCCGTAGCCGTCCGCCCGCGCGCTTCCATTAGGCGCCACCCCCATCCTCCCCGCCGTCTCCAGGCTGTGCATGTAGCCCTTCAGCATGCCCTTCTCCACTATCACCCGCCTCTGCGAGGGTGTGCCCTCGGAGTCATACGCGTACGAGCCCCAAGAGCCCGGCACGGTCCCGTCGTCTACTATCGTCACACACTCGGCCCCGATCTTCTGCCCCATCTTCCCCTCAATGATCGAGCCGCCCTCCAATACGATGTCCGCCTCCGCGTTGTGCCCCAAAGCCTCGTGCACGAACAGCCCGGTAAAGGTCGGATCCATGACCACCGGAAACACTCCCGCCGGCGCCCGCTTCGCAGCCAGCAAGGCCAGCGCCCTATCTGCGGCCGCCAGCGCGAACGCCTCCGTCGAGATGGACTCGGCCAACTCGAAGCCGGCCAGCGCGCCCTTCCGCTCCCGCGCCACCTGCCGCGTCTGCCCGTCAGCCGCTACTACCATCCCGCTCACCATCACCCTGGTCGCCGTCTGCGTCACCAGGGTTCCAAAAGTGTTGCAGATCGTCTCTTTGAACGACCCCTCCGAGTAACTAAAAACCGTGTTGGCAACCTTGTCTCCCGCCCTGGCCCGCGCGGCGCCCTCCAGCCCCGAGATCAAAGCCACTTTCCTCTCCAGCGGCACGGATGCAGGCGGCACCGCCACACTGGTAGCCGCCTCCGCGCGCACGGGTTCGACCCGCGCCACCACCGCTTCCTGCGACGCGTGCGCCGCAGCCTCCTTCGCCATCTGCAACGCCTGCTCCAGGCAAGTGGCCGCCCTCTCACGGTCCGGCCAGTTGGCCGAGCCGAAACCCCAGGCACCGTTGAACAGCACCCGCACGCCCATGCCCTCCCCATATCCAGAGCCCAGACTGTCCGCCCTACCGTCCTGAACCGTTATCCCGGCGCCGGAGCGCACCACGTAACGAGCGTCCGCAAACTGAACGCCGCGGGCCCCTGCCTGGTCCCGCAGCCATTCCAGCAACTCCCTCATAGCCCGAGCCTCCTACGCTTGGCCGCGAACGATCTTCCCCAGCCTTACCACCAGAGCCACCGACACCCCACCCATTATGGCAAGCGCCAACAGCGGATGCAGCCCCCCCGCCAGCACCGACAGCGCCGCCACCGGCACCACCATCAGCCCCGCGGACCACCGCGGCCTTCCCAAGTAAGTGAGGCCCACGCGCTCAGAGACGAACCCGAAGCCGGCAACGCTGCCCCCGCACTTCTTGCACAGCATGGCGCCCGCCGGATTCATGCTGCCGCACACGCGACAGCGCACCTCCCCCCCCTGAGAAGCCCGCAGCGCCTGCCCCGCCTCCCTCAATCTGCTTTCGTAATACGGCTGCGGCGACAGCCTCGTTGCCTCACCGAACTGCCTCAAGGCCTCTTCCGCGTTGCCCATGCGCAGATACAGTTCGCCCATATACGCCTTCGCGGCCGCGTTGCTGGGATCCCGGCGGGCCGCGGCCTCTGCCCGCTGCAATTCCCTCTCCATCACCGGCCGGTCGCTAATCCGAGCAATCCGATTGCACGTCACCACGACGTAGACCGCCGCTAGCACCAGGTACACCAGCAGGACCAGGCCCGCAGGTTCGCCCCAAAAAGCCTCAATCGCCGCCCAAATGCTGAACACTACCGTCAGCCCCAGCCCAAACTCCAGAGCCGTAATCCTGTGCCAGACCACTTCCCGGAGAAGTGCGTACAATGGCGGCGCGCTCACCACCCCGACCGCCGCCCACAGCCACAAGGGATGCCAAACGACTCGCTCCACCCACCAGAACATTTCGGCCTCCTACCTTCGCTGCGCGCCCGGCGAGTCTAGGCGCGCCTCCCGGCCCCGTCAACGCACCCCAGCAGCCCCCTCTTGCTAGTCCTTCCCCTCAATCCAGGCGGGATGCGCCCTCACGTGCTTGATGTGCGTCCGCCGGCGGTAAGTGTAGGTCACGTGCACAAACCCGGCCCGGTCCTGAATGATACCCGGGTAGGAGTATCCGCCCTCCTCAGTCTCGATGTTCCGCTTCGCGTACCAAGTCTCGCAATCGTCCTTCGAGATTCCCAGCGTCAGCGGGGTTCGGTGCTCCTCGCTGTCGTTGAACGCCAGCACCACCCTACCGTCGGCCAGCTTGACCATGTCAATGGCCGCACCCGGCGAGGGTATCTCTGCATTCACCGCGCGCGACCACGTGCGCCCGTTGTTCTTGGAGTAACTCCTGCCCACCCTCGGCTCGTCGCCCGCCGGCCGCAGCAGCGCCACGATCACCCCGTCCCTCCGCTGAATCAACGTGGGCTGCTCGTTCTCAACACCCGCAATCGGAAACCCGTACTCCCACGTCTTTCCGCAGTCGGGCGAGATGAGAAAGCGCGACCTCTCGTCCCTGCACTCGAACCCGAAAATCACCTCGCCGTTGGCCAGCAAGATGGGCTTGGTGCGGAAAACGTCGCCCCACTCCTTGCGGATGAAGCGCTCCCGAGACCAAGTGCGTCCCTCGTCCTCGGAGACGCGGTACTTCTGATCCACCGTGTCCCAGCGCACGCCCGGGCCCCAGTGCCCCTCCAGCCGCCCGTGCATCGTCCCGTAGAACAGCCAGAGCCGCTGGTCCGGCATCACGTAGAGCACGCAGTTCCCTTCCGGCTTGCCCGGGGTATCGGCGACCGCCACCGGCTCCTCCCACTCCTTGGCCCCCGCCGGCTTGCGCGCGGTGAGAATGGCCACGTCCGCCGCCGCCTCGCCTTCTCCCGCATACCAGCAGCACAGCAGGTCGCCCGATGGCACCTCAACCACGCTCGAGCAGTGACAAGAGGGGAACCGCTCCGTGGGAACACACACAAACTCGCTTTCGAACAGCGCCAAGCCACTCGCCTCCATGGACACCGGCAGTCAGCGCAAACAGGCTATGGCGAGCATACCAGAACCGGCGTACACGTCAACGTGCCCTCCCGCCAGGAGTTTGACTTGCCTCGCCCGCCTCGGCTACAAGGGGCCGAGAGGCGGGCACGCTGGGAGACCTGTGCTGGCATGGCGCGACAAAGAGAGGATGGGTGGCCCCATGTTTCTCCTCCGCAATATCCCATTGGTGGCGCTCCTTTGGGCGTCGCTGGCGGCCGGCGCTGAGGCCGCCATGGTGCGCACTGTCTTCGACTTCCAGCGCTCCTTCGACCGAGCCACCGTCAACAACGCGATGCAAGCGACGGCCGAGGGAAACGCCAAGTCCGGAGTCTTCCAAGGCCGCGCGCTCTTCGAGCACCCGCTCGCCGAGGGCGAAGCCTCCATCACCTATCAGGTTCTCTTGCCGCAGGTGCCAAGCGGAGCAACCCTGGCCTTTGCCTCTTACGTGGGCCTGCGCTCTGGGGTGCCCTTCAATGACCAGGAGAGGCCCTTCGATGGCGTCGCCTTCTCCCTGCTCGTCAACGCCGAGCGGCGCTTCCGCGAGGTGGTCCTTGGCGGCGATCCCCACACCGTGTGGGCAGACCTCACGCCCCTCGCCGGGCAGCGCGTCACCATCAGCCTCAACACCGACTGCAACGGCCAGTCCAACTGGGACTGGGCTCTCTGGCTCCGGCCCCGCATCGTCATGGTCAGCGAAGAAACACGACCCGCCCCCTGCGGAGAAATGGTCCTCTTCGAGGCCCGAGGCAAGGCCGGCCTCGACCAAGACGATCCGGTCCAGGCCCTGGCCGGCGGGCAGGTGCTCGTGGAATGGTGGATGCCCCATAGCCAACTCGCCGACGGCGGCTGGCACCTCGGCATGATCGAATATGCCGCGCCCAAGGATGAGACGCCCGTGGAGATCGTCGCCGGCCCCGGACTCGAGATCCGGTCAGTCCGCCGCTTGAGCCTGCCGCCTGAGGTCGAGTTCCACGGCATCTCCGCCCGCCGGGGCATCATCTGGCCCGGCGACCAGGTCGTTCTCGCGGCCAAGGTGCGCAACGTCGGGCCCAGCCCGCTCCTCCCGCAGGACCGCTGCCGCGTCGCCGTGCGCCTCCAGGGACCGGCGTCTCTGGAGGGCCCCGCCGAGGCCTCCATCGAGAAGATTGACGCCGGCGGCGAAGCGACGGTCACCTGGACCGTTCGCACGCAGCAAGTCGCTGAGCTGCGCGTCCAGGCCGAACTCACCTCTGCCCTCTCCAGCCCCTCACTCGTCCACGAAACCATCTCCGTGCTCCCCAAGCCGGCCGAGGCGCCACTGGCCGTCGCCGAGGGCCGCCGCATCATCCCCCTTGGCAACGACCTGCTCCTAGAGTCCCCCACGCTGCGCGTGCAGTTGGTGGGCGATGGGACCGCCTACCACTACGGCCTCGTCTTCGTCGCCCAGGGAAAGACCTACAAGCCGCTCGGCGCCCTTTGGCCGTTGAGCCGCGTTGTCTACCAAGGCCGCGACCGCCCGATGACCTGGGTCCTTCGGCCCGACGTGGTCAAGTGCGGGGCGCAGTCCGTGGACCTCGAGCAGACCTTCACCGACGAGCGCGGAGCCAAGTGGACGGCCTCGCTCCGCTTCCAGTTCGCCGGGCGCGACCCCTTCCTCGAGCCCACCTGGATCGAGACTCGCTACCAACTCTCGGTTGACCGCGCGCGTAACCTGCTCCACTTCGCCGGCCCCACTCTCTTGGCCGGCGAGCGCTGCTTCGGCGCCAAGAAGGACTCCGCTCTCTTCCCCGGCCTCGAGGCCCTCGAGGGCGATGAGCCCTCCTCCAGCACCCGCGACTTCGCGCCCCCCCTAAACCTTCGCTACGTGCCCAACATCTACAAGATTACCATCCCGCTCCTGGCCGTCTCCGACGGCGAGAGCACCCTGGGCCTGATGTGGGACATGAACCGGCATTGGTCTCCCGGCAACGCCGGCCTCGCTGCCCGCTTCGCCTCGCCCAACTTCAAGGACGCGCAGGAGAACCATCTCATGGGAGTCTTCGTGCCTACGCCTCCCGAGTCGCTCAGAGAGAACGAGGAACTCGCCTCACATCCCTACGTGCTCGAGCCCGACAAGCCCGTCACCATCTCCGCGCAGATCCTCGCGGCCCCCGGCAATGCCTTTGCCTCCGTCTGGCAATGGGACTGGCGCCATCACCTCCCCAACCCTCTGCCTTGGCCTCGTCAGGTCGAGCAGGAACTGGCCCTGTGCCGCAAGGGCTTCATGGAAACCGTTTGGGACCCTGAGACCAAGAAGAACCGCCACTGCATAGGCTGGGGCCCAGCCAACGCCCCCGGCTTCGGCACACTGCTCTGGTGGGACTCCCTCGTGACCCGCAACCAGGCCGCTCGCGAGCGGGCCGTACTCATCGGCGAGCAAACGCTCCGCGAGGCGGGCCCGGGCGGACTTTGGTCCACCGCCAACTGCCACATCATGCGCTGGGAGTTCCCCTTCTACTTCGGCCGCCTCGACGAGGCCTTCCCCGCCCTCCGCGACCAGGCCAAGGGGCTCCTGGCCTCGCAGGAGGCGGACGGCAGTTGGCGCTTCCATCCCGGAGAGGGCCGCGAGTCGCTCGGCAAAGCCGGCGACGCCGTCCTCGGCACCTGTGCCGGGCCCGCCTACAACCTCTGGCGCTACGCTCGCCTCACCGGCGACCCGCAAGCCATCGCTGCCGGCGAGAAGGCCCTCCGCTTCATGCGCCGCTTCCGCGTGCCCAGAGGCGCGCAGGGCTGGGAGTGCCCCCTCTACGAGCCCGACATCCTCGCCGCCGCCTACGCCATCCTGGCCTATACCGAGGCCTACAGGGCAACCGGCAATCAGGAGTGGCTGAGGGACGCGGAGTACTGGGCCGAGAGCGGCCTCCCCTTCATCTACGCCTGGCGCCTCCCCGATAAGCCCGGCATGCTCCACGCCACCATCCCCGTCATCGGCTCAACCTTCTACACCCACTCCTGGCTCGGCCTGCCGGTCCAGTGGTGCGGCCTGGTCTATGCCTACGGCCTCAACCACCTCGCCGACTGCCCCTCATCGCGCTCCGAGGTCTGGCGCAAGATCGCCCACGGGGTCACCGTGAGCGGCGCCTATCAGCAGTTCGACTTCGACGACGAACGCGCGGGCACCTACCCCGACTCCTACAACCTCTGGACCGGCGCGCGCAACGCCGCCTACATCAACCCCGAGGACATAGCCGTCAATCTCCTCGCCCTGCGTGGTCACGACCCCGACATCTCCACGCTTCTCGCCACGGGCCTGCCCGGAGGCGCGGCGCATGTCTCCTCGGGCGCGCGCGTCCGCTCCGCGGAGATCACGGATGGCCGCCTCGTCGCGCGCCTCCAGTTCTTCCCCGGCGAGACGACCTACTCCTTGCTCGCCAACGTGGCCGAGCCGCAAGAGGTCAAGTGGGAGGGCCGCACGCTGCCTAGACTGAACGCGCTCGCCGACGCCGAGGAAGGCTGGGCCTACAGGGACAGCTTGCTCTTCGTCCGCGAGCGCCACCAGACCCAGGAGGGCGACCTCGAGATCACGCTGCCCGCGCCACCCTCCTAGCGCCGCCAGGCACCCCGCCTGAGCCAGGAGGCCCAGGCATCGCGAGGCCACTCCCTACGCCCAAAGCGCGCTCAGCAACTCGGAGGCGGCCTCCAGTATCATCCCCCCCGAGGCGGGCGCTATCATCAGGCGGCCATAGTAATGGTGCGCCCCCTCCACCTCGTAACCGCCCTCGGGATACGCGCTCTCCGTGGGAACGTAACCGATCACCCCGTTGCTGTAAGCCGCCACCGCCGTGTGCCGCGCCGGCGAACCCGCCTCGATCTCTAAGGCGTACTCGACGAACACCTCTCCCGAAAGCCCTACCAGCGCCCCGTCGCCAATCCTGAGCACCTGCACCTCGAAGGGCCCCGGCCCTGCGGGCGCCCTCCCCTCGGCGATCTCCACCATGTGCCCCTCCCAGTCCACATGTGCCTGACGCATCCCGAGCGTTCTCTCGTCCGCCCCCTGTGCCTTCGCTTCCTCGTACCCCTGCTGGTATCTGGCCAGCGTCGCGCGAGCCTCCTCCGGCGAGGGAACGATCACCGGCAACTCCAAGCCTTTCGACCGCGCCGCCAAGCGCGTTTCCGCTCCGGTCTCCGTGCTCTCCGCCGCCTTCAGGACCTCCGTGCCCAGAATGGTTCCCAAGCGCCGGGCATCCTCAAAGGCCCCCCCCACCACCTGAGAGTTGATGTTGCCGCAGCAGCCCTGGGCGAATAGAGCCCGCGTCGGAACCTGCGCGCCGCCCTCAACCGTCAGCCGCGCGTAGCCGGGATAGTCGGCCGAGAAGTAAAGGTTGTCCCCGCCCAACACCACCGCGTGTGCCGCGTGCACGCCCAGCACAAACCGCACCTCCTCCCTGTCCACGCGCAGCACGTCCACAAACGGAGCCACCGGTCCCGCCGGGTTCTGCCCCAGCACCATCGCCGACTTGGCCCATTCCCGCCGGTTGATGCCTATCTGCACCTCCCCGCGCCCCCAACCCAGACGCGCCGGCGCCAGATTCTCCGCTGCCATCTGCACTGCATCCGCGCACTTCCGCAGGAGAACGTCCAGATACGCCGGGTCCGGCTCGCCCATCCCTCGCAGGTGCATCGAGGCCGGGCCTGAGTGAGTGTGCGAGCAGGAAATCATCAGCGCCTCGGCCGGGATCGCAACGCGCCTAGCCACGTCGTCGCGCACCTGGGCCACGCTCTCGAAGTCCAGCCCCAGAAGGTCGCAGCAGACAATCGCCAGGCGCTGACTCTCATGCTCCAGCACCAACGCGCGCGCCTGCAACGGGTCGTGCACCCCGATGGCGCCCGAGCGCCTGCCACCGAACCCGGTCAGTTCCACGCCCAGAGGGGGCGTGATGTCGGTGACGGCAAAGCCGGCCTGTAGCATAGGTTCCTCCAACGCTCTCGCGGTCTGTCGCGCCGCCGGCGCCTAGTGAATGTGAACGGTCGCCTGGTCCGAGCGCAGTCTTGACAGTCTCTGCAAAGTCGCGGCCGCCTCTTCCCGCACGCGCACATTCCGGTCCCGTAGCGCGCCCATGATCCGTTGCACTGCCCAGCGATGGCCCAGCGCCGCCAGCGCGCGCAGGGCCATCCAGCGCACCCTCGGGCACGGGTCCTTCAGCGCCACCGTGAGCGGCTCCACGGTCCGTTTCTCTCCCAGCATCCCCAGGGCGCGCGCCGCCTCCACCCTCACACTGGCGTCCTTGTCTTTCAAAGCGACCACCAGCGGGTCCACCGCTTCCCTCCACCGCATCCTACCGAGCACTATCGCGCCCGCGCGCCGTATCCGGTGGTCGCGCGACTCCGTCATGTTGTGTATGGCCGCGTCCGCCACCGGCTGCCCGCCGATGGAGACCAGCAACTCGATCGCGCGGTGGCAAAACACGTCGCTCTGGGTCGCCCGCACCAGGTAGTCAACGTTGGCCTCGTTCCAGCTGCACTCGTGCAGGTTTCTGGCGACATACAGCCTGATGCCGCCGAACGGGTCCGTCAGGCCGCGGTCCACCATGGGCTCCGCCACGTAAGTGCCGCCCGCTCGCCGCAGGAAGCGCACCGCCGCCCACCTCAAGGCCCGGTCCTCCTCGTCCAGCAAGCGGGCAATGAACTCGATGGCGCGCGCCGCGCCCCCCCGGCCGAGCGCCACCAGCGACTGCTCCTGCGCCGCCGTAAGACCCTCTTGCAGAGCCTGACGCAGAACGCCCAGCGCCTGCGTCTCCAAACGCACGTCGCTCACCTGCCCGCCCACTATGCACGCCACCACCAGCACCGGGTCCTCAGTCGAAGCCAGCACTCGCGTCATCCACGCCAGGCGCTCGCGCGGCGGCAGTATGCCGGTCAGCAAGATCAGCGCCTCCCACCACCAGGCGCTGTCCTTCACCAGTTGCGCCACCTCCACCTCCGCGTGCCCCTCCGCCAGATACTCCGCCGCGTGGAACTGCTGGAACTCCCACCTGGCAAAACGGAGATGCCCCTGCTGGCCAACCACGCCGCAACCCGCGTGGGCCAACACCTTGCAGGCCACCCCCGCCCGCACCAGGCGCCGCGCCTGCTCTTCGCCCCCGGGGCCGCGTGCCGACAGTTCCGCTAGAACCCGCTCGCGCGCCTCCGCTGTCAGGTGCGCGCGATTCATCTTGAAGGCCCATGCGCTCAGCGCCTGCCGCGCCCAAGCCTCGCGCACCACGGAGAGGTCCTCTTCCGTGCCCGCCTCACCCGTGAGGCATTGCAGGTAGGCCGCCATCACTCGACCGCGGTTGTCGGACACCTCCGCCGTCTCTCCTTCGCGCTCGCGCAGGCAAGCGAGACGCCAGAGGCTCATGGGGTTGGCCGCCACATCCAGCAGGCCGCGCGCGGTGATGCGCTCCCATAGCCCCCGTGCCGCCTCGGCCTCCAGATAGGCGTCCAGCAGCGACCGCACCTGCTCGCTCTCCAGAACCGCGAGTTCCACCACATTCACTTGATCCGCGCCCAACGCATCCACAAACGCGGGCAGCACGTTCCGCTGGCACGCGATCACCATCCTGACCTCGGGAAAGTGCCGCGCCAGACGGACCAGCGCCTGCGTCACCGCCCCGTGCGGCTCAGCCTCGTCCAGGTTGTCCAACAGCAGCGCCAGCGTCCCCTGCTGCATGTAAGCGCGCGCCCGCGCCCCCAGACGCCGGCTGGCAGCCGCCAGGCACTCCTCGATGTGCGCCATCGGGCTCGCCTCGCGTCCCTGCTCCCGCGCCTGCACCACCCCCATATCCATGAGTACCGGCAGCCGGAAGGCCGCGCCCGTAAGTTCCTGCCTGGCTGACCGGGCCAGTTTCCCCGCCAGCCAACGAAGCGCTCGGCTCTTCCCACTCCCGCTGTCCCCCGTGAGCAGCAGGGGCCGCCGCGCCCGCTCGAAAGCGTCCGTGAGGGTTATGGGCTTCTCGTCCCAGAGAAGGTTGGGCTCTGCCTCCGCGATCGGAGCGAAGAACTGCGCGCTCGGCTCCCCTTCTCCCAGGACCCGGAGCGCGCGCAGCAAGAGTCGCAGGTAGCGCCGCTCCGCCAGGCCCTGCCACACGCCCAGCGTCAGCACATCCCAAAAGGTGAAGCCCGCGTGCGGCACAAAGATCACCGCCAGGCCCATCGAGAGCATCAGCAGCGCAATCGGCACTAGCCGCCCGATTACCTCATGCCCGTAGAAGGGCGGCACCACCAGGTTGACCACCACCCAGACTACCGCCGCATACCACAGCCCCACCCCTAACGCGGCTGACAACCAGCGGCTCATCATGCCGCGTAACCCCTCCCCGGGCAACGCCGACCGACCGCACGCCCGAGGCTAGTAGCACAACCAATAAGTCCAGGAAGCATGATGGGCCTCCGGCGCTTCACTGCAGAGGGCGCCTAGAATTGGACCGCCAGTCTCGTCTTCTCACCTACCCCTATCTCTTCTCCGCTCTCCAACTTTACCTCGGTCAGCGCGGCGATCTCCTCGCCCCGCAACCGCGTCCCGTTCGTGCTCCCCAAGTCCACTAGATAGTAGCCGTCAGCCCGGCGCCGCAACTCGGCGTGAAAGCGAGAAACTGCATCGTCGCCCGACAGGTCAATGTCCGGGCTGGAACCGCGCTCCGGGTCCGGTCGCCCAATGGTGATGACGTCCTGCTCAAAGGTGCTCTCGCCCGAAAGGAAACCCATGGAGACCTTGATGGTGATGGCGCCGGCGCCCGTTGGCCTGACGCGCGTACCGCAGTTGGGACACTCGCTCGCCCCCGCCTCGAGCGGAGCCCCGCACTTGGCGCAAGTGTTGCCAGCCATACGCCTTCGACCTCCCCGAGCGCAAACGCTCACCGGCCGCCGACGTCACCATGCCGTATGACGCCGCCGGCCACCTGCGCATCCCATACCTCCAGCACCTAGCCAGGCTGGCGCTTCACTCCTGCCGCTCACAGGCTACCACAAAACCGGTCACTCGGCAACGCCCTCCCCCCCTGCCGCCCCAACCTCCCGGTAGGACGCTACCAGGGCAACGTAGGCCTCCGTCGCCACCACCGCCGCCGCCCCAGGCGCCAAGAACATGGCCAGTGCCGCCGACACCGCCGCCAGCCAGTGAATCCTGGCAGCGAACGGGGCTGCCAGCACCATCAATACGCCCAGCAACAGGCCTCCCACCCCGGCCGTGAAGCGGAGGTTGTCCAGCACGAGCAAGGCCGCATTCCGCAGCGCCGGGACCAGCCTGGCCCCCCCTGCTAGCCCGGGGCCCGCGTACATCTGCAGCCCGAGCCAGAAGATGAACAGGTACAGCCAGGCAGCCCCCAGCAAAGCCACCCACAGCGACCGCGCCTGTACGTAGAAGGCCAGATCAACCGCGCCCGCGCCTGCCACAAAGGCATTCAGGACCAGCCACACCACCGCCCGGCCCCATAGGCGATAAGCGCCGGCCAGCGTGCTTCCGGGGCCGCTCTCCTCCCGCCCTACCACCAGGTGCGCATGGCTCAGCACCGCCGCCAAGGCCAACGAGAACGCGACACACCCCAGCGCCACCAGCCCCACGGCCCCGCCATCGCCAAGTCTGTTCCTAGCCAGTAAAGCCGCAAGACCAAAGTACGGCCCGACCCAGAACGCGAAACTCCATCCCGCGCACGCCCACAGCGAATCGTAGATGTCGAAGGCAGCGCCGCGGAGCACCCGCGCAACTGAGGGCGATGACCTACTCGGGCGCTCGCTCTCCATCCTCTAGCGAGCGACCGTCGCCATGAGCAGCCGCTCGACCAGACTCCACACCCCGTAAGCGACCGCCAGCCCTGCGAACACGTGCACCAACCCGGAGAACCATATCCGGCCCAGAATGCTGGGCACCCGCCGCCCGGCCGCAGCGTACCTCTGCAGCAGCAAGTCGGCCGAGCGGAGCGCGGCTCTCAGGTGCTTCGCCCGGGGCGGCCGCGTTGCGAAGTAACGCTGCGCCAGCGCCCCCAACCGCCGAGACCACGGCAGCAGCACCATCGCCAGCAGCGCCCAGCGCCAGTCAAACGGCGGCGTGAGCGCCAACATCACGATCACCAGCACCACCACCAGGTTGCTGCCGCAGCGCGCGTGCACCCTCGACATCCGAGCGGCCGCCTCGACCGTCAGCGGCTCCCCCCGCTCAATGGCGTGCACCACCATGTGCTCGGCAGCGTGGTACTGCGAAACGTGGCTCAGGCGCAGCAGCAACAGAATCACCAGCAGCAGTGCAACGAACTGCACCCGCGCCATCCAGGCGTGCGCGGGATGCGCGAAGGCCCCGCCCTCCGTCCACAGGCTTGCCAGAGCCCCGTGGAAGACCGTATCGCCCAGCCACGACGCGCAGTACACCACAATCCAAGCCAGCCCCGCCAGAACGCCCATCAGCACCCCGGTCACCACTAGCGTCACGTGGCTCGCCCCTGCCATCGCGGTGCCGCAATGCAGGTGGACGCCGAAGGGCGTGGCCATGCCGCCCACTCGCGGAGGCCGTAGGTAACGCGACGCCTGCGCCAGCACCTCACGCAGCCGCACGACCCCCAGGTACTCGCCTGCCTCCGTGGCCACCGCGAAGGTGGTTGCCGGGAACGAGGCTCGAGCCGCGAGCACCTTTCCCACCGTGGCGGGCGCGACTATCACCGGCGCCGGCCGCATCCGCTCCGCTACCCGCTCATCGCGCGCGGCGCCAGGGTCGTAGGGCAGGTCCTCCTCCCCGATCATCCCCACCAGCCGGCCGTCCTGCACCACCGGCAAGACGTCAGTCTGGTGCCGGCACATCAGGGCGACGGCTCTCTCCAGCGGCGCGTAGGGCTCGATGACAGCCGCATCCGTCACCACCGCCGCCGGCGCCTCCATACTCGCGTTCGCAATGACCTCGCTGCCGTTACTCAGCCACATGGCGCTGCCCTTCTCACTCTCCGGGCTAGTGTATCACGAAAGCCCCGGACCGGCTGCGCGCCCCGCGCGGACGCCGGCTCCCAGCGGGGCTGATGCAGCCCCAACCCGCCTCTTGCCCTCCGCGGGCGAATGTGCTATGGTCTCTTCGTCCCCTGGAGGTCCATGACTTTGGCGAGAATCTGCTACTTGTGCGGAAAAAGGCCACAGAAGGGTCATCAGATCAGCCATTCCGATCGCAAGACCCGGCGCTGGTGGCATCCCAACCTGCAGACCGCGACCATCATGGAAAAGGGCGCGGCGCGGCGGGTGCGCGTCTGCACCAAGTGCCTCAAGTCCCCCAAGATCACCCGCGCGCAGTAGCCGCTCCCTAATAGGGCGTCACAAAGCGCGCGCCCGCCTCCATCACCATGGCCTGAAGCCCCTGGCACGCCAGCAGCAGCCCAACCACCCACCGCCTGGCGCTTCCCTCCATCGCCAACCCCCTCGCCCCCAGAACCACCGGCACCGGAGTGAGGAACAGCCATATCCGGGCCACCTCCGCCCGCGTCGCCCCGCTCAGGTCCAGCACAAGCAGCGCCAACCCGAACGCCGCTACCAGCGCCGGCGCCGTCGCCTCATCCTCGCCCACGCCCCGCCAGGCGCGCCTCGCCGCCGCCAGCGCGAGCAAGCAGACCGGCAACCCAAGCATAACGCCGAAGTCTACCAGGTTCCCCGCCACCCAATGCGAGTAAGCCCGGCTCCACCACTCAGTGACCACTCGGTGATGCGCCGCCGTAGCGTTCCTGAACACGGCCACGATGTCGCACCCGGTCAACGCGTAGAGCGCCAGCGCAGGCAGCGCCGTCCCCAACGCCAGCGCAACCACGTCCACCAGCGCCCGCCAGACCCACCGCGGCCCCCTGATGTGAGAGCGGCGCAACACCACGGCCAACCCGGCGACCACATCCAGCACCAGAATCCCGAACGTCACCAGCCCCCCCGCTCCCACCACCAACCCCGGCAGTAGCAGCGCCTCGCCTCCGCCCCGCTGCATTGCCCACACCAGTGCGACCAGCGCCAGCGCCCCGACCAGCATCACCACCTGGTCGAGTGTCGGCATGAACACCAGCACGCTCGGCACCAGGCCGAACGTCAGCCCCGCCAGCAGCGCCGTTTCCTCGTCGAAAAGCCGCGCCGCCAGCGCGTACACCGCCAGGCACGTCAGCCAACCCGCCGCGGCCAGAAAGACCGCCACCCAGAACGCGCCCACCACCTCCGCCGTCGTCAGGTCCGCCTTGCCCAGCGCTCGCGCCAACACCGCCGTCACCCCCTGGGGAGGCGCGTAGAAGGCCATGCCGGCAACGTTGCGCGCAAAGAGCGGGAACTGGTCCGTCGCCCGCCGCAGCAGCCACATCACCGTGACCGCGCCCGGCGGATGGGTCTGCAAGTGATAGGGCAGCGCTCGCATGGCTTGCGGATACGCGCGCACGTACGCCCGCAAGTCATCAACCTTACTCGCCTCGCCATAGTACGAGGTCGCCACTTCGCTCAACAGCACCTGCGCCGCCCCCACCGCCCAGTGGGGCGTCAATGCAATCACGCCCACGCGCGTCAGCAGCCCCGTGCCCAGCAAGGCCGCCAGCACCAGTCCCGCACCTCGCCTCCCACGCCGCACCAGTCGCCATATCGAGAAGCCGAGGTACACCGCGCAGCCGAAACACAAAGCAGCGATCGCCAGACGCTGCGGCTCGGGGAAGGTGTCGTATCGCCACACCCACTCCCCCGGTATGCCCAGTGGCAGCAGCCGCCGCCAGACCACCACGCACAGCGCTAAGGTCGCCGCCACTATCACCACCACCAGCCACGTGCGTGGCCGCGGCGTAGTCTGCGCTTCCGAGCTAGCAGTCCTCATAGTCTGGCCAAGGTGCCCGTTTCCAGGCGGCTCACCTCATACGATATGTGCCTGGCTCTGCTCTGGCAAGAGCGGCCCAACCAGCCCTCGCGCCTCGCGCCCCTCAAGTTGCGCCTGCGCTCCCCCGCCACTAGACTTCCACCATGCGACGCGAACCGGCCTCCGCCAAGCGAGGCGCCGGCAAGCCTGCCGGCCCCGTCAGGCAGCGCTCGCCTATCTCCTGCGCGCGCTGGCTGGGCGAGTTCGTGGGCCTCCCCGCACTGCTCGCGCTGGTCATCATCCGCGTCCGCCTGGTCGCCTGGCCCTACGGCTTCGACATCGGCGACGAAGGCTACTTCAACGTCGTGGCCTGGAAGATGCTCGACGGCTGGGCCCTCTACAAGGACCTCCAGAGCGTCTACACGCCCGGCTTACACCTGCTCCAGGCCGCCATATTCCGGCTATCCGAACCCAACGCCTACTACGGCAAGGCCATCAACATCTGCACCATGGTCCCCGCCGGGGTGATGCTCTACTTCATCCTGCGCCCGTACATCCATCCGCTCCTTGCCTTCCTGGGCGCATGCTATCTGCCCGCCATGGCCAACGGATACTACCCAGGCCACGTTCCCGTCTTCGCCGCCCTACTCCTCGTCGCCTGGCCCGGCTACGATCGCTCGCGGCCGGCCCAGTGGTGCGCGGGCCTGCTCGCCGGGCTGGGCGTGTTGGGCAAGCACGAGGTCGGCATCGCGGGCACGGCCGGAATCCTCATCGCCACGCTGGTCCTCCAGCGTGAGGGCAAGGGCTGGCACTCCTTGCGGCCCGCGCTGCCCGCGGCCGCTAGGGTCGTGGCGGGCGCCGCTATCCCAGTGGTCGCCTTCCTGGCCTACGAGTCCGCCCGCGGCCGTTGGTCCGATATCTACTACTTCCTCTGGGTCGCGCCTCGGCGCTGGGGCAAGGTGCTCGCGCGTTCCCGCGGATGGCTTGCCCTCCCCACCAAGGGCGGCGGACTGCCCTACCTCTTCCACTCCGCCCGCGTCGCCGACTTCTACAGCCCGCTCCTCTTCATCCCCGTCGGTCTCGCCGTCCTGGCCTGGCGCGCCGCCAAGGCCAAAGCCTCCCGCGCCGAACTCGCGCTCCTCGGCCCAGGAATCATGTCGGGCCTCCTCATGATCCTGGTGCTGACCGCCCGCGATGTCTACCACCTTCACTCCTGCCGCTTGCCCGGCCTGGCCATGGAGGCATTCCTCTTTGTCTGGGGCCTCCGTTGGCTCGCCAATAGGTTCAGGGGCCTCAGCCAGGTCCACCCGCTCGCCTGGCTAGGCCCGGCGCTCGTGTGGTCGGCGCTGCTCGTGATCTGGGTCGCCCGCGTCCCCGACTACCTCATCATGTTCACCCACAACGTGGCCGCCGGCCAGCCCGGCCTCGAGCCTCGGCAGGCCCAGGTGCTGGCCACCTGGCAACAGCCCCAAGTGCCGCACGCCGGCCCCATACGCCTCCCAGCGGTCGAACGGGTCATGTGGGAGAAGACCCTTGCCTACGTGCGCGCGCATTCCCGCCCCGGTGCCTCCGTCTTCGCCGCCCCAGGCGCGCCTGCCCTCTACTTCTTTACCGACCGCCAGCCGCCCACCCGCT
Source organism: uncultured Armatimonadia bacterium (assembly GCA_964528605.1). Lineage (GTDB taxonomy): Bacteria > Armatimonadota > Zipacnadia > CAZGSV01 > CAZGSV01 > CAZGSV01. Next base: position 22,231 of record CAZGSV010000009.1, read on the forward strand.
TCTTGCTTTTCTATCCGGGTATGGTCGATCAGAAACACCAGCGCGAGATCCTGCGTGACCTCATCCGCGCCAACATTGACCTCGTAGTCTTCAACGGCAAGCCCGAGGCGGACTTCTGCGGCATGTCCTTCGCCCAGCAATGCCCCCAACTCTACCGCTGGATCATGGCCAACTTCCGTTGGGACAGAACCATCCACACCCTGGAGTTCTACCTGCCCGTCGGCCGGGCCGATGCTCAGTCGGCCCTTGCCGGCAGCCTGCCGTAGGCCCGCCGCAGTCGCCAGACAATGCGCGCCTCGCCCACTACCTCGCGCACGCTCACCTTGGACCGTCCCCGACGCCGGTCCACAAACACAATCGGCGCTTCGCCCACCGTGCACCCCGCCCTCAGCAGCCGATAGAGAATCTCCACCAGACACCCGTAGCCTGGCTCCAGCATCCCCTCCATCGGCAGCCGCTCGAGGCCCTCCCGCCGGTAGCACCTGAAGCCGGAGGTGCAGTCCCGCACCGACATCCCCAGCACCCTCCGCGCCCCCCAGTTGGCTAGCTGGCTCATGACCCGCCGCCGCACGCCCCAGTTGCGTGTGCCCCCCCCGGAGACGTAGCGCGAGCCAATGCACACCTCCGCCGACTCCGTGCCCGCGATCAGCTGCGGCACGTACCAGGGATCGTGGGAGAAGTCCGCATCCATCGTCACCACCCGCTCGTAGGTTCCCTTGAGCGCGTAGCGGAATCCGGCCACATACGCTGTCCCCAGCCCCATCTTCCCCGGCCGCAGCAGAATCCTCACCCGCGGGTTCTCGTGCGACAGCGCCAGCGCTACTTGCCCCGTCAGGTCGGGCGAATTGTCGTCCACCACCAGCACCTCTATGTGCTCTCCCAACCCCAGCAACTGCTCGGCCAGCGGCCTCAGATTCTCTCGCTCGTTGTACGTGGGCAAGACCACCAGGGTCCTTGGTGCCGCCCGCGCTTCCCCTTCGGCGTTACCGGCCATCGCGTCCCTCGCCTGCAATATGCCCCCCCTGCCCGATCGGCAGAGAGCATCAGTGGCGCAAGCCTAGCACCTCGCGCCCGAGCCGGCAAAACAGCGGGCCCAACACAACTTGGCCGCACCTCACCGCACCAACGTTGACTCTCTCGCGGCAAACCGTTAGCCTGCGCCTGACTGGCCGAATCCCATCCTGCCTCGACAGCGCTAACCGCGGCAGTGACTCTGACTTTTTCCGCGCCCAGCCAAGGCCCGGGCGCTTCACGAGGTGCCGAACCGCGAGATGAACGACCGATGAGAGTGGAGGTGCTCGCCGTGCTCATAGCATTGCTCTCCCTCACAGCCGTCCCAGCACAGGCGCGAGGCAAGATCCTCGTCTACAACCCGCTCGAGGGCGCCGAGGGCGACCCCATCCGCCATAGCCTCCTCTCCCAGTTCCGGGACCAGAACCCCGATCTGCAAGTCGAGGAACGCGAAGCGCCGTCCGCATACCTGCAAGAGGCCCAAAGCCTCGCCCAGCAGCCAGGCCAGGCCGTCTTCACCATCATCTATGCCATCAAGTTCCCTCGCCTGGCCGACCAGGGCGTGTTGGCCCCCATTGACCGCCTGGCCCCGGCAGAACTGTGGCAGGATCACTACCCCAAGGTGCTTCAGACGGTCACCTACAAGGATCGCATCTGGGCCCTGCCCCTCGAGGCCAACCCCTATGGCCTCTTCTGCAACCTCGAGCACTTCCGCGAGGCCGGCGTGGGCCTGCCCACAACCTGGGAGGAAACGCTGGCCGCGGCCCGAGCGCTCACGCGCGACACCGACGGCGATGGCAAGATTGACCGCTGGGGCTACACCCAGTGCACCTTCCAGTTCCCCCTCGAACTGTGGTCCTACGGCATTGACGTCATCCGCCCCGACGGCGCCGTCGGCTTTGCCGACCCACCCGCGGCCGAGATCCTCCACTGGTACTGGGAACTCCGCCACTACTCCCCGCCCCACGTGGACTTCGAGCGCGGCGACGTCGCCATGAAGGTCAGCGTTACCGACAACCTCAGCCGCTATCGCCATATGGACTACAAAGTCATCCCACTGCCCCGAGGCACCCGCCGCGTCAACTCGCTCGGCGGCTCGAACTCCACCCTGGGGCTGGTGCTCATCAATGGCAGCGACCCCGAGGTCGCCAAGCGTTTCCTCGCCTTCTGGGCCTGGCCGCCCGCCTACCTCCGCTGGTGCACCTGGACTCACAACCTGCCGCTGCGCAAGTCCATTCGCCAAGGCGCCGCTTACCAGAGATACCTGCTGCGCAATCCGGCCATGCAGGTCTTTAACGACGACTTCGATTACGCCCTGCCCCGGCCCGTCCGGCCCGAATACGATCCCATCCACGACATCGTCGCGCGCCTCACCAACTGGGCCGCCGGCCAGCCGACGCAGCCCTCCGTCCAACAGTGCCAGGCCAGACTCGACCAAGCGAAGATAGAGGCGGAAGCGCTGCTGCCCAAGTAGCCTCCTCAGGTTCGACGCATCCCGCCCGGCAACCCACGCCAGCCCGTCCAGGCGGAACCATCACCAGGAGTGTGGTCAAGGTATGATATTCGCTCTGCTGTGCTCCTCCGCAGTTCAGGCGGCAACCCGAGGCAAGATCGTCTTCTACAACCCCATCGCCGGCGCGGAAGGCGAGCCCTTCAACCGCACCCTCATACCTCACTTCGCCGATGAGAACCGCGACCTAGAGGCCGAAGAGCGCCCGCTCACGGACTCCAACTGGGACCAGGCTCTCGAATGCGCCCGCCAGCCCGGCCACGCCGCCTTCACCCTCACCACCGCCATCAAACTCCCCTCCTTCGCCGACCAGGCCGCGATTGTGCCCATGGACCACCTCGCTCCCGCCGCTCTCTGGCAGGACTACTATCCCAAAGTAATGCAGACCGTAACCTACAAAGGCCGCATATGGGAGATGCCGCTGGAGGCCAACCCGTACGCGCTCTTCTGCAACCTGGAACACTTCAACGCCGCCGGCGTGCGCATCCCCACCACTTGGGAGGAAACCCTCGAGGCCGCGCGCGCCTTGACGCGAGACACTAACGGCGACGGCAAGCCGGACCTCTACGGCTACACTCAGTGCACCTATCAGTTCCCCCTGGAACTCTGGTCCTACGGTGTGGACTTGGTCACCCTGGACGGCGCAGTCCGCTTCGCTGATCCGCCCGCGGCGGAGATCCTCTGCTGGTACGCGAAACTGCGCTCCTACTCGCCCCCCCACGTCTCCTTCGAGCGCGATGATGTCGCCATGAAACTCAGCACGGTGGATGACATGCCCCACTACCGGCACCTCGACTTCACCGTCGTTCCCTTGCCGAGCGGTACCCGGCACATCAACTCCCTCGGCGGCTCCAACTCGGCCATGGGCATGGTGCTCCTCGCCGGCAGCGACCGGGAACTCGCCTCGCGCTTCCTCACCTTCTGGTCCCGCGAAGACGTCTACCTCCGCTCCTGCGTGCCTGTCCTGCTCGTGGCCCTGCGCAAGTCGGTACGCGAGAGCGCCCCCTACCAACGCTACCTGCGCCGCAATCCGGAGGTCCAACTCTTCGACGCCGAACTCGACTATGCCCTGCCTCGCCCCTGCATGCCCCAGTACGAGCCCATCCACGAGATCGTCGCTCGCTTCACCGGCTGGGCCAGCAGCACCCGCCCGACCGTCGAGCAGTGCCAGGCCAAACTCGAGGAAGCCAAGAAGGAAGCGCAGGCCCTCTTCCACAAGTAGCGGCTCGCTGATCCCCGCGGCCGTTGACCACCACTGCCGCGCGCGGTATCATTTTCAAGTCCGCCCAGGTGGTGGAATTGGTAGACACGCAAGGTTGAGGGCCTTGTGAACGCATTAGTTCATGGGGGTTCGAGTCCCCCCCTGGGCACCAGCGGTAGCAGCCCGCGCTCAACCTCCGCGAGAGACGGATGTTGAAAGCGCACGGTGGGCGGTTGGCTCAGCGGCGACGCGCCCCGCCAACCGCGGGGAGGTCGCAGGTTCACCGCACTTTGAGATGTCATGGTGGGCGGTTGGCTCAGCGGCAGAGCGCTTGCTTCACACGCAAGAGGTCGCAGGTTCAAATCCCGCACCGCCCACCACCTGCCATTACCTTTCCCCCCACCCAGCCTCCCACCGCGCGGAGGCCGCAGGTTCGCCGCACCTTGAGATGTCATGGTGGGCGGTTGGCTCAGCGGCGACGCGGCCTCAAGCGCCCGCGCCCCGTCTACCGTATGCCGTCTACCGTCTGTTCCTCCCTCCCTGGCTACTGTCTACTGTCTGCTGGCTACTTCCCCCTCCCCTCTGCCCACTGCCCTCATCCCCCTTGCGCCCACCCGTGCGCCGGGCTAGAATTGCCCACCGAGCGGAATTAGCTCAACGGTAGAGCAGCGGCTTCCCAAGCCGAAGGTTGCGGGTTCGAATCCCGTATTCCGCTCCACTGATCGTTGCCACTCCTCCGGGGTGCGGGGTCCAGGCAATAGCGGTCGCGCGAAGGGGCAAGAGGGCGAGGCTACCTTGACCAAGACAGGCGGCCTCAGGCCTGAGGGCGCGAACAGCCGGAAGATGCGGTCACGGCGCAGGACGCGGAGAGTCATAGTCGGAGCGCTGGTGGCTTACGCCGCCTTCGCGGCCTGGTGGAAACTTGTTCCCCCCCCGTTTGTCCCCGGGCAGGTGCACGTGTTTGTCCGACGGGTGAGCCCAAGGGGGCTCACGCCTAGGGGAAAGGTACTGCTCCTGGCATGGCTCGCAAACGGGAGCGACCGCACGGTCGGCGATTCGGATGTGATGAATCCTTGGCATTCCTGTAAGCCCTACAACGTGCTCCTGACGGACGCGGCCGGGAGGGAGGTACACCCTAGGCCGGTCACGGTCGTGACGCGGGCCGGGAGACCGACGGTTCAGCCGTGGGTGGCCTTTCCGCCCGGGGCCTGGGTCCGAAGTTGGTTCGTTGTTGACCTCGACGCCTACGACACCAAGCCGGGGCAGCCGTACTGGGCTGAGCCGCGCGTGTATGTCGCGTTTAGCCCTTGGGGCAAGAGCCCGCCGCCCGGCATCGGCCCCGACTGTCGGGTGGCCACCGACCGGGTCCAGGTGAGTCCGTAGCATGTCCAACGGAACAACAGGGCCAAGGGCGGGCTGTGCGCAGACTGCCAACCTCGCGCTCCGCATTGACCCAGCGCCGAAGCGCTGCTAAGGTCGCCGGTCGTCGGCACCCAAGACAGCCTCAACCGACACGGAGGGTCACGCAATGCTGAACCAACTGGCCGTCCTTCTGACTCTCGGCGCCGGTCCCTCGGGCCGGGTCTTCCTCTACAGCCCTCTCGACTCGGTCGAGGGCTACTCAATGGAGGAGAGCTTCCTCTCACACTTCCGCTCCGAGAACCGGGGTATCGAGGTCGTGGAACGTCGCCTGTTGGGCGCGGAGATGGCCGAGGCCCAAGTGCAGGAAATGTACGGCGCGAGGTTCGTCTCCGCCTCCTCCGCAAGAAACCTGCCTCGCGCGCGCCAGTCCGAGGCGCACGAGTTGGCCGCGCAGCCGGGACACGCGGTTTTCACTATCACTTGGGGCAACAAGATACCCGCCTTGGTTGACGGAGGCCTAATCGCCCCGGTTGATGGCCTGCTCCCCAAGCAGTATTGGGCCGACTTCTACCCGCGAGTCCTCGACACGGTCACCTACCAGGGGCGCATCTGGTCACTGCCCCTGGAGGCCACACCCTACGCCCTCTTCTGCAATCTGGAGCACTTCTGCGCTGGTGGCGTTTCCCTCCCGACCACTTGGGAAGAGACCCTGGCGGCCGCGCAGGCACTCACCCGCGATACCGACGGCGACGGCACGCCCAACCTCTGGGGTTACACTCAGTGCACCTACCAGTTCCCACTCTTGCTGTGGTGCTACGGCATCTCCATCATCCGCGAGGACGGACTGGCCGGATTCGCTGACCCGCCCGCCGTTGAAGTGTCGCGCTTGTACTGGGCCTTGAGAGAATGCTCGCCCCCCCACGTGGAGTTCGAGCGCGGCGACGTTGCCATGAAACTCAGCACCTACGACGACATCAACCGCTATCATCATCTGGACTATGCCGTCATCCCTCTGCCGCACGGCACCTGCCGGGCCAACAGCCTCGGGGCCTCGGGCTCCACGATGGGTATGGTGCTCTTGAACGGCAGCGACCCCGAGATCGCCGGCCGCTTCCTCGCCTTCTGGGCCCGCCCGGACATCTACCTCAGATGGTGTGTGTGGACGCACGCTGTCGCCCTGCGCAAGTCCGTGCGCGACAGCGCCGCCTATCAGCGCTTCCTCCTGCGCGTACCTGAGATGCGAGCCTTCGACGGGGATCTGGAGTGCTCAGTGCCCCGGCCCGTGATCCCCGAATACGACGCCATACACGAGGTAATTGCCGGCTACACTAGATGGGTCAACGTACAGCCCGTCGAGCCCTCCCTCCAGGAGTTGCAGGCCAGGCTCGATGAAGCCGCGGCCCAGGCCAACGCCCTTCTCACGGCAAGTCGCTAGGAGAGTACCTCGGCCCCCTCTACGGGCCGCCGTGGAGCCTCTTGGGCAGCCAGGATCCCCTCGACGCCCGAAGAGAACTCGAGCACCCCTGCTAAGCGACTTTTCGGCCGGCTCACCGCCTGCGGTGGTGGTGCCTCATCGTCTACGGCACCCTAGTCCTGTCCGATGCTGTCCTTCTGTGTCCAACCCCCTCATGCCAGGACGCTCTCCCCACGCGGGAAGGCCCAGGTCTCCCTCGGGTGGTGAGTCTGCCTCACCAGCACGCGCCGCCTGTCGGCCAGGGTTGCGCAGTGCGGCACTCCGTGGTAAAGTGCGCCGGCACAAGTAACAACAGCAACGGGTCATCAGCAGTGCCTGTCAGTCGTCGCCAGGAACGGCCTTGCAGTCCAGAGGCGTCGCGCCAGTTGGGCGGCGGCCCTACCTACTGTGCCTTGACGAAGGGGCGGTCTTGACGTGAGTGCGTTTGTTGCCGGCCAAATCATCTTCGCGGCCACCATAGCGGGGCAGCCAAGCGGCATCCCCCCGGGTGACACGCTCAGCAATTCCCTTGGCATGGAGTTCGTGCGTGTTGAGCCCGACGAGTTTCTGATGGGATGCGACGATGAGCCGTTGCCCGAGGGGCTGGGCAACGTCGCTTACCTGCCCCACGGGGACTTCGACGAGCACCCCCGGCACCGCGTGCGAATCACCCAGCCCTTCTTCATGGCCGTCTGTGAGGTCACCAACGCCCAGTACGAACAGTTCGATCCCGAACACCGCAAGTTGCGCGGCAAGATGGGCTTCTCCAAAAACGACGACGAGGCCGTGGTATTCGTCAGTTGGCACGACGCCGTGCGCTTCTGCGACTGGCTGTCAAAGAAGGAGGGCCTGCCTTATCGCCTGCCAACCGAAGCCCAATGGGAGTACGCTTGCCGGGCCGGGACCAACACCCTTTTCAACACCGGCGACTCCTTGCCGGAGATCTACCACAAGGTGCAGGGGGAGTGCTGGTATCCCGACCCGGACCCGCGCGACCCCGGCGTGCTCTCCACATCGCATGTAGGACACACGCCCCCTAACGCGTGGGGCCTGCACGACATGCACGGCAACGTGGAGGAGTGGTGCTACGACTGGTACGGGCCGTACGAGCCGGGCGAACAGGCGGATCCGCTCGGTCGGGCCGACGGAAAGTTCAAGGTCACTCGAGGCGGCAGCCACTCAACCTTCATCTACTACCTCCGCTCTGCCAACCGCTCCAGCGCGCTACCTGACGACCGTACCTGGCTCATCGGCTTCCGCCTGGTTCTCGCGCCACTGCCCATCAGCAAGCCCTTCCCGCCTGCTCCGCCTACACTGTGCATGCAAGGCGTCAAGCAGGGCGTCCCGCCTGATGTCACAAAAGGCCCGGACCCCGCGCAGCCCTACTTCAAAGGACCACGCGTATACGTGAAGATCCCCCCGGACGCGAACGGGCCCCTGTTCGCGCGCCACAACCACGTTCCCAGCATTGTCGAGTGCCCCAACGGCGACTTGCTCGCCGTGTGGTACACTTGTGTGCGTGAGCCCGGACGTGAGGTGGCGCTCGCAGCCAGCCGCCTCCGCTTCGGGGAGGATGAGTGGGAACCCGCTTCCCTCTTCTGGGACGCTGCCGACCGCACCGAAGGGGCTAACGCCCTCTGGTTCGACGGCGACAAGACTATCTACAACTTCATCGGCTTCTCCGTCGCCGCGACCTGGGGCAACCTCGCCGTCGCGATGCAGACCTCCACCGATAGCGGCGCTACCTGGTCCCGCGACCGCATCATCTTGCCCGAGCACGGCCTCCGCCAGATACCGATCCCATCCGTGATCCGCACGCGCGCCGGGCAGATCATCTTGCCCTGTGATGCGGACACCGGTGAGGGCGGCACCGCTCTCTTCCTCAGCCCGGACAATGGCAACACCTGGTGCGATCCTGGGGGGACCGCTGCCGGCATTCACGCGGGGCTCGTGGAACTCAACGACGGCCGACTGATGACTCTCGGCCGCGGCAACAACATTGACGGCATGATGCCCATGAGCCTCTCGGATGACATGGGGAAAACCTGGGTCTACCGTGCCAGCCCCTTCCCTCCCATCGGCGGCGGTCAGCGTCTCGCGCTAGTCAGGTTGCAGGAAGGCCCCCTCTTCTTCGCCTCCTTCGCCAAGGAGATGCCTCTGCCCGATGGAGCCGGGGCACAGCGGCAGGTGTCCGGTCTCTTCGCCGCGGTCTCCTGCGACGATGGAGAGACCTGGCCCCTCCTGCGTGTGCTCAGCGACGGGCCTGACCGCGGGCTCGAAACATTGGACGGCAGACCGTTTATGATGACTGCCGCGAGCGCGGAGCCCGCGGGGTACCTTACCGCCATCCAGGCGCGCAACGGGGTCGTCCACCTCATCAGCAGCCGCCAGCACTACGTTTTCAACCTCGCCTGGCTCGTCCGGACACCGACTCCGCAAAAGCAGGACTAGTGCAGTCGTGCTGCCAAGCCGCGGTGCCAACTGCGCTGCGCGAAGAGGCCCGGTCCCTACGGAAATCCAAGGGCCGTATGGGCGGCTCCCGTGAGGGGCTTCGCCACGACGGGGACGACCGGGGGCGGCAGCTACTCGAGGCGGGTACGCCGCCCGTGGCTCAGGCGGTCGGGCTTGGCGCAGCCATTGACTACTTGCAGGGGTTGGGGATGGACCGCGTGTGTAGCCATTGGCGCGCCACAGCCAACGCCTACGACATCGGGTATACTTACGACGGCGTTGGCAACCGGGTGACGAAGATGAGCGGAGGCGTCGTTACCACCTACACCTGCGAGGCAGGCGACAAGATGCTCCGCTTCGAGGACAACATCGGTATCACCACGCTTACCTACGACCTGAACGGGAATCAGACGGTGAAGGTCGCGCCCAATATGGCGGTCACCACCTACTCGTACAACTACGAGAGCAAGATGACCGGGGCGATCTTCCCCGACAGCAGCCTGAACACTTTCGTCTACGACGGAGAGGGCAAGAGGTTGGAGAAGAGGGATTCGGCGGGGACGCTGAGGTTCGTCTATGACGAGCAGGGGCCGACGGGGTTGTATCACTTGGTCGCCGAGATTGGGTCAGGATAGCGGAGGGTTGAGTATGTGGCGTGCAGCGGCGTTCTTGGTCTGCCTGGCGGCGGTAGTGACGTGCGGCTGCCGATCGAGAGGCGCGGGGCACGGCGCGAGGCCGACCACCCAACCTACGCCTGTCGCGGGTGGGGCTCGGGGCACTGTCTTTTTCGCCCAGTATCTCTTCCTATTGCTGTTTGGTCTCGTCTAGGTCAACTTCGGCTACGTGCGAGCGCGTGTGGGCGACAACATCACCCTGTTCTATCTCCTCGATGGATTGGCCATCTGCTACCTTCTCCTCCGAGCATTCCTGGTGCTCGCCAAGAGAGTCTCCGCCAAATGGCAGTACCTGTGGCTGGCACTAGGCCTCGCCATCATCACTGCCGCGGTTGGCCTGACCGGCGGTATTCGCAGCGAGGCCGAGTCGAAGGTGGCTCGTCGGCCCGGATTGACTGACATCGCCGGTTTCAGTAGGCCTTCAACACACGAATGCGGGGCCCTCTACCTCGTGGCATGCTTCGGTTCGGGGCCCCCTGGTTGACACACCAAACCACTTGGCACGGATCGGTTCATCCCCTAAAATGGTGCTGCTGAGGCCGCGTAGCCAAGTGGTAAGGCAGAGGTCTGCAAAACCTCCATTCCTCGGTTCGAATCCGGGCGCGGCCTCCATGCACTCACACAGCCTCTCTCTCGTGCCCCCGTCGTCAGACATTTAGGAGCCACGTTGTCCGTCACCGGCGGCAGCAGCGCTTGCGCGCCGTAGGCGGGTCTGCCCGCCTCGGCAGGGCGCCGACTAGGCGCGTAGGGGCGACCCCCCGTGGTCGCCTGCGCGCTGGAGCCCCGCCACCGGCGGGGCGACGTAGGGGCCGATTCTTAATCGGCCCGCGATGCCGCCAGGCATCGAGTAGGGGCGGGCTAGCGTGTGGGTCTATCCGCCGAAGGCGGATTCAAATCCCACCTCCGGCGCCAACATGGGCATGGCGGTCAACCGCCGGTTCGTGTACGTCCTCTGGAGTGAATCCACGGGACGCCTGTACATCGGTATGACAGACCGCCTCCGGCACCGCATCCGCGAACACAACGCTGGCAAGGTGCGATCCACCCGTCCGCTCCGACCACTCGAACTCGTTCACCGCGAGCGCGTGGCCGACCGCGCTGCGGCGGCCGCCCGAGAACGTTGGCTCAAGAGCGGGGTCGGGCGAGAATGGCTCCACGCAGCGCTAGCCAGGGGCCCCGCGCCAGACGAGGCGGAGCCCGACGGTCCAGGCCGCCGGGAGCCTCCGCTCCAATAGGAACCGCTCAGCGCTCGCTTCCGACCATGCGGTGTGCTCTGCTACACTATCGCCAGGCCGGAGTGGCGTAATCGGCAGACGCAGAGGACTTAAAATCCTCCGCTCGCGAGGGCATGTGGGTTCGAGTCCCACCTCCGGCACCACCCCCCCTGCGTCACTCGGCCCGCAACAGCCCGCCGTTAGCGGGCAAGCCTGTGGGCTTGTCCGCCGAAGGCGGATTCGAGTCCCGCCTCCCGCACCAGCCACCATCAGGCCCCCCCCGACAGCCACCGGGGCCCCAGCGTGTCCGGTCCACTCAGCAGCACGACGCCGCGCACGAAGTCTCATGGCGCCTTCGGCAGGAACGGCTCCGTGACGATCTTGAGGTACCTTGCCGGCTTCGCCGACATGATCGCCTTCTTGTTCAACTGCAAAACCCACAGCCCGCCCGGCCGCCTGTGTCGGTCGAAGGCCACTCTTGTGCCATCCGGCGAGACCGCATACCAGCCGATGTCGCCCCAGTCGGTTATCCGCAGCCACCCTCCGTCTGTCATCCGCAAAGCCCAGAGGTCATCCCGGAACGGCGAAGAGGCGCTCGGTCCCGGACGCGAGCGCTGTGTGATGACGAGCCCGCCCTCCAAGGCCAGGGCCGCTTCGAGCAAGACAGCGGCCCCGCAATCGGCCCCGCGAGCCTCATTGCGTTGCACGTCCACGACTCCGAGCCGACGCGTATGTGCCCCCGACCCGTGCAGCACCAACTCATTGATGGGCACCAGCCCGTTCAGTGAATGACACAACCCGTGCGGCAACACGTGGTCCCGCGCAAGCAACCTTCTGGCAGGCGCTGAAGGGGGCGAGACCAAGAACAGCCCTTCCTCTCGCCGGCTGCCGGAACACTCCACCCCACCCACAAGCAGTTCTCCAGAGGGCAGCCACGCCAGCCCCCAGACGAACCCACGAAAGACGACGTCTCGATAGGCTCCGCCCTTGTCGTACAGGTCCAACTGGTTGCGGGCCGTGTCATACAACGCGAAGCCCGACCGGTCCGGGGAGGCGACCGCCCCCCACAAGGAACCCGCCGCCAACAGCGCCGTGCATCGCCCGTTCCCAACCTCGCACCGGAACACAATGCTGTCTCCCGCTCCCCTCCCCCTCAACGGGGCGACCAGGACCGCATCACCGGCCGGCGTCCAGGAGCAGTGAAGCCCCGGCCAGTATGCCGTGTTGACCGGCGCCTCGAAGCGGCGAACGAGCGCGCCGTCGCTCGTCCGTGTCACCAGGAGTTCTCCCGCCACCAAGCGCCCCAGCCGGAACACCGCAGGCGGCTGGCCGGGTATACCGGGCAACCTGGCGGCCTGCAGGACTTCGCTCCGCCCGGCGGCGAGCCAGTGAACGGCCACCAGTTTCCCATCCGGCGACCAGGCCATCGGCGACACGTATGAGCCCTCGAGAATCTGCACCGCCCGCCCCCCCGGCTGCCTCTGCTGCACCAGCCGCCCCGGCCTCCGCGGCGGCCGATTCACATACGCCCATGCAAGCCACAGGGCACCAACCAGAGCCGCAACTGCCACCAGCGCCACCCAGCCCCGGCTCACACGTCTCCTCACCGCGCGGCCTCCGCGGCCCTCATGTGCAGGCGCCACACGCCCCTCCCCGCCGCGCTCCCCGGCACCCCCGACCGCGCCAATGGCTCAACACTCGCCCGCCCCGCCGAGTACGGTTCCGAACGCTCAAGCCAGCCTCGGTCCGGTGTCACCACCCATACCCCCGCGGCACCCGTTCGGCCGCCCTGACTGGTCAGTGCGATCTGCTCCCCGTCCGGAGACACCGCAAAGCCGGTGGGCCGGCCCACCTCGCCGAAAGTAACGCCGAACCATCCGCCGTCACTCAGCCGCGCCAGCCACAGGTCGCGGGATGCCTCCACCCCGGTTTCGCCGAGGCACACCAGCAACCTGCCACCCAGAGCCAATTCCGCGCCCCCGATGACTCGCACGGGAACGTCCTCTGGAGGAAGAACCACGCGCACCTCCCGACGGAACACATCTATCACGCCCGGACTCGCAACCATCTCCCCGCTCGCGTTCGCGCGCCCATCAACAAAGGGAACCAGTCCCGCCATTGACCGCGTGGCTCCCTCACGGAGCACATGTGACCGCTGCAGGAGACGTTCCGGGTTGCCGCCGCCCCGCCAAGTTGTGAGATACACACCCGGTGTCACAGGCCCCTTCCCCGACACCTGAGCGTCCACCACGACGTGCTCCGCATCTACCCACGAGAACCCCCACACGTCTCCTTGAAAGACCGGGCTCTTGCGCTCGCCGCGCCGGTGGACCTGAAGGGCCTCGCCGCCCTGTACCAGCATCGTCCTGCTGTCTGGGGCGAACACCGCCTCCACACTCAACCCTCCCGCCACCGGACCTCTGTCGCCCGTCAGAACGTCGTAGCGAAAAGCCCTCGATGCCCGCGGCGCTTCCGCCACTCGGCAGAGCAGGTCGTCGCTTCCAGCCACCCAGAAACACTCGCTGGGCGGCCAGAATGCTGTGTTCACCGGCGCGAGCAGGCGCTTGATCACCCGGGAGTCGGCCACCCGCACGATCAGCACATCCCCCGCCGCCAGCCGACCCAGCCGGCCAAAGCCCCGATTGTCAGACCGCGACGCCTGCCGTCCCGCAAACTCCCGCAGCCAGGCTGTTGCTGGCGGTACCCACCCCACGGCCAAGAACCTCCCGTCTGGAGAAAACGTCAGCGCCTTCAGCCCGTCGCCGGAAAGAACCTGGAAGATTCCACCCCCACCCGGGAATCGGGCAGAGGCACGCGGCAGCCGCATCCGCCATTCCCGCCCCGCAGCCAAGGATGCGAAGACTAACACTGCTACCGTTCCGGCCACCAGCCGGCGACGCAACCGGCGTCGTGTCGTCGGCTGCACTACCTCTCTCGCGCCCTCCGCGTGCGCTTCCCCTTCTTCGCCCATGCGCCGGGTCCCTCCTGGATGAACCCATAGTAGCGCCCCATCCAGTAAGGCAGCAAGAAGAAAGTCGCGTCCTCCTCGCTCGCGCCGCTCCCGCCACCGTCAAGTTCGTAGGGATTGCCGTTCCACTTGAACATCGGCCGCTCGTCCGCCGGCAGCGCCTCGGTCGCCTGCGGATGCCGGAAGCGGTCGGCGTGCGGGTCCAGCGGCAGGTCCGCCCGCAGGCTGTTCCTCACGGCCCAGTAGCGCAAGTCCATGGGTATCTCGCGCAGCGTCCGCACCGCGCCCTCGATGTCGCACGGGTCCCCCGTCACCGCTCCGTAGATGAAGTTGAACCAGGGGCAGCGCTCCGGCCGCTCGATCGCCCACGACCGCCGCATGCTCATGTCGAGCATCGCCCTAAGGTCCGGGTCCCTCTCGTACTTGAGCAGCGGGTAGTAGGCGGTGAACGCTAGTTCGTCGTCCGAGTGATTGATGGACCCGGGCCTCAGCACCTTCTGGTCAATCACGTTGAGGCCGTAGTGGTGCTTCTTGATCAGTTCCAGGTAGGCGCGCTGGTACTTCTCCTCGCCCGTCATGTAGTAGGCGACCTTCAGGTGCGACAGCACCTCCAGCGCGTTGAGACCCTTCTGCTCCGGCCAGTCGTAGTTCAGCCGCTCGGGATTCCAGAAGCCCCAGGTGGTCGGCTCGCCGTCCACGTCAATGAGCAGGTAGCCGTTGGCCATTATGTAGTCGGTCATCCTCCGCACCACCCGCCGGAGGCGCCCTTTCTCGCGCTCGTCGGCGACCAGATCGTAGTAGATCGAGTAGGCGAAGTAGTGGCCGTCAATCTCGTCGGAACTGGTGTCCGCCTTCCATTCCCACTTGCCGTCCGGCGAGTCGTACCATTCCCCCCCCGACTTCTCCACGCCCTTCTCCCCCTTGCGCACGAGGGCGCGCGCCACCAGCCCGGGTACCGAGGTCTTCTCCGCCAGCATGATGAGCGCGTTCAGCGTCTTGCGCGCCAAGCGCCGCCCCTCTTCGTCTCCCGTCGCCGCATACCGATAGCACTCCGCCGCGCAGTACAGCGCCGACCACAGGCCGTCGTTGTCGCTCGCTTCGTAGGTGACCTCGGCGAAGTTGTCGGCATCCTTGAAGGAGGAGACAGTCACGAAGCCGTAGCGATTGTGACGCGCCTGCACTTGCGTCTCAAAGATGAGCGCCTTCTCCTCCAGCGTCATCAGGCGCTGCTCGATCCTGCTCAGGCCCTCCGGCGTTCCCAGCCAAGCCGTCCCCTCCGGCCCCACCGCGATCGCCTGCACCGACAGGGCCGGCAGCCAGCGCTGCGCCGAGTAATAGTGCCACTGCCCACGCTCGAGTTTGGCCGCGCCCGTGCGCCCTCCGAACCAGCGCTCGCCGTTCGGCCCCTTCGCCATCACGCGCACCTGCAACAGCGGCAGCCCTTGCTCCCCCCTCAAGGAATACCAGCCCTTGCCGCAGTCGAAGATGTTGCCGCCGATCGCATGCCCGATCCACAAATGACCAACACCGTCCGCCATCAAGCAATAGACGTGCCGGTTGAGCAGCCCACTACCTCCATCCCCCATCAGGACGTGCTCCCACTGCCCGTCCCCCAGCGCGAAGAGGCCGTCGAGTGTTCCCAGCCAGAGCGTGCCCGCGCACCAGGCAAGCGAGGTCGGTCTCGCGCCCTCGGGCAGCGCAATGCGCGGCGCACCCCGCGCACCGGCCTGCCACACGGCAGCGCGACCAACCGCCCACACTTCGCCAGGCGCAGCCTCAGCAAGGGCAACTGCGCCGGCGCCCACTCGCGACCACTTGCCTCTCTCCAGCACGCGCAACCCGCCTTCGCTAGCGGCCCACACGCGCCCCCTCGTGTCCGCCAGCAAAGCCCTTACCGCCGAACGCGCCAACCCGCGCGCACCCACCCTTGCGAACCTCCCCCTGTTCAACACCGCGAGCCCCTTGTCCGTGCCGGCCCAGACGCGTTCCTTCGCGTCCACCGCCAGCGCCAGCACGTTCTCGCTGGGCAGCCCCTGATCCCGGCCAAAGAACGCGCGAAACTCCTGCGGGTACGGGCCTGTGCTGAGGCGATGCGTAGCCTGGGACATGGCGACCTCCTAAAGTGGCGCTAAGCGTGCAGGGAATCTAAGCGAGCCCGGCTACGCTTGTCGAGCGGCCTGCTGATGCCTCGGCTGTTCGGTGGGCAACTCGACGTAGAAAGTGGACCCCCGGCCCACTTCGCTCTCCGCCCAGATGCGCCCGCGGTGCCGTTCCACAATGCCGTAACTCACCGAGAGCCCAAGCCCCGTGCCTCGCTCGCCCCGAGTGGAGACAAACGGATGGAAGATCTTGTCCAGCATATCAGGCGGAATCCCGCAGCCGGTATCTTCGACCTCGACCAGCAGCCGCCCCTGGTTCCTGAGCGTGCGGATCGTGAGCGTGCCTCCATCCGGCATCGCCAGACCCGCGTTCACGAACAGGTTCAGGAAGACCTGCACCAGTTGATTGGGGTCACCGATAATCTGGGGCACGGCGGTCTCGAACTCCGTCACCATCTTGATGCCGCGGATAGAGGGGTGCGTGCGCGCCAGGCTGATGGTGCGCTGCAGCACATTGTGAATGTCGGTGCGCACCATTTCGGGCACGTTCTGCCGGGCGAAATCAAGCAGCCCGCGCACTATCTCCTTGCAGCGCATGACCGCCTCTTCAATCCCGCCCATCCACTCGTCCGCCCGCTCCTCGCGCGGCAGCACGCGCCGAATCCTCTGCGCCGTAATCAAAATCGCGCCGAGTGGATTGTTGATCTCGTGCGCCACCCCCGCCGCTAGTTCGCCAATGGCCGCCAGTTTCTCCGACTGGTACAACTGCCTCTGCGCGTCCTCCAGGTCCCGATACGCCTGGCGCAAGCGATCGTAAAGCCGCGCGTTCTCCACCGCCACCGACAACTGGTTCCCCAGCGTCGCCAGCAGCGCCACATCCGCCGGCGACAACAAATCCTCCGAGCGCTTGTCACCCACGAGCACGAACCCGCTCAGCCCCTCCTTGCTTCGCAGCGGCACCGCCACCTGCGCCTGCAACTCCTGCATGCGCCGCTGCGCCGCCACTAACAGTCTCTTGTCCCCAGCGCTCAGGTTAAGAGCCTTCAGCATCAGCACAATCTCATCGCGCACCAGCGGCTCCTGCATCTTGCTCAGAGCCCTGACCAGCCAGTCGCCCTGCGCAATCTGCTCGGCCTCGCTCCCGTCCGGATACCGCGCGTTGGCCACATAACGCCCGTTGTCGCTCAGGTAGATGAAACCGCGCGCCACGCCCAGCGCCCGCCGCAGCGTCTCCAGCGTATACTCGAGCAATTCGTTGATCTCCAGGAACGACACCACCGTGCCGCTCAAATCACGCAGCATCTGCTGTGCCTCGTATTCCTCCTTGAAGAAGCGACGCTCCACCAACCTCTGCAAGCGCTTCTGCAGAGGCTGGAAGGCCAAGGCCAGGCCGAAGGCCATGATAGCCAGCAGATAGTAGGGCACGGGGTCCCTCACGCCGGCCCTGACCCCCTGCATCAGCAAGAGCAACACCAGGGCGTAAACGCCCCCTACGCCCGCGGCCACCACCGAGTACCACGCCCCCCGCCGGATCGCCACGCTGATGTTCATCAGGCGGTAGCGCACAATGGTGTAGGCAATAACCAGCACGTAGAGAATCTGCATCACGTGGCCGATCGGATAGATGGTCACCACGCGGTGCACCAGCAGGAAGTTCGGAATGCCCCCCAGCAGCGCAATCACGATGGCGATAATCAGGTAGCGCAGCCGGTTCCGCTCCACCGCCTCCGACGCCCGCACATACCGGTAGAAAAGCGCCCCTATGCCCAAGCACATGTAGAAGAAGAAAAAGTTGTCGAAGACGCTGCTCACCGTTGATGTCCGAGGCACCCACCCCCCGTAGACTGGGTTCCAGGGCACCCACTGCAGTTGGGCGATGAAAACCCCCCGGATGCTGTACCACATGAACGCCGCCGAGATCATGTAGCCCGCGTGCGCCACCGAGTACAGCCAACGCCGCCGCACCCCGCTCACCGCGAGCATGAAGTGATACGACAGCGGCGCCAAGAACAGCAGCCCCAGGTGCAGGCAGTTGTTCCACATCAGCGCCTGCCGGTAGCCCTCGCCCGTGTTGGGCACGTAGTACATCATGAAAAAACCCGTGTTCCAGATGGCCAGGGCCAGGCACACCAGCCCGAACAACTGATTGGCCTTGCCCCGCGGATTGCGCAGCACCACGAAACCCGCCAGGCATAAGTTCGCCAGCCCCGCCAACAGAGGCGGGAAGTTGAAGATGTTGATGTTGATGTTCACGCTGGATCATCCCGCCCGCGGATACCCGCGGCCTGCACGCTTCTAGTCTTCGAAGGCGCCCACTACCAGGGTAGCGTTCTTCCCCCCGAAGCCGAAGGAGTTGCAGAGAGCGTTGCGTACGCTCATCTCCCGACCCACGTTGGGCACGTAGTCCAGGTCGCACTCGGGGTCCGGGTGCTCGTAGTTGATCGTGGGGTGGACAAAGCGGTCGCGGATGGATAGCAGGCAGGCCGCCAGTTCGATGGGGCCCGAGGCGCCGATGCTGTGGCCGATCAGCCCCTTGGTCGAGTTCACCGGCACGCGGTAGGCGTGCTCCCCCAACACGCTCTTGATGATCATCGTCTCCGTCTTGTCGTTAAGCGGCGTGCTGCTGCCATGCGCGTTGACGTACTCCACTTCCTGCGCCGTCAGCCGAGCGTCGGCCAACGCCTCAGTCATCGCCCGCCCCGCCTCCGCGCCGTCCGGCGCCGGCCGCACCATGTGGAAAGCGTCGCCCGTAGCCGAGTAACCCAGCACCTCGCCCAAAATGGTCGCCCCCCGGGTTATGGCGTGGCCCAACTCCTCCAGCACCAACACGGCCGCGCCCTCGGACATCACAAACCCGTCCCGGTCGCGGTCGAAGGGCCGACACGCCTGCGCGGGCGCGTCATTGCGCGTGGAAAGAGCGCGGATGGCGTTGAAGGAGGCCACGATGATCGGCCGCAGGGGAGCCTCCGCACCCCCCGCCAGCGCCGCGTCTATCTCCCCGCTCTGAATGGCGCGGAAGCCCCAGCCGATCGCGTCCGCGCCCGCCGCGCAGCCAGTGGAGATGGTCACCGTCGGCCCCTTGCTGCCCAATTGCATCGAGACTTCGCTCGACACCGCGCCGCTGAAGACCACGATCGCCAGGAAGGGACTCACCTTCTCCGAACCTTCCCCCAGAAAGATCTTGTGCTGCTCCTCGGCGAACTCAATGCCGCCCACGCCGGTGCCGATGTAGACCCCCACGCGCTCCGCGTCTTCCTGGCTCATATCCAGGCCCGCGCCGTCAACCGCCAAGCGCGAGGCCGCCACCGCCAGGTGCGTCGAGCGCCCCGCCCGCTTCACCGTCTTGGCGTCGAGAAAGTCGTGCGGGTCGAAGCCGGGCACCTCGCCGCCAAAACGCGTCGGCAGGCCAGTGGCGTCGAAGAGCGTGAAAGGACGGATCCCCGACTCGCCCCGCTTCGCCGCCTCCCAAAACACCTCGGTCCCGATGCCCAACGGAGTCACCATGCCAATGCCGGTCACCACCACGCGGCGCTTGGGCGCTGCTTCCGCCCGTGGCCGCAGCACGTACAGCGCCACCTTTTCCGTCCCCTCGCGCGCCAAGTCTTCGTAGGCGCTTTGCGCCCGCCGCAGCAACTCGTCAACCTCGGCCTGCCGCGCAGGCATCACCGCCACCCCCGCCTGCGCCCGCAGCCGATCCGCCACCCGAGTCACCGAAAGCGTCTCGGCCACGCGGCCCACGATCCTCTCCGCCGCCCGCATGCCCTCCCGGTATTCTACTCCCGGCAAGATGAGAAACAGCCTGTTCTCCTCGAGGCGCCCGACGCTCTCCCCGGTCCGCGCGCCCGCGTGCACCAGGCGCACCACTTCCTGCACCAGCACCTCAGCCGCGGTCGCGCCGCGTTCGCCCCGGAGCGCCTCCCATCCGGGCAGCCCCACGCACACCACGCACACCACGCCGTCGCGACGTCGCGCGCGCAGGATCTCCTCTTGCAGACGCACCTCCAGCGCTTCCTTGGTCAACACCCCGGGCGCCCCCTCTTCCACCGCCCAGCCCGCGCGCTCCTCCAGCAGTGAGGCCAAGGCCACGCTCCGAGTCTCCAAGCCCCGATAGCGCTCCACAATCCCAACCAGGTCGCTCGCCACCGAGCGTATCGCGCGACCCGCGACCAGCAGTTCCTCTTCCTTAAGGACCGGCAGGTGAGCCACCTCGGCCAGCACTTCCTCCGCCGAGAGCCCCAATTCCATCGTGACCTTGCGTAGCGCGGTCGTGTCCGTATCCGCCGACCCGATTCCCCCCCCGACCACCGCGGCCACGGGCACACCCGCGGCCACCAAGGGCACCGCGCACACCAGCAGCCCCCCATGGCACCGCCATAGCCCCACTCCTTCCGCGGCTACCGTCTCGCTGAAGCACTCCCTGGCGTAGCACTCCCGACAGCGGCTGATACCCAGCACCGTGCTGCGGATGAGCCGGCAGAATCCACTCAGTTGCGTCTCCCCCGCCAGCAAGTCACCGTCCGGCCCCACCAGCAGCGGCACCACCCCCAACAGGTCGCGGCCAACCCGTTGCAGGCGCTCCCACTCACCCACCACCCCCATCAAGCCGGCCACATTGCGCCTGCTTGGGCCGCTCATCGTCCCGCCCCTGCATCACACCTCATGCTCGGCACGCGCCTCCTGAGCCATCAGACGCTCCACCCCAGCCAGGAACCTCCGCGCCATTTTACCCACTACCAGCCGGTGCACCACATTCCGCGCCAGCCAATCGCCACCCGGAAAGCGGGGTGCATACCGATGCACTATCGAAACCCGCGTCCCCTGCCCCTCCGGCCTCACCCTCCACACGGTCACCATCCCCCTCAGTGGCCCCTTCAGTTGCACGAACTCCACCCGGTCGTTCCCCACCACCTTCCCTAATGACACCCAACGCATGGGCAACCCGAAGACCCGCCCCTGGCGCTCCACCACCACCCCGTCCTCCCGCTCCTCTAGCACACGCGAACCGGAGTAATCATCCGTCAGCCGATCGTACTCCCCCAGATTGCTCACCACCGCGAACACACGCTCCGGCGACGCCTCCACTACCGCGGCATCTTCTACCTCTACCATAGTGCCTCCCGCCGGCGGCGCCTCCTAGCCGCCGCTCCGCGATTCTAGCCCGACCTAGAAACCAATCACAGCGCTCACATAGTGGGTGCCCGACTCCGGCTGAGGACCAACCGCCGGGAACATGTCCTCCGCCGACTCCTTGTTCAAGTCCTTGGCGTAGGCATAGTCCAGTCTGAAGTTGCGCGCCCGATAACCCACCCCCGCCGTCCACGCCCCCCCGTAGGAGCCCGCGCGCACGCACAGGCCCTCGCTCAACGACCGCTCTACACCCCAGTACGGGCGCGAGTCCGTGATCTCCCACCCCGCATCCCGGTTCTCATAGGCGAGCCGCGCATACTCGCCCGCCACCACCGTCTTCTCGTCCGGCCGGTAGGCCAGCCCGCCCTTGATTATCGTCGTGCGGTAACTGCCCCCGGGGCTGAACGTCGGCGGTGGCGGCACCGGCAGCAGCCAGTAGTTACTCTCCACCTCGTCCCAATACGAGTACACCGCCCCAGCCGACAGACGGTCAGAGAGCCATTGAAAGACCCCAGCCTCCACCCCGCCGCGCCCCTGACCTCGGGTCCGGTAGGGGGCAGCGTCCACGTGCACACTGGACAGCGCGCCCGTCAGACCCACCGAAGTGCGCCGCCCTACCCGCAGCCCCCCCGCCAGCAGCACCGCGTCATAAGAGACGGACTCCACCGCGCCCGTCAGCGTGTTCAGGTAGGAGTTCGACGCCAGCGAAGTCTTGCGCACCTCAAACGCCGCCTGTTCCGACAGTATCTGCGCCAGCGAGTACGAGCGCACGGTGTACTCCGGGCCGCTGCCTTGGTCTATGGTCCCCATGCCCACGATGCCGGCCTCCACTGTACTGCGCGGCACCCACACCAGGCTGGCGGCATTGCGGATGTTGCCTTCATCCGCGACCGCGGTGCACACGCCCCCCATGCCCAGCAGGCGGATGCCCCCGCCTTGCGCTATCGTCAACGCCGACAGCACGCTCCCTCTGCCGGGAAGCTGCGGAGCCTGCGCCCACGCGCACGAAGCCCCCAACCCCACCGCGATGACCAGTACCAAAACAGTCAACCGAGCCGATTGTCTCACGGCCAGTTCCTCCTCAACTCGATGATCCGGTGCCTCAGTCTTGATAGTTACTCTAACAACTAGCCCGCCCCATGGCCGGTTCAGCGACCGCAAACCGCGCCGCGCCTCGCTCGGTGGCGCGCCGCTGCCGCGGCTGCTAGACTCCCTCGCCACCACCACGGGGTGATGCCGTGAACGCCCGCGAGCGCTTCCTCGAGACCGTGCTCTTCGGCCGGCCCGACCGAGGCTTCCGCTGGGAGAGCCTCGGCTTCTGGGGCGAGACCGTCCGCGCTTGGCGTCAACGGGGCCTCCCCGAGGACCAGAGCCCCGAGGCCTACTTCGAGTTCGACCCCTTCGCGGACCTGCCGGTCGCCAGTGGCTTCACGGGCACTCCCTATTGCCCCCCCTTCGAACACCAAGTGCTGGCGGAGGACGATTTCTCCATCACCTACCGCAGTAACCAGGGCATACTCCTGCGCGAGCGCAAGGAGAAGGCGGAATTGTCTATGCCACAATTCCTCGAGTTTCCGGTAAAAGCACCGGAGGATTTCGAGGCCCTGTTGTGGCGCCTAGACCCGAGTGACCCCGACCGGCTCCCGCAGGACTTCGACGCCCGTGCCGCGCAGTGGCGCCAGCGTGACTACCCCCTCTTCCTGCGCATCTGCGGCGCCTTCGGCCACCCCCGCAACCTGCTCGGCCTCGAGCGCCTCCTCGTCACCTACTACGACGACCCGCAGTTCGTCCACCGCATCCTCGACCATTGGGCGGGCTTCTACGAGGCCCTCTTCGACCGGGTCCTCTCCCAGGTCACCGTGGACTTGCTCATGATCTGGGAGGATATGTGCTACAAGGCCGGCCCGCTCATCGGGCCCGCGCTCTTCCGCGAGTTCATGCTGCCCTACTACCACCGAGTGATAGACTGCGCGCGCCAGTTCGGAGTGCCCATCATTATGGTGGACACCGACGGCAACTTCTGGGACCTGCTCCCGCTCTTCCTGGAGGCCGGCGTCAATATGATGATGCCCTTCGAAATCGCCGCCTCCATGGAGCCGCTCGAAGTGCGCAAGCAGGTGGGCAAGCGCCTTGCCATCCTCGGCGGCATTGACAAGCGCGCACTCCGCGCCGATAAGCGCGCCGTCGAGGAAGAGGTCGAGCGCAAGGTGCCGCAGTTGGTCGCCGAGGGCGGCTTCATCCCTTGCCTCGACCACACCGCGCCGCCCGACATCTCGCTCGACAACTTCGCCCACCTCGTCCGCTGCCTCCGCCGCTATACCGAACCGTGATCACCGCTGCGGTGGCGCCGGCCATCCGCGGACTGCGGCCCATCGGCCGGCCCACCCTATTGGTCGCCCGCCTCGAAGTCCAGCCAGTTCCCTCCCGACCGAACGCGTCCGCGGCTGCCACCTTGCGGGTGGCCTGTAGCAACCCGATCTTACCTGGCCCCCTCAAAAGGCTCGCCTCCGCCAGGTCGCAGGCGGGCCCCGACTGAGTCGGCGCGCCTACCACCCGGTACGCGAGTGCGGAGCAACAACCCCGCATCGGGTTGTAGGGACGGCATCTCATGCCGTCCGCAGAGACGCAGGCTTCTGTGTCCGTACCCCCCATGGGCGGAGAACCGCGGAAAATGGGGACTGTAACCATTTTCCTGTGCCACCAAGCGTCGCCGACACGCCCGCCGGAAAATGGTTGCTGTCCCCTTTTTCCAACAACATCAACTCGCCTCGCCGACATTGCGCTTGTGCAGGAAGTAGACCCAGTCAACCTCGACCCCCAACGCTGCAATCCGCCGCGCCGCCTCGAGGAGGCTGTCGTAAGCACCGACCCTGCCCGCAAACCAATCGTGCGTCTTCTCCAAGCCGTAAAGGCTCAGTTGGAAGCGCTCGAGGCCCTGATCCCGTAGGGCTCGCACCATCTCAGGATAAGCAGGATCGGCCCCCACCCTCTGCCCGTTCGTCGCCATCGTGCGCACGTTCACCGCCTGCCGATTCAAAGCCGACAACAGTCCGTGAATCTCCACAACGTCCGGATGATCCATCGGCTCATACGAGAGCGAGGGGTGGATGTGTTTGTAGAACGCGGGCGCCTTCTCGTTCTCCGCGCGAACCGCGCTCACCGCGCCTTCAATCTGCTCCAGGGAAAGAAGCACCGGTTCCGACAGGTCGGCGGCCGGCGCGCAGTGCTTGCAGCGACTTTTGCAGCCTGCCCCTACTATGCTAAGCCCTACGTGCTCAAATAGCGGTTCCACGGCTTCTCCCCTCGCAGACGGCCTTAGAGGCCATTATAAGCGAACGGTCGCTGCGGGCGTCGGCCGTTCTCGAAAACATCACAGAAAACAGGTCGAAGAGGCGGGTGCCGACTGCCGCCTTCAGCCGGCTTCCGGCAGACGCTTGCCGCCTACTCGAACAGCCCGGCCACGAAGGCCTCGGGTTCAAACTCCTCCAAATCCTCCACACGCTCCCCGGTGCCGATGAACTTGATGGGCAAGCCCAAGTCGCGCGCCACCGTAAGCACCGCCCCCCCTTTCGCCGTGCTGTCCATCTTCGCCAGGATGATGCCCGTCAGTCCAATCGCCTTGTTGAACTCCTGCGCCTGCCGCACCGCGTTCTGCCCCGTGGTGGCGTCGAGCACCAGCAGCGTCTCGTCCGCCGCGCGTCCCAACTCGCGCTGCACCACCCGCGCAATCTTGTTCAACTCGTTCATCAGGTTCTTCTTCGTGTGCAGCCGGCCGGCCGTGTCCGCCAGCACCGGCGACCGCCCTCGAGCCTTGGCCGCTTGCATCGCGTCAAAGACCACCGACGCCGGGTCGGCCCCCCGCTGGTGCGCGATTACCTCCACGCCAAGTCGCTTGCCCCATTCCTTGACCTGGTCAATGGCCGCGGCCCTGAAGGTGTCAGCCGCGGCCAGCAGGGGAACCTGCCCCTGGTTCATAGCCCCGCGCGCCACCTTGGCCATGGTAGTGGTCTTGCCGGTGCCGTTGACGCCCACGAACAGGTAAACCGTCGGCGGCGTCGGCCCTTGCGCTAGAACGCGAGGCGCGCTGCTAAAAAGCCCCTCGATCTCCTCCCGCAACCGCGCTTCCAGCGCCTCCGTCTCGGAGATGCGCTCCCGCTTCGCAGTGGCCCGCAGTCTGTCCACCAGTTCGCCCACCAGCGCCCCGCCCACGTCCGCCTCGATCAGCGCCTCCTCCAACTCAAGGAAGAGCGCCTCGTCCACGCGCCCGCCCCGCCGCAGCAGCCCGACGACCTTCCCAAACAGCCCCCGCAACAACTACGGCACCCCGCGCTCCACCACCGCCCCGGTCAGCGTCGCGGGCGCGCCGCCGTCGTTCCGCAGCACTAGCCGGTGCCACCCGGCCTCAAGCGCTCCCAGGCTGGTGATGGCCGACTCAGGCGTCAGCGAAAGGGTTGCCGCTGGCCCGCCGTCGCACGTGGCCACGACCTGCCCCTCGCCCGTCACCCGCAGATTCCAGGACCCCGGCCCCACCACGACCCAGTACAGCCGCCCCTCGCCGCCCCCAAGCGTCAGCGGCCCGCCACCCGCAACCTGGGCGCGGGAGATGCTGGTCGGCCCGCCAAAAGGCAACGCCAGGTGCAGCGGCCGGCGATCTTGCGATAGACACGCCTGCTCATACGCGCTGAGAAGCGCCGCTCCGCTACCGGCCGCTCCAAGAACGCCGCCCAGCGCGGCCACCTCCCCCGTCGCGGCCACATAGCCGACGAAGCCTCGGATAAACGCCTCGTTCTCGAGGGCCGCCTTTGAGGGAGGCGGGAAGTCGCGCAGGAACGAGGCGAGCGACGCCCAGGCCGCCTCCCCCGGCTCCTCCGCGGCGTTCACAGCATCCCAAACGGCCACCATCTCATCATCCACCAACTCGGCTACCTTGCCGCCCCCCCCTTGCGCCGCCCGCGACCTCACCAGCAACATGCGCAGCGTGCGCGCCGTCCACTCCGCCGTCGTTCCACCCTGGAGCGCGCCATAAAGCCTGATGTCTCCCGCGGCCGCATCCGCGCCCGGCTCCGGGTATATCCAAACGGACAACGGCCGCCGGCCCTCCACCGGCTCCTCCAGGTACAAGCGCCGGTAAGTCTTCACTCTCGCCACCGCGTTCGCCACGCCGCCCACGACCGCCTCTACCGGCCACTCGCTGTTCCAGAGAAACTCGGACCCGTAGTAGATGGCCGCGACCGTCGCCAACCGCCCGCGCGCCCCTTGTTCCACCAGCACGTAGGAGATGCGGTTGAACGCGCCCTGGCCGTCGGGCCCGGCGCACGGCACCGTCGGAGTGTAGATCGCCGAGATCGAGTAGACCGCGAGCGCGGACGCCTGCGGGCCCAGCCCGAGCCTGGCGTCCCGCAACGGAATCTCGATGCGCCGGAAATCCACCGGCAAGTAAGCCAGCGAATCCGCCTCCAGGTAAGAGGGGAACGGCGGCGTGTAAAGCAGCCGGCTCAGGGAAGAGATGACATAGGCCGACCGGTCCCCATACTGCGCCGCCCGGGCAAAGGCGCCAATGGCCTGCTCCTTGTCGCCACTCAAGGCCAGCAGGAAACCCACCCAGCGGTGCGCCTCGGCAAAGTCGGTAGAGGCGAGCACGGCAGCCTGCGCCCGCGACAGCGCCTCGCCCACCCGGTTGGTCTGGTACAGGCTCTGCGCCTCCTTCAGCAGGCCCTCGGCGCGAGTGCGCCCCTCGTCCACCTCACACCAGGCCCGACTCGCCCACAGCAGAAGAGCAAGAAGGATCAAGGCGCCGAACCGGCGGCTCAATGGCATACGACCCTTTCTACGCACTCGGCGAACAGCCCCAGACCGGAGGGCGCGAGCAGCCCGCGCACCGCGTACAGGCGGTTGGCCCCGCGGCAATGCCACATGTGCCAGCGCAGCACCCTCGCGGTTTCACGCTTGAGGAGCGCGGCCGCCACCGCCCGTGCGCGCGTGCGGATTGCCATGTCGCGACCCTCGACGCACACGCCCGGGTCCTCTCCCCGGGCCTGTTCGCTTATCTCCGCGCGGTGATTCTTCAACTCGCGGCGGAACTCCCTCTGCACCCAAGTGCTCAGGTCCTCGCCTCCAAGACGCTGGTCGGCCGCTCCCCACTGCGCGAACTGTAGCGTCTCCTCGCCGCGCGCAAAGTTCAACTCCAGCCGGCCGATGTACATGTGGCTCTCGGCCAGAGTGAACTCAGGCGGGCTGTCGAACCTGAACTCATACACCGACCACGGCACCCAAGCGTCGTCCGGGTGGTCCCGCAGCGTGGCCAGTACGCGCTCGGGAAGCGTGGAGCGCACTTCCTCCAGCGGCATATAGACCTGCGCCACGGTGACCCTCTTGCACTTCTTGCACCGCTGAATCTGAACCCGCGAAGCGACATCCGCCCGCCACTCGAACGTCACCAGGTCGGGGTTCCCCTGGCCGCTCTGCCCCTCCTCCGGCTCCACCACCATCAGTTGCGCCCGCGCCTTCTTGCTGCCGCGCCGCACCTGCTCGAGCAGGCGCCTCTTGACCTTCTCGAGATCCGGCGCCCCTTTCGGCAACTCCCACTTGACCTCCACCCGCGGCATGTCCTCATCGTCTACGCGCACGTATCCCGAACCCGGCTCATCCGAGACCGCCGCCAGGTTCCAGTCGCGCGGAACGCGGATGGCGATGCCGTTCCAAGCGATTTCCCGAGCCAGCCCTGCTGCCACGGTATTCAGAACCGAATCGTGCGGCTGCGCATCTGCACGCCCGAGAGAACGCCCACCGCCGCCATGCTCACCAGCAGGTTGCTCCCGCCGTAACTCAGGAAGGGCAGCGGCAGCCCCGTCACCGGCAACAGCCCCGCGGTCATTCCCACGTTGACGATAACGTGGAAAGCGAAGAGAGAGGTGACGCCGACCGCAAGCAAACCTCCAAACCACTCCGGCGCGCCGGCCGCAATCTGCATTCCCTTCAATACCAGTGCCAGGTAAAGGCCCAGAACGATGATCGCGCCCACGAAGCCCAGTTCCTCGCCCACGGCCGTGAAGATGAAGTCGGTGTGCTGCGCGGGAATGAAGTTGAGCCGCGTCTGCGGGCCCTTGCCGTAACCCCTCCCCCACACGCCCCCGGACCCCAGCGCGATCTTCGACTGCTCCAACTGGTAAGCCGAGCCGGTGCGATGCCCCCCACCAAGCAAGGTCAGAACGCGCTCCTTCTGGTAGTCGCGAACCAGCCCGCTGTACCAACCCATGGCGAACACCAGTATCGCAGCCGCGCCGAACGCCAGCAGATGACGCCCCCGTGCGCCCCAAACGACCGCCAGCGCCACCCAGATGGCCCCGAAGGTCAGCGCGCTGCCCATATCGGGCTGAATTAGCACCAGTATCGCCGGCGGCACCACATACCCCAGAGACCGAAGGAGCACCCGCACGTCCCCGCGCTGGTCCCGGTGCCTGGCCAGGTAGGCCGCCAGCGACACCAGCACCAGCAACTTGGCAAACTCTCCCGGGTTCAGCTGAAAGGTGCCCAGGGCAAACCAGCGCTGCGCCCCCCGCCCCGTGCCGATGAGCAGCACCAGAACCAGTAGCATCAGGGCCACCAGGTAAGTCACCCGCTCGAACCGCCGCAGCGCCGTGTAGTCGAAGCATAGGGCCAGGAAGAGCACTCCCAACCCCAAAATGACCCATACCAACTGGCGCACCAGATACCCGCCCGCGGCCCCGCTCTCCGGGCTGGCCGTGGTCGAGCGGACCATCAGGATGCCCATGCCGGACAGCCCCAGGGCTATCAGCAGCAGCCGCCAGTCGAAGTGCCGCAGTGAACGCAGGTCCAGCATCAGCAATAGTATAGGCCGCCGCTTCCGCCCCGGTCAAAGCCGGCCCCTGTTACATCGGCCGCCCGGACCTCCCTGCCCGGCTGGAACGGGCCCTGCGCCCTGGCCTGCGCGCTTGCTTCCCAGGCCTCTGGCGTTCCCGGGAACTGCTTTGCGGCCCACAGCAGGCTGTGCTAGAATCACACCGACCCCCAGTGGGGGAGGGACTTGTCTAGCGTCAAGGAGATGAGCGCCAAGTGACCAAGCCGCAACTAGTTGAAGCCGTGGCAGAGAAGCACGAGCAGAGCCGCAGACTGGTGGAGGAAATCATCAACGCCGCGCTCGACGAAATCACCGCGTGCCTCAAGCACGGCGACGAGGTGCAGATCACGGGGTTCGGCACCTTCAAGGTGCGCATGCGCAAGGCGCGTGTCGGCCGCAACCCGCAGACCAAGGCGGAGATCACCATCCCCGCGCGCCGCAGCCCCGCCTTCACCCCCGGCAAGAAACTACGGGACGCGGTTGCCTAACGGCTAGAGCGGCTGCACAGCACAAGTGAGCCCAACCCCACGGGTTGGGGATAATCGAGTGGTCGTCGGGGCGTGGCGCAGTTTGGCTAGCGCGCTTGAATGGGGTTCAAGAGGTCGGCGGTTCGAGTCCGCCCGCCCCGATAGTAAGGCCCCTTCCGGCCGCCCGGAAGGGGCCCTTTCCTTACCGTGACGCCGCTCGGCGGGGAACGGGGCGACCACAGCCGACGTTGCAGTAGTCGCTAGAGCCGAATGCCGGCCCGCCGACCACAACCGGCCGCCGGCTGGCCAACGCCACGCATATGCTCCCAAGCGCCACAGAGATAGTCACCACCAGCCCATTCTCGGGTCAGGAATCCGTGCCTGAGGCCTACTCCCAGGCTTCGCCGGAAAAGCACATCAGGGCTATTGCGGAGGCCAAGGCCACGCTCGGCGATCGCCTGGTGATTCTCGGCCACCATTACCAGCGCGACGAGGTCATCCAGTTCGCCGACTACACCGGCGACTCGCTCAAACTCTCCCGCCTGGCCGCCGAGAACCGCCGCGCCGAGTTCGTGGTGTTCTGCGGCGTGCACTTCATGGCCGAGGTCGCCGACATGCTCACCGCGCCCGACCAGAAAGTCATCCTGCCGCACGAGGGCGCGGGCTGTCCCTTGGCCGAGATGGCCACCATGCCCGAGGTGCGGCACTGCTACCATAACCTCAAGCGCCTGCTGCCCGAGCCCCCCCTACCGGTAACCTACATCAACTCCGACGCGGAACTGAAGGCTTTCTGCGGCCGCCACGGCGGCGCCATCTGCACCTCTGCCAACGCCGTGCAAGTCATCTCCTGGGGCCTCCAGCGCGCCGCGCGCGTGCTCTTCTTCCCCGACCAGCACTTGGGCCGCTACAGCGGCGCCAAACTGGGCCTGAGCGAAGCGCAGATGCCCGTTTGGGATTCCAAGACCGACCCGGGCCCGGACGCCGCGGAGCGTTTCTCGGCCGCACCCCTCATTCTCTGGCGCGGCTTCTGCCAAGTACACACCCGCTTCACACCCGAGCAAGTGGCCGCGGTGCGCGCGCGCTACCCCGCCATCAAAGTCATCGTTCATCCCGAGTGCCCGAGAGCGGTCGTGGAAGCCGCCGACCAGAGCGGCTCGACAGAGGGCATCCTGCGCGCCGTGTCCCAGTCGCCGCCGGGCAGCGCGTGGGCCGTCGGCACGGAGCAGAACCTGGTCGCGCGGCTCGCGGCGCAACATCCTGACAAGACCGTGGTGCCGCTGATGCAGGGCGGCTCCGTCTGCCCGACGATGGCGCTGATTGACCTGGCTCACCTGCATTGGGTGCTCGACAACCTGCTCGCCGGCCGCCTGGTCAATCAAGTCCGCGTTCCTCCCGAACGCGCCGAGCAAGCCAGGGTAGCCCTCAACCGGATGCTCGAACTCGCCTAGGCCCGCCGGCCGCCAGCACTCGCCCGCGCCGTGTTGACTTGCACTTGGGCCGCAGCCACAATGCCTGCCCATGGACATCTTCGACGTGGACTGCATAAAAGGCAAGAAGATGCAGGAGCCCGGCCTGCGGCGCGTGCTCAAGGAGATTTTCGCCGGCAAGCACATGACCGCGCATCTGGGCATCATCTTCCCCGGCCAGGCCTCCTCGCGCCACGCCCACGACAAGTCGGAGGAGTTCGTCTACGTCGTGCAGGGAACCGGAGAGGTGACCGTGGGCCAGGAAACGGCTCCGCTCAAGCCTAACGTAATGGTCTGCGGCCCGCCGGCGATACCGCACCAGTACCGCAACACGGGGCAAGAGGACCTAGTCCTTTTCGTGGTTTACAGCCCGCCCACGCAACTGCCCTCGCGCTAGCCGGCACCGGAAACGATTCTGGGCAGGCAACCGTTGTGCTATATCAGAGATAGGCGCGGCCGTGCGGTCACGCGCGCTCGCTTGTGCCGAGCAGCCCGACGAACACGATCATGCTGACAAAGAAACCACCGAGAGCCACTTTTCCCACGCCTCTTGCCGAGGAACTAGCGGCCATCGTCGGTCCCCAGGGCGTCATTCACGCCCCCGAAGACCTGCTCACCTACGATTGCGACGGCTACACCATAACCAAGGGCACGCCCTCGCTCGTGGTGCTGCCGCGCACCAGGGAGCAGGTCGCCAGCGTAGTCCGCTTGCTGGCGGGCCGCAAACAGCCGTTCGTCGCCCGCGGAGCGGGCACCGGCCTCAGCGGCGGCTCCGTGCCCCTGGGCGACGCCGTCATCGTCTGCCTCACGCGCATGAACCGCATCCTGGAGATTGACCCTCTCAACCGGCGCGCCGTTGTCGAGCCGGGCGTGCCCAACCTCCGCCTCTCGGACGAGACCGCGCCCTACGGCTTCAACTACGCCCCCGACCCCTCCAGTCAGGCCGTCTGCACCATCGGCGGCAACGTCGCCGAGAACACCAGCGGACCCCATACGCTCAAGTACGGCGTTTCCTCCAACCACATTCTAGGCCTCGAGATGGTGCTGCCCAGCGGCCAGGTCATTACGCTCGGCGGCAAGCACGAGGACCCCGCCGGCTATGACCTCCGCGGGGTGGTCATCGGCTCCGAGGGCACCTTCGGCATCGTGACCGAGGCCATCGTGCGCCTCACCCCCCTGCCCGACTCCGCGCGCACTATGCTCGCCGCCTTTGATACGCTCGACCAGTCCTCCGAGACCGTCACCGCCATCATCGCCGCCGGCATCATCCCCGCCGCCCTCGAGATGATAGACAAGACGTTCATCCGCCCGGTCGAGGAGGCCTTCCACTTCGGTTTCCCGCTGGACGCCGAGGCCGTGCTCATCATCGAGTTGGATGACCCGGAGGCCGGGCTGGACGCGCTCGCGACCCGAGTGGCCGAAATCTGCCAACAGCACGGCGTCCGCGATGTGCGTCTCGCGCGCAATCAGGAGGAGCGCGACCTCCTCTGGAAGAGCCGCAAGATGGCAGTCCCCGCCGCGGGCCGCTACTACCCCACCAGCGTTACACAGGACGGCGTGGTGCCCCGCAGCAGACTGCCTGAGGTCCTGCGCGAAATCCGCCGCATCGGCGAGCAGTACGGCATCGCCATCGGCAACGTCTTCCACGCCGGCGACGGCAACCTGCACCCCGTGGTGCTCTTCGACGACCGCGACCCCGACCAGCTGGCGCGCATGCGCCAGGCCTCCGAGGCCATCCTGCGCCATTGCGTCCTCCTCGGCGGTAGCATTACCGGCGAGCACGGCGTCGGCGTCGAGAAGATGCGCCACATGCGGCTCCAGTTCTCCGAGGCCGAACTGGACCTGATGCGCCGCATCCGCTCCGTCTTCGACCCCGAAGGACTCGCCAATCCGGGCAAGGTGGTGCCCGAGCCTCAACCGCCCGGCGACAAGCCTCAGGAGGCTTCCGCGCCTACCCCGGCGGGCAACGCCGAGGACCGACTGCGGCAGGAGTTGGGAGAGGACGCCGTCGCCCAGGGCGACCCGTCCCTCGCGCTTGATGGCGTTGCGCCACGGTGGCGCGTGTCCCCGAAGACCGAAGAGCAAGTCTGCGCCGTGCTCAGGGCCGCCGCCGAACATGGGCTCGGCGTGGTTCCCATCGCCGGCGGCACCGATCTCCACGTCGGCTACGCTCCGCGCCGCTACGACATCGCGCTCTGCCTTGACCGAATGCCCGCCACCGTTGACGTCCAGGCCGCGGACATGAGCGTGCGCGTTGGCGCCGGCGTCACGCTGCACCAACTTCAGCAGGCTCTGGCGGCCCACGGCCAGTTCCTCCCCCTGCTCGTTCCCCATGCGGAAAGAGCAACCGTCGGCGGGATAGTCGCCTCCGGTCGAAGTGGCCCGCTGCGCTTCGGCTATCGCGGCGTGCGTGACCTGCTGCTAGGCATCAAAGTGGCGCTGCCCAACGGCGAAATGGCGCGCAACGGCGGCGCGATTGTGAAGAACGTTGCCGGCTACGACTTCGGCAAACTGTACCTCGGCAGCCGCGGCAGCCTGGGAGTCGTCCTCGAGGCCACCTTCCGCACCTACCCGCTCCCCGAGCACTCCTCCACGCTCGTGGCCGCGTTCCCCCAGGAGGCGCAGGCCCAGCGAGCCTTCGAGGCGCTCATGACCTCCCGCCTGCCGCTGTCCATGCTCGACTTGCTGGACCCGCACGCGCTGGCGGCGACGCCCGCACTGCCGTCCATCTCCAATGCTTGGGCGCTGGTAATCGGAGCCGAAGGCGCGCAGGTCGTCGCCGCATGGGTGGTCATGCGCGCCCGGGAAATCTGCGTCCGGAGCGGCGCCGCCACGGTCGCCCGTTTGGTGGGGCAGACCAGCGCTCGGGCAAGAACATTGACCGCGGAGGTCTCCGATCACCCGGACGCCTTGCTCTCCACGCGCGCCTCGACGTCCGCCGCGGCCACCTTCGCCGTGATCGCCAAGGCGCGCGAGTTGGCGCGCGACCTGGGCCTCCGCTGCCTGGCCTGCGCGCACGCCGGCAACGGAATCGCCCACGTTCATTTCCTCCCGGGTGCCGCGCCACCTGCGCAGGACGCCTTGCTGGCCCTGTGCGAGGACTTCAGCAAGGGGGTGTCCTCACTCCAGGGCAGCGTGACCTGGGAGCGCGTTCCCAGCGGTCTGAAAGCGCGCCTCGACCTCTGGGCCCCGCTCGGCAACGACTTCGCGCTCATGCGGCGGCTCAAAGAAACGCTCGACCCGCGCGGCATCATGTCGCCGGGAAGGTACCTCGGGAGGCTCTAGGTGGCGGCGTCTTTGGAGACGGAACGCGAGCGCACTGTGCAGCAGGCCATCGAGGAACTCTACCTCGATTGCGTCCACTGCGGCATGTGCCAAAGCGCGTGTCCGACCTATGACCTGCTCGGCACCGAGATGGACTCGCCCCGCGGGCGCATCTATCTCATTCGCGCCCTCGCCGAGGGCCGCTTACCCCTCTCCCCGGCGATCCTCCAGCACCTCAACCTGTGCCTAGGATGCCGCGGTTGCGAGACCGACTGCCCCTCCTCGGTCTACTCGGCGCGTCTGCTCGAGGAAGCGCGCGCGGAGTTGCTCCACGTGCGTCGCAGCGACGCCGCCAACCTCTTCCTCCGCGGCGTGGTGCGCTGGATAATGCCCAACAGCCTGCTCTTCGCGCTCGCGGTGGCGCCGGCTCGCGTGCTGCGCAAACTGCTCCCCGCCTGGGTGGGGGCGCGGGGCAAACCCTTGGACGGGAGCGTGCGCGGCTTCCGGCGCTTGCTCGCGATGCTGCCCGATGATTCGCCCGCCTCGCCAGAGCCCGCCACCATAACCCCCGCTGTCGGCGAGCGGCGCTCCCGCGTCGGCATCCTCACCGGATGCGTGCAGCCGGTGCTCTTCCCCGGGGTCAACCTCTCCACCGCGCGCCTGCTTGCCCATCTGGGCCACGAAGTCCACGCCCCGCGCGCCCAGGTGTGCTGCGGAGCCATCTCCTCCCACGACGGCGACCTCGAAGGCGCCAGGCGGCTGGCAAGAAAGAACCTCCAGGTCTTCGAGGCGCTCGGCTTGGACACCATCGTCGTCAACGCGCCCGGCTGCGCCGCCATGATGAAGGACTACGGCTGGCTGCTGCGCAACGACCCCCAGTACGCGCAGCGCGCGGCGCGCTTCGCGGCTAAAGTGCGCGACCTAAGCGAGTTCGTCGCCGCCGGCCCGCTGCCCGAGCCCGTGGACAAGTTCCCCCACCTCGTCACCTACCATGAGCCCTGCCAACTCGCGCACGGTCAAAAGATACGCAAGCAGCCGCGCCAACTCCTCAACGCCGTTCCCGGCCTGCGCCTCCTGGAAATGCGGCAATCCGACCGCTGCTGCGGCGGCGCCGGCTCCTACACCTTGCTCCAGCCGGAGACCTCGGACCTGCTGCTGCGGGCCAAGTTGCAGAACGCCGCAGAGACCCGCGCCGAAATGATCGTCACCTCCAATCCTCCCTGCCTGCTTCAGATCGGTATGGGCCTGCGCCGCACCCAGAGCGGCCAGAGGCTCGTCCACCTCGTCGAAGTGCTGGAAAAGGCCTTCGTAGGCCCCATATCACCGCCGGCCAAAGCCAAGTAGCACCCCCTCTGGCCCCGTACTCAACCCAAAACCCCTTCGCGGCGTTGTATATGGAAAGGTACCTACGGGCCGGGCTACCGCGTCCGGAGGCGGAGACTCCGGGTTGGCAAGGGTGATAAGGGAACTCCAAGAAATGGCTGGTTGGGGCAGGTGCCGAGGATCAGGGACG
Organism: uncultured Armatimonadia bacterium; assembly: GCA_964528605.1. Taxonomy (GTDB): domain Bacteria; phylum Armatimonadota; class Zipacnadia; order CAZGSV01; family CAZGSV01; genus CAZGSV01. The sequence goes on from CAZGSV010000009.1 coordinate 57,869, forward strand.
GGAAATGGCGTCGGACGAGTATGGTAACAGCGGGGCCATGAGCGAACAGCCTAAGGAACTCGCGCTCACCGCCGAGTTGCGCGACGCGGCCACCAGCGCCGTTGACGCCTTGGCTCGAGCGGCGCAGCAGGCCCTGCTCTACCCCGCTGGCCATCCCGTGTCGGAGGCTGCCTTCGAGCGCGCCGAGACGGCGCTCGAGCACCTGCTCTCCATGCGCGACCCGGTAATGGTCACCGCCAGCCCTGACGGCCTGCAACTCGACGAACTCGGCATGGTTGATACCCCCGCCGCCGCCGGCCTGGCGCGGGAGATGCGCAAGCGCGGGATAGCGCTCGGCCGGTTGCGGTCGGGCGTAACCGCAGCGGAATTGCGCGCCTTCATCGGCCTGCTCGGCGCCGAAATGAGCCAGTTGGAGGCGGCCGGCGGTCCCTCCCGCATGCTCGCCGACCGCCAGGTGCAGCACATCGAGGTCGGCGAACTCGATTTCTCCCGCTGGGTGCGGGCCTCCGCCGCTCCAGCCAGCGCTGCCGCCTCCGAGACCATGACTACTGCCAGGCTGGATCAGGCGCTCCGCGCCTTCCTCTTCGGCGGCGCCGAAGTGCTCTCCGACGAGGCTTACGAGAGGCTCCTGGAAGTACTTGAGCGCCCGGAGGATGCAGCCGCGTTCCTGGCGGAGGCGCCGCGCGCGGGCGGTACCACGCACACGGAGTTGGGGAGGAGAGGAAGGCCGGGCGTCAGCCGCGGAACCGACGAAGCGGACGAGGCCATGCTCTCGCGGGCCGACGTGCTGCCGGAAACGGAAGACCGGCCGGCGGCAGCCGTCGCCGGCGCTCTCCAACAGGCCTACCGCGCCATGCGCACTCATTCGCTGGACAATCCGCCCGAGGCCCTCGGCAGGCTCGCGGGCGTGGTTAGGGTCTTGCCGGCCCACACGCGCTCGCGCGTGTACCGGGCGCCCTTGGTGCTGGAGGAAAATGAGCAGGACGTGCTCACGGAGATCGGGAAACTGCTCAGCGGGGGCGAGTGCGCCGAGATCATCGTGCCCGGCGCTCAGGCGCTGCTGGCCGAGACCTCCGCGCAACTCGAGCGCCTGCTCAACCGGCTGGCCGCCGGTGGCAGGGACGCCGACCAACTCCTCGGCCTAGTTCAAGAACGGCTCCGCGCCTTCGGCATTCCCAGCGAACTGTACAACAACACCATCAACCTGCTGCTCCGCCGCACCGAGCAACCCTCCCTCATGCAGGCGATAGAGGAAGGCGCCGTCCCCATCCCCGAGTCCCCCCTCACCCCCGCCCTGCTGCCAGGCCCCCCCGACCAGCAGCGCGAGACCATCGAGAAAGCGCTCAGTTCCGAGGAGACCGCGGAGGCCAGAGCGCTGACGCTGGCCGAAGTCCTGCTCCACGAAGAGGATGCCACCGCCTACAACCGGCTCGCGTTGCTGGCCGAGCGTCTGGTGCCGGAACTGGCCGACGAGCGCATGTTCCGTGCCGCCGCTCGCATCGTCAGCGTTCTTGACGGTCAGACCGAGGAGGTCAGCGAGTCGCTCGCCTGGCAGCCTCTGCGGGCGGAGCAGGCTCTGGAAGCGATCCGCACCGAGAGCCTCGTCAAGAGAACGCAAGAAGCCTTCGACCGCGCCGGGGAGCGGGCCTCGGGCGAACTGGCCGAGTGGCTGGCCATGATGGGCCCCGGAGGAGCGGCCTTCCTGGCCAAGGCGGTGCTCGACCCTCGCTTCGCCCATCTGCGCGACGCCCTGCTCGCTAGCCTGGTCAAGTGGGGCGACCAGGCCAACCCGGGTATCGAGCAACTTCTCGCCGAATTCGGCCCTCGCCAAGGAGGGCAGTTGGTGCGCTTGTTGGGTGAAGCCGGTGACAAGCGCGCCTCCCGTCACGTGCGCCTCTGGCTAAGAGGTGACAACGTAGAGCGGGCGCTTCAGGGCCTCGCCGTGCTCGCCTCGGCTGCCGACCGCGAGGCCGTGCGCGTGCTGGTGGAAACCGCGCAGCGCGGTGACCGGGAATTGCGCATGGAAGCGGTTGACCTTCTGGGCGAGGCACGAGAGGAGAGCGCCGTGCCGGTGCTGGCGGACCTGGCGCTGGGACACAGTTGCCCTGCCAGTGACATTCCTCTCCGCACCCGGGCGATCCGCGCACTCGGCCTGCTGCCCACGCCTGGCGCCGAACGGACGCTGGAGCAAATACTGGAAAAGCGGCCGGCTCTATGGGCCGGGCGTCTGGAGGCTCTTCGCATCGAGGCAGCCCGCGCACTCGGCAAGGCCGCCACCGCGGCGGCCAAGCGCGCGTTGGACCGTTGGCGCCGGCAGGCGCGCGGCCCCCTGCGTGAGGCCTGCGAGCAAGCACTCAAGGAGGCGCTGGGGCAGTGACCGCAGACGAGCCGACCGAGCGGAAAACCCCCACCCCCCCCGCCCGCCAACCCGAGGAGGGCTCGCGGGCAGAAGCCGCAGCCGGCGAGAACGTCGTCAACTGCATCGCCGTGGCCCTCAAGAACAAGCGCCTATACGGCGTCGAGCACCCCAGCGTGGTAGGCGCGCTCCGCGAGGCAGAGGCGGCCCTGGTGGAACTGCTGCGCCTGGTGCCCGAAGTGTCCTTCAAGTTCGTCGCCGGCGAGATCGTGCTCGAAAGCCGTCCCCTCTTCCGCGCCGAAGAGCGCCGCCGCCCCCTCTGGCAGGATTGCAGCAAGCGCCGCATCCAAGTGCTCACCTTCGACGTGGGCGTTACCCTGGCCGAACTCACCGCCCTGGTGGAACTCCTCGACGCCGATCCTGACGCGGTGCAGGCCCGCGGCGGGCCCAACGCCTTCCTCAAGGAGCGCGAGGTAGAACGCATCACCGCCGAAAGCGCCGCCTACCTCGACATCGGCCCCGCGGGCGAGTACCTCGCCGGCACCGTGCTCGGCACCCACTTCGCCGGCGTCAACACCGTCAAGCAGGCCATGCAGTGCGCCCTCGATGGGCTCCCCATTGACGCCTCCGCCGCCCGCGCCGTCGCCTCCCAGATCCTCACCAACCTCCAGGAGGACCCCGCCCTCCTGCTCAGCCTCACCGCCATCAAGGCCTACGACGAGTACACCTTCAGCCACTGCGTCAATCTCTCGCTCTTGGCCGTCTGTCTGGGCGCCTACATCGGCCTGCGCCAGCAGGACCTCTCCGAACTGGCCACCGCCGGAATGCTCCACGACGTGGGCAAGGTCTTTGTCCCCCTCGCCATTCTCCGCAAGCCCGGGAAGATGACCGAAGAGGAATGGGGCATCATGGTCGAGCACCCCCGCCGCGGTGCGCGCGTGCTCTTCGAGACCGAGGACGCCCCCCGCCTCGCGCCCGTGATCGCCTTTGAGCACCACCTGCGCTGGAACCTCAGCGGCTATCCCAAACTGCGCTACGCCCGCACGCTCCACCCTTATTCCATGATGATCACCCTGGGCGACTTCTACGACGCCTTGACCAGCGCCCGCCCCTACCGCAAGCCCTTCCCCCCCTTCGAGGCCTTGGCGCTCATGACCGAGGCCTCCGGCACCGAGTTCGAGCCCGGCCTCTTGGCGGCCTTTCAGGCCATGATGGGGCCCTTCCCCATCGGCACCGTCGTGCGCTTGTCCGACCGCACGCTCGGCATCGTCATCCGCCCAGGTCCCAGGCCGGATGTGCCGCCCACTGTCGCCCTCGTCGCCGACGCCGACGGCCACCGCTTGGAGACCCCCGAAGAGAAAGACCTGGCCGCCCCTGGCGCACCCCAGATTGACGCTACCTTGGACCCCACGCGCCTGGGCGTGGACCCCCAGATGATCATGGTGGAGTTGTTGGCCGCCCGCGATCGGGCGCGCCAACCGGTCCAGTCCTAACAGCCGACCCCATTCCCCAGCACGCCCCCACCGGCCGGCGTCCTTGCCAGCCGCCCCACGGCCCGCTAACTTCTGTGCGGAGGCGAACCAATGCGAATCCTCGTGGTTGGGGGCAACGCGGCCGGCCTGAGCGCAGCCAGCAAGGCTCGCCGGACCGCCGCTGACGTGGAAATCCTGGTGCTGGAGCGCGGCCGCGACATCTCCTACGCCCAATGCGGGCTACCCTACTTGCTCAGCGGCATGGTCGCCGACGAAGCCGCGCTGGTCCACTTCACGCCTGCCGGCATCATGCGCGAGCGGGGAATAGAGGTGCGCACCGGTCATTACGTCACCGCGCTCCGCCTCTCCGAACACCAGGTGCTGGGCGAGAGAACGGACGGGACTCCGTTCGCCGAGCCTTACGACCGCCTCATTCTCGCCACCGGCGCCCGGCCGCGCGTGCCGCCCGCGCTCTCCCGACCGGCAAGCAACGTCTTCACCTTGCACACTTACCAAGACCTCAGGCGGCTGCGCGTATTCCTGGCCGCGCAGAAGCCGCCACGAGTCACCATCGTCGGCGCTTCCTACCTCGGCCTGGAGATGGCCGAGGCTTTTCGCACCCTCGGGCTCGCGGTCACGGTCCTGGAGGCGTCGCCCCAGCCGCTGCCCGGTTTCGACTCCCCCCTGGCCTCGCTGGCAGCCGCCGAACTAGCCCGCAACAACGTTCACTTGATGCTCGAGAGGCCGGCAAGCGCCCTCGACATTGATGGCAGCGGCATCTGCCGCGCCGTCGTCGGCGACTGGGGCAGCCAGGATTGCGACGCGGTGCTGCTCGCCCTAGGCGTGCGGCCCAACGTGGAACTGGCCGAGCAGGCGCACCTGCGCCTAGGGCCGACGGGCGCTATCCCCACCGACCGCCGCCTGGCCACCGAGCGCCCCGGCGTCTTCGCCTGCGGCGACTGCGCCGAAACCGTGCACCTGGTCACCGGCAAGCCGACTTGGGTGCCGCTGGGCTCTACAGCGAACAAGCAGGGCCGCGTCGCCGGCGCCAACGCGGTGGGCGGCGACGAGTCGTTCTCCGGCGTCGTCGGCACCGCCGGCCTGCGCCTCTTCAATCTGGAGATGGCGCGCACCGGCCTTTCTCTCAGAGAAGCCCAAGCGTCCGGCTTCGAGGCGGCGGTGGTAACCATAACCGCGCCCTCGCGCGCGGCCTACATGCGCGGGGCCTCGGAGATCACCATCAGCCTAGTGGTCGAGTCGGCTACGCGCCGGATTCTGGGCGCCCACGCCGCCGGCAAGGAAGGGGTCGCCAAGAGAGTGGACCTGTTCGCGGTGGCGGCCGCCCAGGGGCTGACCGCCGACGACGTGGCGGGCTGGGACCTCTCCTACGCGCCGCCGTTCGCTCCGGTCTGGGACCCGGTGCTCGTCGCCGCCAACGTCGCCCGCCGCAGGTAGCCCCGTTCGCTAGCAAACTACCTGTAGCGTCCGGCTTTACGCCGGACGCATTGCCCACCTCGGGCATGAAGCCCGACGCTACCGATTACCTCAGCCCCTGCTCGCTTAGCCAGCGCTCGCAATCCATCGCCGCCATGCAGCCGCAGCCGGCCGCCGTCACCGCCTGCCGATACTTGCTGTCGTGCACGTCCCCCGCGGCGAAGACGCCCGGCACACTCGTGGCCGCGCCCTCGCCCCGCACCACGTAGCCCTTCTCGTCCAACTCCAACTGGCCGCGGAAGACCGCCGTGTTGGGCTCGTGCCCAATGGCCAGGAAAACGCCCTCGCACTTGCGCTCCGAGAGCGAGCCCTCCTTCACGTTCCGCAGCCGCACCCCCACCACCTTGCCCTGCGCCACGTCGAGAATGTCCTCCACCACGCTGTTCCAGACGAACTCGATCTTCTCGTTGGCGAAGGCACGCTCTTGCAGAATCCTGGAGGCCCGTAGGGCATCGCGACGGTGCACCACATAGACTCTCTCGGCGTAGCGTGTGAGAAAGATGGCTTCCTCCATGGCGCTGTCGCCGCCCCCGACCACCACCACTTCCTGTCCGCGGAAGAAAAAGCCGTCGCAGGTGGCGCACACGGAGACGCCGGCGCCGAGCAATTGCCGCTCGGAGTCGAGCCCCAGCATGCGGGCGGAGGCGCCGGTGGCGATGATGAGAGCGTGGGCCTCGAAGGTCTCGCCTTCGGCATCCACCACCAACGGCCGGCGCGACAGCTCCACGCCGGTGGCTTCCTTCATCAGTATCTCCGCGCCGAAGCGCTCCGCCTGCTCGCGCATTTGGCGCATGAGTTCCGGGCCTTCGATGCCCTCGCGGAAACCCGGGTAGTTCTCGACTTCACTGGTCAGCGTCAGTTGGCCGCCGGGCATCCGCCCGCCTATGACCAACGGTTGCAGCAGGCCCCGCCCGGTGTAAATGGCTGCGGTCAGCCCCGCCGGGCCCGAGCCACAGATGATGACTTTACGCGTCAACTATGGGCAGCCTCCCTTCGTCGCGGCCACCGGCCGCACGGCCGTGCAAGTAGGCGTGATTCCCAGGGTGCGCCTGGGCGCCGCGGTATCCTAACCCTAGCCCACCGCCCACGCAACCGCCACCCGAACCACTGCCGCTCTCCCACTTCTTGCCGCCGTTCCCCTGCTCAGTTGCCTCACTTCCCCTCCCCCATCTACCATCTACCATACCTACTACCTACCACCTGCTGCCTACTCTCCCTTCCGGAGGCTGCAATCATGGAGATTCGCGAACTCCGCCTCGAGGACGCTGACCAGGTGCGCACGCTCTGGCAGGAGGCCTTCGGCGGCGAGCAGAGCAGCGTCCGCGACGAGTTGGCGCTCAAGTTGACTCGCGACCGTTCCTCGAGCAGATCGTCGCGCCCCTTATGAGCGGCTCGAGGCAGGAAACCGCCCTCAGCCTCGCCCGTTGGGTCTCGCAAATCGAGCACAACTTCCCCACTCCCGAACGCAGCACCGCCAAAGGCTTCTACCCTACCCCCGACACCTACCTCTGCGGCGGCACCGAGGAGGAAGTCATCAAGAAGGGCAGCGACTGGTGCACCGAACTCGCCAGGGTCTATTGCGTGCTCTGTCAGATCGCCCGCATCCCCGCCCGTCTGGTCTTCTGCTATGACCTGGCGCGCGAGTGGTGGGGCCACTGCGTGAACGAGGTCTTCATAGATGACGAGTGGCGCTTCATTGACCCCCAGGGCGAGTGCTACTTCGAGCGGCCCTCGGGCAAGTGGGCCAATGCGTGGGAAGTGATGCACAAGACGGGGCTCACCCGCCGCGGCGAGGGCCATACCGCTGAGTGGTGTCTCGATCCCCTCACCGATCTGGCCATGGGCATCGTCAACTACTTCGTCATGGACCACTTCAAGTACGACTACCGCTGGGACCCCATCAACGACTACTACCGCCGCATCCTCGCACCCCAATGGAACCAAGGGGTCCCGCCCGAACGTAAGACGTAGGGCCTGGGTTCTAGCCCTGCCCGCGACGCCGCAGGCGTCGGGCTGTAGGGGCGAGTCGGTGACTCGCCCGTCGAGGAGTT
>CAZGSV010000010.1:0-60561 GCA_964528605.1 uncultured Armatimonadia bacterium
GCGGCCTTCTGGCAGGCGGTGCAGCAGCAAAGGCCGAGAGAGCCGGGCGCAGCGGGCCTGCGACTACGCCGCCTTCCTGGTGGCCGTGCAGGGCATCCAGGAGGAGCGGGCAAGCGAGAGGGGTTGACCGCCGGGCCCGAGAGCCTGCCTACTCAATCGTCTCCCGCTTCACGACCTCGCCGTTGTTGTAGGTGACGAGCACCCGCTTGAGAGGCAACTCGCCCGTTACCCCCGCCTCACCCGGCTTCGCATGCTCTAGTTCGACCGCCTTCGAAACCACTGTCACCGGCGGCTTCGGCCGCTTCACGAACAGCCGCTGCCCCACCGTCACCGACCCGGACTCCGGAACCTCCGAGTTCAACTTGCGCAGCAACGCCACGCTTATCTTGTTCTTCTCCGCAATCGAAGCCAGCGTGTCGCCCCTGGCCACCGTGTACTGCCGCGAGCGGTCATCGCCCCCCAAGAGCGCGTCACGCGCCGCAAACGCGGAATCGTAGAAGGCGTCGCCCGGCACCTCGCCCTCCACCGCCCTTACCTTGCCCTCGAAGCGCGGCTCTCCCTCAGGCGTTCCCGCGCGCGGGCGGTACTTGTCCAGCGTCGCGGCCAGCGTCTCCTCCGCCTTCTCCTTCGTCGGCAGCCCCACGACCTTCTTGCCGTCTACCTCTATCACCCACCCCTTCACTGCCAGCGACACCACCTTGCTCAATTCCTCCGCGGCCTTCGCCGGCGGCAGCAACTCATTGCCCGTGAAGCGGCCGGACTTGAAGGTCACCTTCTCACGGAACCGCGCCAGGCTTACGGGTGCGCTGCCCACGACCTTCTTCTTCACCAGGTCGCAAATCTCCGTCGCTTTGGCCGACGACCGCGCCCACACTACCGTTTTGCCGTTCACCTGTATGGCGCAGAAGCGGTTCGACATCCGCTCCGCCATCAGCCAGATGGCGAGCACCGCAATGGCCACCAGCAAGAACAGACGCTCGCGCCGAATCTGCGCCTTCAGTTGCTCCGCCCGGTCAGTGCGTCGGCTCGAGTAAACGTTCATGCTCGCCTGTCCGCCGCGGACCTACCTTGCAGGCGCCGCGTTCGAGGCCGGCTTCTCGCTCCCGCCACCCGGCTTCTTCTCCAGCGCCTTAATGCCCGCCTGCAACTGCTGGTCCTTCGCGTCGCCCTGCTCCTTGCTCTCCGCCCAAGTCACGGTGAAAGGCGCCAAGCCGTGCACCAGAATCGCGGAAAGCGTCTTCCTGTCGGCCCCCGACAACTCCCCGAGGCTCTGGCTCCCCTTCTCCAGTCCCTCGGCGACTCGCAGCAACCTCTCGGCGTCTTCCGGGCTCACCGCCGCCATCTTCGCCTTCAGTTCCTCAGCCCAAGGCGCGAACTCCACCACCACGTCAGGCGTGATCTTCTCCTGGTTGATGTCCCTCTTCTTGGGCGTCAGGTAGCGCCCGGTAGTCAGCGCCATCGCCGCCCCATCCGGCAGCGGGAACACCGTCTGCACCATCCCCTTGCCGAAAGTCTTCACCCCGACCACCGTCGCCAGCCCGTAGTCCTGCAACGCCCCCGCCATGATCTCCGACCCGCTTGCCGTCATCTCGTTCACCAGCACCGCCATCGGATACTGCTTCTTCCGATACACGGCCGCGATGGGGTCTATGGGCTCCGCCTTGCTGCCGCGCTCCCCCACCCAGATGAGAGGCTTCTCGTTGACGAAACGGCTCGTGACCTCGATGGCCGAGCGCAGCAGCCCGCCCGGATTGTTCCGCAGGTCTATGATGAGCGCCTTGATGCCCTTGGCGTCCAGCGCGTCCAGCGCCTCGTCCAACCTCTCGGCCGTCTTATCGCTGAAGGTGCGTATCAGCACGTACCCGATCCCCGGCGCCACCGTCCGGTACTCGATCACGGGATAGTCCACCTGCGCGCGCTCGATCTCCACGTCAAAGGGATAGGCCACCCCCTGGCGCACGATCGTCAGCCGCACCTTAGTCCCCGGCTTGCCGCGTATCAGGCTCGCCGCCATCTCCGTGGTCATCCCCTTGGTGCTGTGGTCGTCTATCTTGAGCAGCCGGTCCATCGGCTTCAGCCCCGCGGCGGCCGCCGGCGTCCCCGGCAGCGGCTCCACGATCGCCAGCGATTCCTCGCCCGTCTTGGGGTCATTGCGCACCCCGATGAGCGCGCCGATGCCCTCAAACTGTCCCTCCTTGGTCGCCGAGAACTCCTTGAACTCCGAGGGCGCCATGAAGCGGCTGTAGGGATCGCCCAAAGAACTGAGCAGCCCCTGCAGAGCCCCGTAGGCCAGCGGCCGCTCATCCTTGATCTCCTTGACGTAGTGCGCCTCGACGTTGTCCCACACCGACCACACCAGTTGGATGACGTCGAACTTGCTCAGCGGCCTCTCGTTGGCTTCCACGTCGGCCCGCGTGCCGCCCGCTGCCATCTGCACACGTCCCACGGAAAGCCGGTGGAAGAGGAAATACTGATCCGCGGCAAAGCCCGCCGCGAAACACGCCAGACACAACGCCGCCAGTAACACCAGCAGCAGTGACGCCGATCGCTTACTCCGCATCTCTCCGCTCACTCCACTTTCTATGCCCAGCGCAGCCGCGCTGCCCTGTAGCCCGCTAACCCTGAGGGTCCACCGCCCGCCCGCCGATCCGCTTCTCAAAGTGCAAGTGCGGCCCGGTGCTCAACCCCGTGCTCCCCACGCGCGCGATCACCTGCCCCTGTCTCACCTGCTGCCCCTCGCTCACCAGCAAGGTCGAGCAATGTGCATAGAGCGTCACCAGATCACTCCCGTGCGCGATCATTACCGTGTTCCCGTACCCGCGCCTCCACCCCGAGAAGACGACTACGCCCGCCCCCGCGGCCTGTATCGGCGTGCCGTACCCCGCGGAAATGTCGATTCCCGAGTGCATGCGCGAGTAGTGCAGAATCGGGTGAAAGCGCATTCCAAACTGCGAGACGATCGGCCCGGGCACCGGCTTGGTCAGGCTGCCCGTCCACCTCCCCGGTACCCGCCACGAAGCGTGCGGCGCCCGCAACATCGCCTCGATCGCCTGCGACTCCGATTCGAGCGTGCCCAGTTCTCGCTCCAAGCGCTGCTTCTGCTGCGCCAGACTCTCCAGTATCTGCCGGTGCCGCTGCGCCGCTACCTCCAGCACGAACTTCTTCTGCGCGATGCGGTTTTCCAACTCCCGTGCCCGCCGCTCCTTGCCCTCCCAGTCGCGCTTAGCCTGCTCGCACTTGTCTTTCTCTTGCTTGTAAGTGGCGAACAAGTCCGCGTCCGCCTGCGCCAACTGCTCGCACAAGAACGCCCGATTCGTCAGATCGAAGAAGTCCGTTGAATTCAGCAGGACCTCCAGGTATTGGGTCTCCCCTCCGTCAATGTAGATGTCGAGCACCCGCGCCTGAAACGCCTGCTTGTGGCGCTCGAACTCGCCCAGCGCGCGCTGGTACTGGGCCTTCGCCACCGCGAGTTGCTTGCGCGCCTGCTGCAACTCCCCCTGCGCCTGCGCCAAGTCCGCGCGCGCCTCTCGCACCCCCTGCTCGACTCGGCCCAACTGGTCCGCCGTCTGCGCCTTGGCCTGTTGCACTTCCCACAGGTTCTGCTTCACGTCCGCCTTCTGCGCGCGAAGATTCTCCAGCCGCTTCACCCGCGACTGACGTGTCTGCGCGCCCAGCGCGGTCGCCGTCATCACCAGCAGCAAAGCGCACGCGACGGTAACGGCCGTCTGTTTGTGCCCTTTCATCATGCCTGCTAGCCTACCCTCCTCCGGCTTCGCCCTCAACCCACGTGCAATAGTCGCCGCACCGACAGATAACTGCCCAATAAGCCATATACTACCCCGGCTCCCACCAACAGAACCACCAGCGCCGGCGTCACGCTCCCCGGCTCCACCGCGGTAATGAACGGCAGCCGCTCCTGCACGTATGCGTACACGCGGCCGTAGCCCACCACCAAGCCCCCTAACGCCAGCAAGGCGCCAAAGAGCCCGTGCGCCATCCCCTCCAGCAGAAACGGGATCTTGATGTACCAGGCCGTCGCGCCCACTAACTGCATGATGCTGATCTCCGCCTCACGAGCCGTTATGGTCAAGTGTATGGTGTTGCTCACCGTCAGCAGCGCCGCCAGCGCGAACAGCAGCACGGCGCCCAATCCTCCAAGATTCACCGCCCGCTTCACCGCCAGCAGGCGGTCCACCAGCGCCGCCCCATAGTTCACCCGCAGCACCTCGGGCATGCGCGTCACCCGCGCCGCCACTGCCTTGCCCTCCTCCGCCCGGTGAGTCCGAATCTCCGCCGCCTCCGGCAACTTCAGTTCCTTCAGCAATTCCGGCGTGCCCGACTTGCCCTTGAACACCCGCTTGAAGATCTCCTCCTTCGGCACGTAGCGTACCTCCGCCACCTCCGGATACCGCCTCATCTCGCGGATGCGCTTCAGCACCACCTCAATGTCCGTGCCCGGCTTGAAGAAGACCGTGACCTGTGCCTTGCCCGTCTCCCGCGCGAGCAGGTGGTCCAGATTGGCGACGAAGATCAGCAGCGTCCCCAGAAGAATCAGCGAGGCCGCGATGATGGTCACCGAGGCCACGCTCATCAGGGCGTTGCGGCTCAGATTGACCAGTGGCTCCCGCACGTACCTGCCCAGCAGACTCACCGTTTGTCCCTAGCCGTGGCCGGCTAGTTCCCCTCGTACGGCGCGCTCTCCTGGTCGCGCACGATGTGCGCGTCCACGAGCGTCACGACCCGCTTCTGCATCCGGTCCACGATCTCGCGGTCGTGCGTCGCCATCAGCACCGTGGTGCCGCGGATGTTGATCTTGTTCAGCAACTGCACGATCTCAAAGGAAGTCTGCGGGTCCAGATTCCCCGTGGGCTCGTCCGCCAGCAGTATCGGCGGGTCGTTCACCAGCGCCCGCGCTATCGAAACTCGCTGGCCTTCGCCTCCTGACAACTGCCGCGGAAACGAATCGCTCTTCTCCGACAGCCCCACCAGACTCAGTATCCTCGGTATCCGGCGGAACTTGTCCTGCTTGCTCGCCCCGATCACGTCCAAGGCAAAGGCAATGTTCTCCCACACCGTCTTCTTCGGCAGCAGTTTGAAGTCCTGAAAGACCACCCCTACGCGCCGCCTCAGGTAGGGCACCTCCCGGGGCCGCAACTTGGTCACGTCCCGCCCGGCCACTATCACCCGCCCCGTGTCCGGCACCAACTCCCGGTAAACCATCCGCAGCAGCGTGGACTTCCCCGTGCCCGTTTGCCCCACCACGAACACGAACTCGCCCTTCTCCGCCTTCAGGTTAATGTCCCGCAGGGCCGCCACGCTGCCGTTGTACGAGAACGTTACGTTCTGAAACTCAATCATTGGCTTGTGGGCCCAGGATAATAACGCCCCCGGCGGCGGTCAACGCGCCTCATCACGCCGTCGTGGGCTCCGGCCCGTGATGTCTTGCTCTCCATTGTTCCCCAACTGCCCTTCCGTCGGGGTGGTTCAGGACCCTCTCGAAGGCCCCCGCCGGGCCGCTTTCCTCCTGCGTTCCTCCACCGGGAAGCCCTGCACGCCGCCCCTTCACTAATGCACGAATCAGGCCCGCCGAAAGCGCCTTGCGCCACTCCCGGCGGGCCCGCTCTGCCTCGAAGGCCTCGCTTCCCCGCAGCCCTCTACGTCTTTATCTGCACCTTGAACTTGAGCACCTGCTCTCCGTTCGCCGGCACCTCAATGGGGAACTCCATTGTGTACGCGTCCTTCTTCGTCCACTCGTGCGTTGTCTGCAGCACTTCCCATTCGCCATCCAGGTGGTGCACGTAGCGGATCACCACCGGCTCCTCCTTGTGATTCCGCAGACTCACCTCAAAGGAGTCCTGCACCAGGTTCGAGGCCGGCTCTTTGTGGTCCGTCTGCTTCATCTCCCCTACCAGGTCGAAGGCGTTGCCCAGGTACAACTCCACCTTCTCATCCTTCGGGGTGTGATCTATGGCGTCTTCTCCCGCGAACTGTAGGCTGCCCGACTGGTCCATCTTGTAGACCCGCACCTTACCCGCGGGCAGCGGCATCCCCATCTGATTCTCCTTGCTGTTCTTGAACTCCAGGATCACTTGCACCTGCTTGGAGGGGTCCCCCTGGCCGCTCCAGTAGCGCGGCTGGCTCGGATCGTAGACGAACTTCTTGTTGACCGGCACCCCGGCCGCGCTCAGCAGCATCACCTGTTTCTGCTCGTTGTCGCGGACGGTCGTCGGCCTCTCCAGCGTGTATAAATGGTACTCGAAGAAGACCTCCTCCTTGAACTCGCGCTTCACCCGGCCGGCCATCACCGCCCCGTTCGCGTACTCCATCTGCGCTCGTGGCTCTTCGACGCGGTGCACCTGTCCCGCCACCAACTTCAGCGTCGCGTCCTTGTAAGTCGCGCCGCTGGAGTTCACCAGCGTCACCCAGCCGTTCAGGTCCATCTTCTCGTCCTTGTTGTCCACCACGGTCACGTACTCGCAGTGCCAGTTCATCCCCTCGGTGAGGTAGGAGACCTCCGCCAGGTGCTGCGCCGCCTTCTCCGTCTCTATCGTCCACACCAAGGTCGGTTTGGTTATCAGGCCCTCCGGCAACTTCGGCAGCACCACCACTCCCGGAGGGTCAACCACGATCTGGTCGCCGAAGCGCACCACCGCCGGCCGCCCTCCCTGCTGGCTCAGCAAGGTGCCCGCGCGCCTCTCGACTTCCTTGCCGTTCTCGTCGTAGCGCACCAGCACTATCTCTTTGTCCAGATACTTCTGCAGCAACTTGTCCTGGTTCACCAGGTCGAACTGGTAGTTCTGTTCCACCACCCAGGTCTGATCCGGGAACGACAGGCTCTTGAAGTGCACCGAGGTGGGGTCAATCAGCGCCGCCACGTCCTCAAAGGGCACCGTGTTCAGCCCCTCGTTGAGCGTTATCGCGCGGCGATCCTTCACCAGCCCCAGATTCTGGTTGTAAACGGTAATCTCCACGCCCTGGCTCTCGCCGCTCACCGCCGGCTGCGCCTGCGCGCACACCCCGGCCAGCACCAGCGCGAGCACCGCCGCCGCCACGCCCGCCCTTCTCCTGCTCAGTACCGCCAGCACACCCAACAACGCTGCCGCTCCTGCTAAGGCCATTCCAACGGCCCCCTTTCGCTCGCTCACTGAGGGTTTAGGTTATCACTTTCGGCAAGCGCTGCGCCAAGGCCGCGCAGCCGCTCCCGCTGCGCGGCCGTCAGCGCCGTCGCGCCCGTATCCTTCGAGATCGCCAGGCACGTCCCGTCCACCACTATCCGCACGTTCTCGCCCAGCGCCAAGTACTGACCGAGATCCGGCAGCAACCCCAGCAACTCGAAGTAGGCGTCGCTGCCGTACTGAACCTCTATCGTCTCCAGCCCCTCCTTGTAGTCGGCGTCGTACCAGATGCTGTCCCTCAGGTAGAACGCCCTATCCCCAACCTGCTTCACGTACGTTGCCGCCAGCCCCTGTGGCCCCGGCACTCCTCCAAGGACGTCACCCGCCTTGATGGCCCTTATCTCTGTGCTCGCTCGCCCCGCCGGTGCCCCTACCGCGCCTCCGTATCCTCCGGCCCACTCATCGCGCGCAACACCGCCGGGCTCCCAAGGGCCCCCAGGCGCCGCCGCCGCGGGCACGGCGAGCCCCTGCGCGCGCAGCCTCTCCGATTCCTCCAGCACCAGGTACGAAGTGTAAGGCGTCACAATTCCGTAGCGCAGCGCCAACTGCACGATCTCGTCCTTCAACTCCTTGTTCTCGCCCTGCAAGCGGATCTCCTCCAGCAGCGTCCCCACTCGCCTCTGCGCCCACAGCAGCGGGATGAACTCGTTCCTCTTTTCGCGCTGCGCAAAACTCACCTCATAGCGGAACTGCCGCTCCTGCCCGCCTATCTGCCCGCTAAGCGTCACCGTCGTCTTTCCCTGTCCGCGGTAGCGCCCGAACACCGTCAGGCTCGAGCCCTTGAACAGGTCCGGCAGCGGCCGCGGGTGCACCGCGCTCACCTCCACCTCGCCGAAGTCCAGAGACAGGTCCGTGAGCACCGGATGGCTGACCTTGCCGTAGAAATCCGATACCGCCGCCTCCAGATTCTCCTCCGGCGCCACGTACTGCGTGAGGCCGCCGTTGCCCGCAGCCAACTTGTCCAGCAGCACCGTGTTGACGTCGTACCCAACCCCGAACGCGAACAGCCGCCCCCGCAGCCGCCCCCCCACGTGACCCTGCTTCTCCACTTTCCGCACGATGGTGTCGTAATCCGTCTCCCCAACCGTCGGAATCCCATCCGTGAGCAGCACCACCATCTGCGGCCGCCGCTTGTCGTTGTCGCCCAGCATGTGCAGCGCCGTCTGGAGCGCCTCGAGCAGATTCGTCCCTCCCGCGGCGTCAATGTCCTTCACGTACGCCACCGCCTTGCGCACCTTCTCCGGCGACGCCTGCTGCAAGTCCTTGCTAAAGCCGTCCGCCTCGGAACTGAACGCCACCACGCCGAAGCGGTCCCTCTCGTCCAAGTTCTGCAGCGCGAAGGTGAGCGCGTTCTTCGCCTGCTCTATCTTCTCGCCGCTCATGCTCCCCGACTTGTCCAGCACCAGCACTAGGTCCTTGGCCTCTATCTCCGACTCCGCCAACTCCGCCTTGGGCGCCACCAGCAGCATGAAGTACCCTTGCTCGCCCGCGCGCCGGAAGCACCGCAGCGCCACCCCAAAGTCCTCCTCGCCCACCGAGAAGAAGAGGGTGAAGTCCCGGTCCGGCCTTACTTGGGTCTCCTCCCAACTCGCGCTCGCGTGGTGAGAGTCGCTGATCTTCTTGTCAATCTTGTGCGTCGGCGAGTACACACTCTTGATTGCCTGCCGTGACTCGATGGTCACCGCTATGCTCGCCTCTTCGAGCGCCTTGGGTGAGAACTTCTCCGTGTTCAGCGGGTAGGTGTACTCGTAGGCCCCACCGGAGAACTCCAGCGTCTGCGAATACGCCAGTTGCACCCGCTTCTCCGAGCGCGGCTCAATGGGGAATACCCGCGCCCTGAAGGTGTTCCGGCCGATGTATTCCAGCAGCGCCGGGTCTCGCATGCGCCGCACGATGTCCTCGTAAATCTGCCGCGCCTTGGTCGCCTCCAGTATCTCCCCGCTCACCCGCTGCCCCTCGATGTACATCGCAAACTCGCTCACCGCCGCGCTCTCCGGCAGCGGAAAGATGTAGGTGCCCTGCAGCCGCGCCCCGCTCTCGTTCAGAAATACCTGGTCAATCTTCGTGGTGGCCACGTTATCCCGAATCTCGACGGTCACGTGGTGATACTTCACGCTCAACGGCTGCGGCCGCGGCATCTCGGGAGTCGGCTCCGGAATGATGATGCCGTCCGTCCAACCCACACTAGCCGCCGCCAGTAACGCCAGCGCGAGCAAACTCGCCTTCCAAGCAGAGCGCATCGCAACCCACCTCCTGCGCATCTTCTTGTCCCCTTAGACCCGATTATACGCCGCCCAGTTCCGTGGTTTCCCTGAAAGCGGAAAAGGACCCAGTGCCCACTAGAGGTGCGAGCCACACGGCTCGGTGCTGCCCGGAAAGGTACCCTACCGCCCCGCTACTTGTTCGCCTCAGTGCCCACGACCAGCGTGTCCCCGCGTTCCTCCAGTGCCAGGCCCGCCGCTAGGGAGACCGCCTTCACCACGTTGGTCGGTGTGTCCGTCACGTGAATCGTGATCGCAGTGTCCGCCTTCTGCCTGAGCGCTATCTCCGTGCCCGTCTTGGAGGAGATCTGTCGCAAGACCTCGTCCACGGGCGCGTTGCGCGCGTCCAGCGTGACTATCGTGGGCTTGCCCGTTTCTACGTTGATCACGACTGTGCCTGGAGCCGCAACGCCCAGCGCGCCCCCGTACCCAGCGCCCCAGTGGTCGCTCGCAACGTCCGCCGGAACCCAAGCGCCACCAAGCGCCCCCCTGCCCGTTGCCGTACGGGCCATGCCGGCCGCCGGCGCTGCCCTGGCTGGAGCAGGCGCTATTCTCTCTGCCTCCAACGCGGCGGCTGGCGGCGCCGCGGCCAACTGGTCCCGCGCCATCGCCCCCTCGCCCAATTCGGCCGGCCGTGGTGCGCTAGCCCGCAACTTGGCCTCGGCCGGAGCCGTCGCCAATGGCGCCACCTGGTCCATTGCACTCCTCGCTCCGATCTCGCCCGGAGCAGCCGCCCTCCTCTCTGCGCGCGGACGCTGGGCAAGACGTAGGTCTTCGCGCCCCAGGGATTCCTGCGGTCCGGCCCCTTGCCGAATCCCGCGCGCCGTCGGCGCCAGTGCTGCCGCCTCCTCCTTGGCTGCAGGTGCCTGGGCGGCCACGCGGGGCGCGAGCCGGTAAGCCGCCTTCGCCCTGGTGGCCGCTTTCAGTTCCCTGGCCCCCCCCTCCTTCTGTCTCACAGCGGCCATCCGCTTAGGCCCTGACGCGAACAGCATCAGATACCCCAGCAGCACCGCCGCCAGCACCACCGCGGCCGGCGCCCAGGCGTACGCGGGCACCAGCGCCCGCGGCCTCCGCACTCGCCTAGTGACCGCTGCCGCTATCGTCGCCGGCGCCGTCTCCCGCCCCAGGCTCCGCAACGCCCGAACGGCCGCCAGCATCTCTGCCGCCTCCGTGCGACAGCGGCCGCACCCCTCCAGGTGCGCCTCGTAAGCCAACCGCTCCGCTTCGCTCAAGCGGCCTTCGCCGGCGGCTGTGTGTCGTGCTCGCGCCTCGCGGCAGTTCATCGCTCTTTCCTTCCATCCTTTAGACCGCATCCCGGCCCGCCCAGTTCCCGCCACTTGCTCAACCTAGGTCTATCCTTCCCTGAAGTTTGTCGCGCAGCGCCAGTCGCGCCCGATTCAGCCTCGAGCGCACCGTCCCCACCGGCCGCCCCAGCGCCCCCGCCACCTCCTCATAACTCATCCCCTCCAGTTCGTAGAGCACCAGCACCTCCCGGAACTTGCGCGGCAACTCGCCCAAGGCCTGATGCACCGTTGCCTTCACTCCCTCCCGCGCCGCCGCCTCCGCCGGGTCGCTCTCCTCCGCTTGCGGATCGGCCAACTCCGCTTCCGTGCTCACCGGCCAGCGCCCCCGCCTGGCGCCATGCGTGCGGCAGACGTTGATGACGATGCGCGTGAGCCAAGTCCCAAACTGAGCCTGCCCCCCGAACCCTCGCAAACCCCGATACGCCCTCACGAACGCCTCTTGCGTCGCGTCCTCCGCATCCTCACGCTGACCCAGCAAACGCAGAGCCACGTTGAAAGCCCGCTCCTGGTGCTGCACCACCAACTCCTCAAACGCCGCCACCTCCCCGGTGCGCGCCGCGGCAATCAGTTCCGACTCTTGCGCCCGCGCCTCGGCCCTCTGCGTCACCCCATGCGCCCTCCCACCAACCTCCTACAACTCCACTTCCTTGAGCACCTTGTCGTCCATCTTGACCAGAATCCGCCCGCGACCGTGCACGTCCACCGGCACCTCCAGCGCCTGCCCCGGCTGGTAGTAAGCCTGGTGTGTCGGCCGGCCGCCGTAGACGTCCTCCACCCATATCGCCACGAAGTGCGAGCGACCGTCCGAAGGTACCGCAAACCGCACCACGTACGATGTCGGCGGCACCCGCTTCGGTATTGCCACCTTCTCCTGCTTGCTCACCACCAACTTCACCGTCTCCCCTCGCGGCACTTTCGCTCCTGGACTCGGAGTCTGCGCCACCACCGTCCCGCCCGGCAGGTCGCTCTCCACCTCCTTCTCCTTCTCCCAACTCAAACCGAAACTGAGCAGCACGTCCTGCGCCCTTTGCACGCTCATCTGCGTTACCGGCGGCACCGCCACCGTCTTCTGCCCCGTGCTCAGCCGCACCCGGATCGCCCGGCCCTCCTTCACCGTCATCCCCCGCGGCGGCTGCGCCCAGGTCACCGTGTTCTCCGGCAGTTGCGAGTGCGGATCCTCGCCCAGCACCTCCAGCCGCAGACGGCGTCGCGCCAGCATCGCGCGCACCTCGCCCACCGGCTTGCCCACGATGCTGGGCACCTGCACCTCCTTCGGCGCGCTCAAGTCCCACACCGTCACCGCCCCCCAGCCCGCCACCAAAGCCGCGGACAGGCACACCAGCGTCACCAGCAGATTCAGGAAGAATCGAGCCATCTACGCTACCGCCCGCTACCCAAGACCACCGCGCCCAGCCCGCACGCCACCGACAGCAGCACCACCACCAAGCCATACCACGGCCGGTGGAATACCGTCGCCGTCAGAATCCCCGTGAACCCCGCCAGCGCCGCCAACTGCCACCTCAGCGTGGACATGCCGAACAGCAGCAGCACCAGCCCCGCCAGCCCGATCACCCATCCCTCCGCGCGCATCCCCTCGGGCGCAGGCGCCCTCCGCCTCACCGCCGCGGGCCGTACCTGCTCCGCCGCGGGCACCCCTGCCTCCGCCGCCGGCTGCGCTATCGCCCCGCTCGCCCCCAGCCGCGCCGCCGTCAGCAGGTCCGCCACCGACCCGTAGCGCGCCCCCGGCGCCTTCGCCAGCGCCCTGCGCAGCACTGGCGCGAATTGCCTCAGCGACGCCGGCAACGGCGCCGGCTCCTGGTGCAGAACCTGCCCCACTACCTCCGCCACCGTGCTGCCGGTGAAGCACTTCCTGCCCGTCAGCATCTCGTACAGCACCGCGCCCAGCGAAAACACGTCCGCCCGCGCGTCCGCTGGCTCGCCCCTCGCCTGCTCCGGCGACATGTAGTCGGGCGACCCGATCACCTCCCCCGTGCTGGTCAGGAAACCCTCGCTCTGCAGCCGCGCCACCCCGAAGTCCATCAGTTTCGCCTCGCCGTCGGGCAGCAGCATCACGTTCTGCGGCTTCACGTCCCGATGCACTATTCCCAGTTCGTGCACCGCCTGCAGCGCCGACCCAATCTGCTCCAGCAACTGCAGCGCCCGCTGCGGCGGCATCGCCCCCCCTAGGTCTATCTCCTTGCGCAGCGTGTGCCCCTCCAGCAATTCCATCGCAATGTAGTGCTGCTCCCCCACCTTGCCCACTTCGTAGACCTGCGCGATGTGCGGATGCGAGAGCGCCGAGGCCGCCAGCGCCTCCCGCTGAAAGCGCGCCACCATTTCGTTCCGCTTGGCCGCGTCCAGATGCCCCGGCGGCGTCAGTATCTTGAGCGCTACCCGCTGCCCGGTATTCTCCGAGACCGCGCGGTACACCTTGGCCATTCCCCCCTCGCCCAGCAGCCGCTCCAAGCGGTACTTCCCAAACCGGCTCGGCGTCTCCGCGCCCATCGTCAGCACTCTATGCCCACCCTCGCCGGCGTTCCCTCGTGGTAGGGCTGCTTTACCTCTCTCATCTCCGTTACCAGGTCGGCGGCTGCCAGCAGATTCTCGGTCGCCCCACGCCCGGTCAACACCACCTCCACCCCGTCCGGCCGCCCGCGCACCAACTCCAATACCCGCTCCTCCTGCACCAGCCCCCAGGCCACCGCTACGTTGATCTCGTCTAGCACAACCAGGTCGTAACTGCCCGAGTTCACCGCCTGCCGCGCGAACTCGAACCCCTCCTCCGCCCCGGCCAAATCCTCTGGCAGCGGCTGCTTGGGGTTGACCCAGGCAAACTGCTCACCGGGTCTGGGCCGGCGCCCAAACTGGCGCCATTCCACTCCCGCCCGCGCCAGCCACTCCCGCCAGGCCACCATCTCCCCGCACTCAGGGCACCACTTGAGAAATTGCACCACGCAGCATCGCAGCCGCCGCCCAACCGCTCTCATCATGAGTCCGATGGCCGCCGTCGTCTTGCCCTTGCCGTTACCGGTGTAAACCTGCACGAGGCCTCGCTGCACCGCACAATCCCCTTGGCGCCGCCTGAGTGGACGACCTCTTGATTCTACGCGCAGCCCCGCCCGCTTTCAACGGCGTAGCGGCGCCCCCAGGCCGCCTAGTGCCTGCCTGCCACCCGCGCTGCTTGCCTGCCTGTTGGCCAATCCGGCGGAGGGCCACTCCCCGGCTACGCGCCCCGCGCGTCCGCCTCCATGACCGCCCGCGTATAGGCCTGTACTACCTCCGGCGCCCGCCCCAGCGCTATCACCTGCCCGCGCTCGATCCACAGCGCCCGACTGCACAGCTCACACACCGCGGTCAGATCGTGCGACGCCAGCACCGTCGTCCGCCCCGACCGCCGCAACTCGGCCATCTTCTCCGCGCTCTTGCGCGAAAAATGCGCGTCCCCCACCGCCAAGACCTCGTCCAGCAAGTAAATCTGCGGGTCCGCGTGCACCGCCACCGAGAACGCCAGCCGCACCCGCATCCCGGAAGAGTAGGCCTTCAGCGGCGCGTCCATGAACTCCCCCAACTCCGCAAACGCCACGATGGAGTCGTAGTTCCGGTGCACCTCCGCGCGCGCCATCCCCAGCAAAGCCGCATTCAGATACACGTTCTCCCGCCCCGTGAGTTCCTCGTTGAATCCCGCTCCCAGACCTAGCAGGCTACACACCCGGCCGTTCACCCTGGCGCTGCCCGTCGTCGGCCGTATCACGCGCGCCAGAATCGCCAGCAGCGTGCTCTTCCCCGCGCCGTTCGGCCCCACCACCCCCAGCGACTCCCCCTCCTCCACGGTGAAACTCACCTCCCGCAGCGCCCACAACTCGTCATAGGTGGTTTGCCGCCGCACGTGCCTGATGAACGCCTGCTTCAACGTGTACACCCGCACGTGCGGAATGCGGAAGCGCTTGCTGATCTGCTCGCACTCGATGATCTTCATCGCCCTATAGCTGCTCCGCGAACTTCCACTCCAAGCGCCTGAATACCACCCATCCCACCACCAGCAGCGCCACGCTGAGTCCCGCTGCCACCCCCAGCCACGACCAGAAGCCCTCGAACGGCAGGTGCTCCCATCCCTCCAGCAGCAGCGTCCGGTAAGCCCCCATTATGGGTGTCAAGGGGTTGAGTTTGAAGGCCGTCTTCATCCAGCCCGCAGCCTTCTCGCTCCCCAGCGCTTGGGCCGCCGAGTAAAGGATGGGGCTGAGGAAGAACCACAACTGGATGAACGTGTTAACCACAAAGCGAACATCCGAGTAGAACACACTCAGCGAAGAGAGGATCAGGAGCAGGCCCAACATCAACGTCATCTGCAGCAACACAAAGAGCGGCACCGCGAACGCGCACCCCAGCGGCACGTGCACCGGGTGCACCCAGAAGATGAGGATGAACATCACCCCCACCAGCCCAAAGTGCACCAGGTTGCTCCCCAGCGTCCCCAGCGGCAGGATCACCCGCGGAAAATACGTGGTCCGCACCAGCGCCGTGTTCTGCGCAATGCAGACCGTGCCATCCAGAATCGTCTGGTTGAAGAACATCCACGCCATGTAGCAGAAGAGTACCTTGAAGGCGAAGTTGTCCTCCCTGACCTTGAGGATGAACTTGAACACCAGCACGAACACCGCCACCTGCAGCAGCGGATTCAGCAGCGACCAGAAGAAGCCCAGCGCCGAACTGCGATAGCGCACCTTCAGGTCCCGCCCAATCAGCAGCAGCAGCACCTCGCGGTAACGCCAAATCTCACGCAGGCTTTGGGGGATGAATGCGCGCATTGCCTACCCCGCGATGCTACCAAGCCTCCTACCCCATTGTCGAACACCGCGCCATTGACCGTCACCCCTCGCCGCCGTATCCTCCCCCGCGTGAGATAGAACCATGCGCTCCGCGCGCCCCCGCCAAATGCTACTGGGCCTCCTCGTTCTGCTCGCCCCTCTGCTGTGGGGCTGCGCCACATACCATCGCCTCGAGCGTCCCCTGCTCGCGCAGCAGCACCTGCTCCTGGCTCGAGGCCTCTCTTATCTTGACGCCGATCAGTCCGCCGCCAACGAATCCCTGCTCGCCCTGAGCGCCGAGCCCTCCCAGGGCGCCACCAAGGTCCAGATGGCCCTAGCCGCCAGAGACCTCAACCTCGACGACTGGGCCGTCGACACCCTGGCCTCCTCGCCCTTCGTGCCCTCGCGGAGAGCGTTGTGGGATGAGCTCATCAGCTATTGCTACCAGGACCACCGCCCCCAATTCGTCTCCCTCTGCCAAAACCTGCTCACCTACGACCCCTTCGACGCGCAGACCTGCAACACCTTGGCCTACTTCTATGCCCAGCAGGGCGTGCGTCTCTCGGAGGCTGAGACCCTCGTCCAACGCGCCCTCGCTCTCGACCCCTACGCGGCCGAGGTCCTGGACACCCTCGGGTGGGTGTACTATAAGCAAGGCCGCTTCACCCAGGCGCTCAAGTACCTCGAGCGCGCCGTCCAAGACCCGGCCGTGGCCGACATGCCCGAGGTCATCGAACATCTTGCCGCCGCCCATGAAGCGCTCGGAAACCGGCAGCAGGCGGAGGACCTCCGCCGGCGCCTGGCGGCCGCGCGCGAAGAGCAGCGGGCCGCCTCCCCTGCCCCAGAAAGGGAAAGCCGGCCTTGATCTGCCCCAACTGCGGCACCGCCAACCCCGACACCAATCGCTTCTGCCGCGCCTGCGGCGTGCCTCTCCAGCCGGCCGTGGCCCCAGCCCCGGCCGCGCCTACGCCCCAAGTGCGCGGCGCCATTGCCTTCGTGCGCGACGCCTTGCTTGCCGTTGTCCTGCCCCTGCCGTTCCTCTTCCCCGTGCCATTGTTCCTGAGGCATAGGGAGGTCTCCCGAGGCCTGCGCCTCGCCGTGGTGCTGGTGGCTCTCTTCTGGGCGGCGGCCGTCGCCATCAGCGTGTCCGAGCGTCTCCGAGGCTCGGCCCCGCCCCTCTCGCCCGCGGAGGTCACCTGCCGCCACAAACTCGGCCGCCTCGCTCGCTCGCTTCGTGAATACCGCCGCGCCCGCGGCGCTTTGCCCGCGCGCCTCGAGGACCTGGTCGCCGCCGGCCTCCTCGACCGCCGCGTCTTTGCCCGCCCAGACCGCAAACAGTGTGAAGTCTACTACGGCCTCCCGCTGTCCCAGATCTGGCCCCAGGCCAGACCGGTTGGTGGCCTGTGCGGCATCTACTATCGCCCCCAGTTCGACCCCCAGTGGTCGGGCAAGAACGGCGGCGATGAGTGGGTGGTCCTGTGCGACCGCGTCTTCGGTCCCGGCGTCTGCGCGGAAGGCGTGCGGGCAACGGCAGCCACCTCCTGCCCCCCCAGCGGCCAAACCTTCCTGCTCGTGGTGCGCGTCAACGGCAAGGTCGAGCGCATCCAAGAGCGCATGGTCTCGGAATGAAGCCCCCCCCGAAGATCGGGCTCCTCCTGGCTGCGGCGTTACTGCTGCTGGCTGCCGCGCCCTGCCCGGCCAAGGAGCAAGGTTTCACTTGGTTCAAAGAATCCGCCAGCGGCCCCGACGTCGCTCGAGTCGTCCGCTTCTGCCGCGAGGCCCACGTGCGCTCAAGGCAAGGGCGCGTCAATCAGCCCGCCCAGGCCCTGCGCCAAGCGCTCGTGGAATCCCAGCAGAACGCCCTAGTGCAACTCCTCCTCGCCAATGCCTACGCCGCGCTCAATCAACCACAAGCCGCCGACGACGCGCAGCGGCAGGCCGACGCCGCGCCCGCCACCATCTGGGACGCGGAGCTCTGGGCCACGCTGCTCAATGAGCGATGGATGGCTGACGACCTTCGCTCCGCCCTCTCCCGCTGGCCGCAGAACGTCACCGCTCACCTCGGCCTCGCCCTGATCGAGAAATCCGCCAAGAAGTACCGCCGCGCCGCCGAACTGGGCGCCTTTGTGGCCGAGCGCCAACCACACCATCCGGCCTTGCGCCCCCTGCTCGCCGCCATCGCCCCAGGCCTGGTCCAAGAGGCCGAGAACGCCCTCCTTGAGGGCAACAAGCCGCGCGCGGCCGGGAGCGCCCGCCTCATCCTGCGGCTTGCTCGAGCGCCCTCGAAGGACGACCTCATGTGGGCGGTCGTCCGCGCCCATCAACTCCTCTTTCACAGCGGCGCCGAGACCCAGGCCGAGGCCGCCGGCAAGATCGCAGAAGCGGAGAACGGATGGCGCAAGGCTGCCGGGCTCCGCTTGTACGCGCCTCTCGTCCCGGGACTCCTCGCCCTTGCTTCGCTGGCCTGCTGGGCTATTGTCGCCCTCCCGTGCCTGCTCGCCTGGCTTGGCCTCGGCCTGGCCCAACGCGGGAGTCGCCCCAAGGCGCGAGTCGCGCAATCCGCCGTGAGCGCCACCGGCGTCGGCATTGTCTTCCTTTGGTCCGTCGCGTTGCCCGCTTCGCTCGGTACCGCGCTTGGTGCCTTGCTCAGCGCGCGTATCCCGCTCGCCTTCCTTTGTCTTCTGTCCCCCCTGGGCCTCGTCTTCGCTTTGCGCGCTTTCCTGCATCACCTGCGATCGGCTCTGCGAGTGCCCGAGGACGCCGCCCACCTCGCGCCGCTCGCCGCCTGGCGTGCCCTGGCTCTCACCTCCGGAATAGAACTGCTACTGTCGGCCGTCGTCGCCGTCGCCCTTGGCCTCGCCACTCTCTCCATAGTGGGCTGGCAGGCCCTTTCCCTACAGGGCGGCCTCTGGACCTGGGTCGCATCCTCCTGACCGCCACCGGCGACCGCGCTGCCTCCTCGACCAACGCCGCCAGCCCCCACCTCCCGAATCCGGCGAACAGCCATGACCTCGCCCCCCCACCTGACATCTGGCTGCCGCACCCAGGGTGCGGCGTAGGGGCCGATTCTTAACCCGCCCGCCCGGTCCCAGACCGGGAGAATCACCCAGGCCCCCTCCCTGGCACCCGCCTGATACCTCATCTGCCGCACGCAGTGCGGCGTAGGGGCGGATTCTTAATCCGCCCGCGAGCCCGCACCCGCCGGGCTCGGATTGTCCCCCGTTCGTGCGACGAACGGGCTCGGCGCCTTGCGGCGCCGCTCGGGGTCGCACCCAGAGGGTGCTCCTACACCCGCCGCCTTTGGGCGTCGAGAAACCCTAACGCTCCCTCCCCCTGGCGCCGCGAACCCGCAGCCCCTTGAAGAATGCGGCCAGCATCTCCCCCGCCTCCTCTGCAAGCACCCCCGCCCTCACCGCCACCGTGTGGTTGAACCGGCCCCGCTTCAGCAAGCGCACGACGGAACGGACGGCTCCGGCCTTTGGGTCGCGCGCCGCATAGACCAGCCGCTCCACCCGCGCCTGCAACAGCGCCCCCGCGCACATCGGACACGGCTCCAGCGTCGAGTACATCGTCCCGCCGACGCGCCAGGCGCCCAACTTGCGACTCGCCTGCCGCACCGCCTCTATCTCCGCATGCGCCAGCGGGTCCTGCCGGGTCTCCCGCCGGTTCCGCCCTCGGCCGACAACCTTCCCCTCCACCACCAGCACTGCCCCCACCGGCACCTCGCCCTCCTCTGCCGCTCGCCGCGCCTGCTTCAGCGCCTCCCGCATCCAGCGCTCGTCTTCCGGCTCCGGGGGTCTGCGGCTGCGGCGGTGGGATAGACGGCCGGCCATCGCTGTGCCTAGGCGGCGCGAGGGCGTCTCACCATTCCCCGAGGCCGCGGGCGGGGTAAGATCCCGCCCCTACGATCAGGGCTCCCACCTGGTTGTAGGGACGCGATGACATCGCGTCCGCGAGCGATCCCGCTGGCCACTGCTATTGCTCCCCCTCGGTCGGCGACGGTTGAGACGGCGTCTCTCCCTGCGGCTGCTCGAGACTCGCGCCTGGCGCGCCCGGGCACACCCCCAACGACTGCAGCAGTTCCTCGCTGAACCCAGGCGGCGTCGCCTTGGTCTCGTCCACGATGTGCGGCGTCACGAAGATCACCAACTCTGAATCAACGCTGCTCGTCCGGCTGCTGCGGAAAAGGCTGCCGATCAGCGGGAGGTCTCCCAGCACCGGTATCTTCGTCTTGGTGTCGTAGCGCTGCTTCTGCGACAGCCCTCCCACCGCTACCGTCTCCCCGTCCATCACCCGCACCGTGGTCGAGGCCTGCCGCGTGCTCAGCAGCGGCAGCCCCGTCTTGGGGTCCAGTTCCACCACGTTGCTGACCTCGGGCGCGATCTGCATGGTCACCTCGCGATTGCCCCCGCTCCAGGGCGTCACCCGCAGCCGCACGCCCACGTCCACCATCTGAATCCGCTCCTGCACCACGCCGTACGATTCGTAACTGACCTTGATGAATCTCTGCGTGCCGATGAAGATCTCCGCCAGCCGCCCGTTCGTCGTGGTCATCTTCGGATTCGCGTGAATGCGGGCGCGCCCCTGCTCCAGCAGCGATTGCAGTTTGGCGTAGAACTCTCGCCCCAGGGTCCCGATGCTCACCAACTCGCCCGTCTCCGGGTCGGGCATTTGCCCGGAGTAGTACGTCGCTGTCCCCGTCCCGCTATCCGCACCCACCTGGTACCCGTGCGTCCGGTAGCGCCAGTTGAGCCCCAATTCCTCCCTCTCCGTGGACGACAACTCCACCGCCAGCACCTCCACCATTATCTGCGCCGGCGGCAGGTCAATCTTCTGCAGGTCCGACTGAATCTTCCCCAGCATCTGCGACGGCGCCGTCACCACCACCGCATTCTGCTCCGAGTTCACATGCAGGTAGTTGTAGAGAAACGTCGGCAGCAGGCTCGAGGCCGTGGTCGCCTGCGTGTGCTTCAGCCGGAAGGAAGCCGTGCTGCTCAGATGGTAGGTGGCCAGGTCGTTGGGCACGCCCTCGGTGAGCATGTAGACGACGCCCTCGCCGTTCCGCGCCGGCACCGAGGCCAGCGCCAAGCCGTAAGCCGTCGCGATGATCTGCAGCACGTCCTCCGGCTTCTGCCCCGACAGGTTGAGGCTCACCTCGTGGTCCACCGCGTCGTCCACCACCACGTTCAGACCGGACTTCCTGGCCACCTCCGCCAGCAGGTCCTGTATCTTCGCCTTCACCGCCTTGATCGTGAGCAATCCCTCCGCGTAGGTGACCTCGGAGTAGGACTCTTTCTCCCCCGCCTTCTCCTCCACCTTCTTGTGCTCCTCCAAGGTGCGGCTGCTGGAAACGGTAAGGATCACCGACAGCCCATCCTCGCTGCCGCGCACGTCCACCGGCGACGGTTCGTACATGGCCAGCGTCATCTCAATACCCACGCCCTCTTGCGCCGCGGCCGATGCCGGCACCGATATCTGCACGTACGACAGCGGATACTGGCTGACGTCAATGAAGGTCTTGTCCAGTTTCGACCGGGCGTTGGTGAAGCGCACCGTGAACCGGTCGAACGTGCTCCGGTACTCGCCGTCTTCCGACGAGTGCGAGTGATACTCGAGAATCCCGTCCGCCTTGACCAGCACCTGCACCCCGTTGGTCAGCGTCTTGACGTCCACCGCGGTGATGTTGGCATAGGGCACCGCCGCCTCCCCGGGCCTCGCCGCGAGCAGCAGCAGCAGGCAGGCCAGCCACGCGGCCGCCTTGATCAACCCGCTTCCACGGGATGCTCTCATTGCACTTCACCCTCCTCGAGGGTTCTCTTCTCAATCGGATAAGTCTCGGTCTTGGCAGCGGCGTCCGGCCACACCACCTGCGGGGTGACCAGCAGAACCAGGTCGTTGCGCACTGTCTCTTTGCTGCGGTCGCGGAACAGCCAGCCGATCAGAGGCAAGTCCTCCGCGCCCGCGATGCCTCTCTCCGTCTCGCTCGAGCGCTGCAAAGTGAACCCGCCTACCGCCACCGCTTTCCCCAGCGGCGCCAGCAGCCGCGCCCGTGCCTCCCGCACCCCAAGTTCGGGCAGCCCGGTCTCCGGATCCACTGCCAGAACCGTGGTCGCGCGCACCCTCAAGTCCAGTACCGCCGCCTCCTCGCCGGAAGTCCACGCCGTGGCGTTGAGGCGCAGCCCGATGTCCACCGGGACCGTGTGCGCCACCAGGGTCCACAGGCTGCGCGAGACGATGAACTGCTCCTGCCCCACGAACAACTCCCCGGGCTGCCCATTCTGGAGCCGGAGCGTCGCGCGCGTCACCAAACGCGCCTTGCTCTCCCGCTCCAGCGCCCGCAACCGCAGCGCCAGGCGATGGCCGCCCAGCAACCCCGTCTGAATCGTGATCGTTCCCTCCGTCGGGTTCCATGCCTGCTCCTGCCCGCCCGCGCCCCAAACGGGATACAGCGCCGTCTCCTTCGCCCGCTGATCCATGAACTCAACCAGGTCGAGGCGCAACTCCGTCAGCGGCCCCGGCCTATCCAGCCGCTGCAAATCGCTGGCGACCTTCTGCGCTAACGCCTCCGGCCCCGACACCAACAGCGCATTCGTCTCCTCGTCTGGGCGCACGAAAGGCCAGATCGCGTCAGGCAGCAGGCTTCGAGCCGCCTGCGCTCCCAAGTACGCCAGCGGCACCCGGTGCAGTGCGGACAGGCTGTACGCGGCCGGGCTGATAAGAGCCCCTTGGCCTTTGGGGAATGGCTCGCTCACGTAGTAACCGTGGTCCCGAGCCGCCAGCGTCAGTGCGTACGCCTCGCACAGCCGTCGCAGCACGCTCTCGACGTCCGGCTGCTCCAGGTGCGCCGTCACGCTCCGCTTCACCGCGTCGTCCACCACGATGGGAATGCCACTCGCCTCCGACAGCCTGTCGGCCACTTGGCGGAAGTCAACGTTCAACGCGTGCAGTCGCACCCGCCCCGCCTCCGCCTCCAGCCGCAGGCTCTTCTCCCTCTCCACCGCCGGCTGCTTCTCCTCCCCCACCTCGTAGTGGCGGTCGCTCATCGCCGTGATGATCAGTCTGCGCTGATCTCGACTCTCCTGTAGCTCCAAGTCCCGAAACCTCATCGGGTCGAAAGTCTCTAGCGTGAGCACTACCCCCACGCCTGTGGTAGACTCCGGCGGCACCGAAACCTCAATGTGGCTCAGCGGATAACGGCTAATGTCCTTCACACTGAAGCCGAGTTGGTTGCGCGCGTTAGAGATCAGGATCGAGAAGCGCCGCAGCCTCTTGGCGGAGTAGCGGTCTCTTTTCGGGTCGTAGTCGTAGTAGGCGTGGAAATCCGGGTAGGCGTCCCATTCAATCGTGCCATCCGCCACCACCGTGACCCGCACCGCATTGCTCACCACCTCCACCTTGACCTCCGTCAGGTTGCAGTACGCCCTCTGCGAGGCCGACCCACTTACCTGCGCCCGGCACTCCGCTGCGGTCGCCGCGAGCAACGCGCCGCACAAGAGTAGGACGACCGCCTTCTTCACGGAGCAACCACTCCCACGCTCGGTTGCTTGTCCTCCTGTACCTTGGCCCGCAGCGCTTCCTCCTCCTCAGGCGGCCGGTGCCCGGTCGGCGACAGAATCCTCGGCGTCACTAAGATGACCAGGTTGGTCATCGTTTCCTCAAAGCGCGTGCTGCGGAACAGGTTGCCGAGAATAGGGAGGTCTCCCAGCAGCGGTATCTTGGTGCGGAGCGCGTGCGACTCGCGCTGCAGCAACCCGCCTATGACTATCGTCTGCCCGTCGCGCACCCGCACCGTCGCGCTCGCCGAGCGCGTGTTGAGCGCCGGCAGCCCCGTCACCGGGTCGGGTGCGCTCATCACGCTCACCTCCGGGCTCAGGCTCACGATGATGATGCCGCCTCCTCCGGTCCACGGAGTCATGGACAGCCTCACCCCCGCCTTGATCGAGTTCTCCTCCGCATAGCGACTGGCCGACTGAATCGGCACGCTCACAAACCGCTCCTGCCCAATGAAGATGCTCGCCGTCTGGCCGCTCACCGTCGCGATGCTGGGGCACGCGCGCACCCGCGCCTTGCCGCTCTCCACCATGCTCTGCAACTCCGCGAAGAACTGCGGCTCCAGCGTGCCTGTCCCCTGGAAGGTCAACTCCCCCAGCGTGCTCTCCACCGAGCCGCCCTTGCCCGCGCTGATCCAACTCAGAGCCGCGCTGAACTGCTCCGCCTCCGTCGTCGAGAACTCCACCATCAGCACGTCAATCGCAATCTGATCCGCCGGGATGTCAAACTGCTGCAAGTCCTCCCGAAACTTCTGTAGCACGTCCTTCGGTGCCGATAGAATGACCGCGTTCTGCTCCTCATTCACCTTCACGTGGTCCTGCAAGAACACCGGCAGCAGTGACTTGGCATTCGGCGCCAGCACGTACTTGGTGGGGATGGCCTCAATGTCGCTCATCAAGTACGTGCTCGGCCTCTTGGGGATGCCCTCGCTCACCATGAACAACCCGTCCTGCGTCAAAGACGACAAACCGTAGGCCGACACGAGGTGCTCCACAATGTCCGAAGCGCGCATGTTGGCCAGGTTGGTGGTGATCTTGCGGTCCACCACGTCGTCAACCACGATCTGGAGCCCGGTCTCCTCCCCCAGCCGGGAGAACACCAACTGGGCGTCCGCGTTCACCGCGTACAGAGACACCCCCTCCGGCCCCACCGTGACCTCCAGCTGGTACTCCTTTTTCTTCTCTTCCTTCTTTCCCTCCGCCTCGTTCCCCTGGGCAGTCGCTGCCTGCGAGTCCGCCTCCTGCCCGCCGTTGTCGGCGCTGTCCGCTGCGACGGCAGCCGCGCCGTCAGCCTCGTCCGCAACCACGCGTGCGACCGAGAACGCCGTCAGCGCTAGGCATACCAATGCCATCCCCAACAGAGCGCGTATCATCTGCCTCGCATCTTCTCCGTTCTGGGCGACGCCCGCCTGGCGAGCGCACTCCAGTTGCCTCTCAACATCTTAGACGCCTTCAGACCACGGACGATTCTACGCCGATACGCTTTCCAGCACACGACGGCGCGGATCCCGCACCCGCGCCAGCACCACCAAGCCGGCCGTAGAGCACACCCCGCAGACCACGAAGAGCGGCGGGAAGCCCAGATGGTCGGCCACCAGGCCTCCGGCGAGCGGCAGCAAAGCGCGGAACGGCGCCACCAACGTGGAACTGAGCGCCGCGTACAGCGCCGACAGCCCTCGCGGCGCAAACTCCAGCACGATGTTCATCGAGGCGATCTCGAAGGCGGTCGAGCCGAGCGAGGCCAGCGCGTAGACCAGGTAGAACGCCTCCGCCGAGGGCGCCAGTAGGGCCATCAGCACCGCCACGCAGGCGCACCATTGCCCGCCCACCAGCACCTTCCGCAGTCCACGCCGGTCCCCCAGCAGCCCCCACACCAGATACCCCAGCGTGTTCGCCCCCATCATCGCCGCGGTGAAACTCGCCACCTGCCCCGCGTCCACCGAGAACCTCTGCTTCGCGTACACCGTGTAGAACGCCAGCGCCACATAGTGGAACACCGACAGCACCAACCAAAGCACGAACAGGCTAAAGTCCTTGTGCCGCCGTAGGGTTTCCACCGCCGATCGCAGGTAAGGGCCGAAGGACCGCTCCGGCGGAATGGCGATCTCCGCCGGCTCCCGCATCAGCCCGAGCGGGATGACGCTGAGGAACAGGATCAGCAGGCAGACTCCGAAGCACCACGCATAGCCGTCGGGATAGCCGTAGTGCACCAGCAGATAGCGCGCCAGTCTCGCCCCCCCCACGCCCAGCAAGCCTCCCACCGCCCCTCCTATCCCGTACAGGCGTCCCCGCCAGTTGGCCGGAATCACCTTGCGGATCATGGTCGCGTACGCCGGGTAGTTGCAGCCCAGCGTCGCCGCGTGCGCCGCGATGCACGCGAAGAAGGTCAGCAGCACCCACTGCGGATGGCTCCGCCCCCAGGCCACCGTCGCCGGTATGATCGGTATCAGCCACACGCGCTCCACCAGCGCGATCCGGAACATCGCCTTCACCTGCACCGGCCGCTTCTCGATAAGCCGCGACACGAACAGCGCCGGCAGCGAATACCCGATCGCGAAAACCGTGGAGATCAACCCCACCAGAACATTCGAGCCGCCCAGTTTGCTGATGAAATACGGCAGCACCGTCACCGAGGAGATCAGGCTCCACGCCAGCGGCCACCCCACCGCATCCACGAACCCGCAGCCCAAGTTCCAGCGCAGGTGCTTGCGCACGTGCTCCTGCTCCCGCGCGATCTCCTCGTGGTTGAGAACCGGATGTATGTAGTCTTCGCTCATGCTCGTGGGTTGCGTCGCCGTGCCGCCCCCGCCCGCGGAGGCGGTGGCCCCTAGACCCCGCTGGGCGCCGGCAGACGCCGCTGCCGCTCGTGGAACTGGTAGTAGGACTCGAAGGACAAGCCCAGGCCCAGCGCGCACTCCAGCACACTGCGCGTCAGGGACATCTCCGGGTCCTCGCGCACCGACGACCAGTCATGCTGCGCGTAGCCCCAGACCAGGTCCTGCTCCGCCACTTGTGCCAGTTGCGGTCGGACGGCCTCCATATAGCTCTGGTGGTTCGCCCACCCGATGTTGTCTCGCAGAATGCAGTCCTGCCATCCTTGCACCGGGCACTCCAGCACGTCCCCGTAGCCTTGCGCTTGGTACCAGAACGGCTGCACCGTCATCGCCACCGGCTGCCAGTCGTGCTCGTTGCGCGCATAGGTGCGCAGAATCCGAATGCCGTGCCGGTGCACGATCTCCAGCAGGTCGGGCCGGTCGCACAGCCCGCGGTAATACCCATACGGCCCCGTCAGCGCCCGGCACTCCACCCCCAGGTGCCGCTCCAGCAGTGCGTTCGTCCTGGCCACTTCCTCCTCAATCTGCTCCAACGTGCCCCCCCGGAACACCGTTGTGCCCTGCTCGTTCACCTGGCACACCGTCTTCAGCAGCACGTGCGAATAGGTGTGCTGACCAAAGTCAATCAGGTCGCCGTACTCATCCTTCACGCGCTTGAGGTGGTCAAGATTCCCCTCCAGCGTCCTTCCGCACACGAAGAAGGTGCACCGCGCCTGCAACTCGCGGTGCAGTGCAGGCGCAACGCGCAAGAAGAGGCGCGTCTCCTCCGAGCCGCCCTCGTTCTGCCTCTCGACGTCGTAGCCGAACAGTACAATGCCCATCGCCGATTCTCCGGGGTTTTCGCGCATTATAGCGCGCCCGCCTCAGGGCACAACCGGGCCGCGCGCTATCGCTGCGACAGCGCCTCCAACTTCCCGTGCCGCGCCCTGACGCTCTCCTGCGATGCTCGCGTACGCCTCCCGCCCCTCGCTTTTGACAGTCGCGCCCGCCCGCCCTAGAATCCGGCGCGCGTAGTGGGAACCCACCGCGACCGCCCGCGCCAGGGATTGCTGCCCCGCGCGCCGGTCGTGCGCTAAGGAGGGTCCGCGTTGGCCATTCAGGTCACTCCCGAGGAGATCAAGCGCCTGCAGGAGAAGGCCCGCGCCATGCGGCGCAAGATCGTCACCATCATCTACGAAGCGGGCTCCGGCCACCCAGGCGGTTCCCTCTCCGCCATTGACGTCATTCTCGTCCTCTATGAGAAGTTCCTGCGCCACGACGCCAAGAACCCCAACTGGCCGGACCGCGACCGCTTCGTGCTCAGCAAGGGCCACGCCTGCCCCGCCCTCTACACCGTCCTCGCCGACCAAGGCTACTTCCCCGAGGAAACCCTTCACACCCTTCGCAAACTCGGCAGCCCGCTTCAAGGCCATCCGGATCGCCTCATTGCTCCCGGCATCGAGGTCTCGACCGGCTCCCTCGGCCAGGGCGTCTGCGTTGCCCTCGGCATCGCCCTCGCCGGCAAGTTAGACAAGAAGGACTACCACGTCTACGCCATGCTCGGTGACGGCGAGATTGACGAAGGCGCCGTCTGGGAAGCCGCCATGTGCGCCGCCCATCACCATCTCGGCAACTTCACCGCCATCCTCGACCGCAACGAAGTGCAGCAGTGCGGCAAGACCAAAGAGATCATGAACACCGAGCCCGTCGCGGATAAGTGGCGCGCCTTCGGCTGGACCGTCCTCGAGATTGACGGCCACGACCTCGCCCAGATCATTGACGCCCTCGACCTGCGCCACCGCGTCCCCGGCCGGCCCACCATGATCGTCTCCCACACCGTCAAGGGCAAGGGCGTCTCCTTCATGGAGGGCGACCCCGGCTTCCACGGCAAAGCGCCCAGCAAGGAACAGTACCAGCAGGCCATGCAGGAACTCGCCTGAGGGGTGACCAACATGCCCGAGATGATTGCCACTCGCGATGCCTACGGCAAAGTCCTAGTCCAACTGGGCGAAGAGTTCCCCAACATCGTCGTCCTCGACGGCGACCTGTGGAACTCCACCAAGACCGAGGAGTTCCGCAAGCGCTTCCCCGAGCGCTTCTTCGATATGGGCATCGCCGAGCAAAACATGTTCGCCGTCGCCTCGGGCCTCGCCCTCTCCGGCAAGATTCCCTTCGTCAGCACCTTCGCCTGCTTCGGTCACCGCGCCTGGGAGCAGATTCGCGTCAGCATCTGCATCCAAGACGCCCACGTGAAGATGGTCACCACCCACGCCGGCATCAGCGTCGGCGAGGACGGCCACACCGCCCAGATGATGGAGGACCTTGCCGCCATGCGTGTGCTCCCGCGCCTCACCGTCATCGCTCCCGCCGATGCCGTGGAGACCGAGAAGGCGGTGCGCGCCATCGTCACCCATCCGGCCCCTTGCTGGGTCCGCCTTGGCCGCGCCAAGGTGCCGGTCCTGTTCGGGCCGGACTATGACTTCCGCGTCGGCAAGGCCGCGCTCCTGCGCGAGGGCAAGGATGTCACGCTCGTGGCCTGTGGCCTCATGCTCGCGGAGGCGCTCAAGGCGGCAGAGACATTGGCCACCGAGGGCCTTCAGGCGGCCGTCATCAACATGTCCACCATCAAGCCCCTCGACGTCGAGACCCTGGTTCATTGGGCGCGGGCGACCGGATGCGTCGTGACCGCCGAGGAGCACCAGATCACCGGCGGCCTGGGCGGAGCCGTCGCCGAGGCCCTCGGCGAGAACTGCCCCGTGCCCCTCGAGCGCGTGGGTATGCGCGACTGCTTCGGCGAATCCGGCCCCCCCGACGAGTTGTTGGTGAAATACGGCTTCACCAGCAAAGAGATCATCTCCGCCGCCCACAAGGCCATATCCCGGAAACCGTAGGGGCGTATTGCATACGCCCGTTGTTGTAGGGGCGGCTTGGCGCCTGCCCGCCGTAGGGGCGGCCGTGCGGGGGCGCTCAGCCCTCGCGGAAGGTCAGGCGGTATGTGGTCTCCCAACTCGCGCCCGGCGGCAAAGTGACCGGCCGGTACATCCATTCCAGGGTCACCGTGCCGTCACGCCAACTGTAGACCTGGAGCACCTCTCCGGGGTCAAAGGAGCCTTTCAGCGACATTCGCGTCTCGGGACGTGTGACGGCAACCCAGTCGCCGTCGAACTCACCCAGCCTCGCGTTCCTCTCCCACGCCTCGTTCTCCGACGCGGAGAAGCCCGCGCCCGCTGTCGCGAACACCGCATCGTGCAGGTCCGTCCGCACGCGCAGCACGCCGCCGCGCTGCGGCACCTCGAAGAAGAGACCCTCGGAGGCTCGCAGCGGCTGTCCGGCTTCCAGAACCTCCGGCCGCAGCGAGGGCACGGCGTGCGCCCAGTAGGATATGGGCATCTCCTGCTCGCGTGTGTTGACGACTTTGATGCGCACCTCCGCCTCGGTCGTGCCCGGTGTGATCGCGATCTCTTTCTCCAGCCGCAGGCCGCGCAGAGCGGGTTGGCTGAGCCAGCGCGTCAGTCGGACCCAGGCTCGCTCCTTCGTCACGCCCCAGCTGTCAATCTGGTAAGGGGCAGTCTCGTCGCCGCCCCAGTGGGCCTGTGCCGGCACCCAGAAGAGATCCACGGCGGCGCCGCCGTAACGATCCGCCGCCTGGACGACTTCACTGCTCGGCACGACCACGTTGGAGCCTCTGACGTGCCACCTGGCGATGCGCCCGCCCTCCTGCGGAGCCATGGCCGCCACCTGCCTGCCGTTGTCCAAGGTGAACAGCAGGCGGCCCTCCCGGTCCACGTTCGCCCTGGCCTCTAACTGGCCCACCCTCTGAGTGCGGCCGTCCAACTGGGTGTAACTGCCGCGCGCGTGGTACTCCTCCTTCACGCGCTCCGTGTAAACCATCTGGACGGCACGCGCGGGCGAATACGGCTCGATGAGGTAGGCGCTCACCCCGAATCCCTTGGCCGTGCGCAGAGCAACGCCCTCAGCCAACTCGGCCTCCGTTAGATAGGGCGCGTCGGGGCTCTTGCCCACCAAGATGCCGTTGGCCACGTCAACCAACTGGTAGCGGCCGCGCATCACGGCTGGGAGGGTGAGTTTGTAGAACAGGTCGTTGCTCTCGCTCAGGT
Organism: uncultured Armatimonadia bacterium; assembly: GCA_964528605.1. Taxonomy (GTDB): domain Bacteria; phylum Armatimonadota; class Zipacnadia; order CAZGSV01; family CAZGSV01; genus CAZGSV01. The sequence goes on from CAZGSV010000010.1 coordinate 30,027, forward strand.
TGAAGACGAGCACCAGCTGCCGGGGGGGCACGGCGGCCCTCGGGGCGGCAAGGCTGTAGCCGCGGACTATGGCCTCTTTGCCGAAGTCCGGTTCGTTGAGATAGGCCTTGCCCACGTCGGTGGTGACCTCCACGACCTTCAGCGGCAAACCCTTGAAACTGTAGAAGGTGTCGCTCCTCTGGCCGTCGAGGAAGAAGGGCTCGAGCGCGGCGATGGCGTTGGTCGCCTGCGCCACGCTGTGCCAGGCAAGGCCGCCCATCGTCGCCGGGTAGAGAACCGTGCCGCCGCCAGCCGCAGCCGCCGCCAACATCATCGCCTTGAGCGCGTGCGGCGCATTGGTGCCGAGCCCGGATTCATAGACGTCGCCTTGGCCGACGATGAAGTGAGCGATCTCCACATCGGTCGCGCGCCGCAAGGCCTCCGTCCGCAGCAGCAACTCTCGCACCGCCGCGCCCCCGTGGGCGTAGTGCATGGGCGCGAAGATGTCGAGGTAGTCGCCCTTCTTGGGAACGTCCACATAGACGAGGTAGCGCCGTTCTCCTGCGGGCCCCCGCTCGCCCAGCGGCGCCAACCGCCAGCCGTGGGGCGCGGGGTCCTGCGTCTCGGCGGTGTAGGGCAGGTAGATGACCTCGCCCGCGGGGTAGGCTTCCTTAGCGGCCTGGTAGAGCAGCCGGAGCATCCCGACATACTGCTCGTTGCGGAAGGCGACCCACTTGTCCGCGTACTTGTCCAGAATCAACTGGGGAGTCAGCAGGGACTCCCTTATCTTCTCTCGCTCGGCGAACTTGCGGATGCAGACAGGGCAGAAGCACGTGTCCACGCCGGGCTCGCCCCACTTGCCCGATTCCCAGTCCAGACTCACGGCTCCCGCTTCCTTGGCGGCCTGGGCGACCCAGTCGCGGATGGGCGCGATCGCCTCGCCCTTGCTGTCGAGGATGAACTGCGGGCACACTCCCTTGCGCTCGCCCTTCGCGGTCACCTCGGGATGCTCGCTCCCTTGCTGCCCGAACACCGAGGCCCCTTGAATGGCCGCCTGTTCTAGGACCGGCTGGACGCCGCGTTGCTGGAGCAGAGCGACGCTCTGGAGCGAGTAGGTGTAAACGTAGTTGAGCCCGGTGGAGGCGAGGAAGTCGGCGACGGAGACCGCGGATTGTCCCTCAGCCTTGACCAGGTTGTGCGGCCAAGCGCCGCAGATGAGCCGGCGCGGCCTGGAAGCGGCCACCGGAGGCAGGCAGACAACGGAGGCCGAGCCCCAATCGGTCTGCCCCCCCTGCCAGGTCAAGCGCCACTCCAGCCGCGCCTCCGCACCCAGATAGTCCGTCGGCAAGAGGAGCACCATGACCTGAGCCCAATCGGCGCCTGCGGCCGCCTGGTCCACTTTGGCGAGACGGCGGCCGTCCGCGGTGGTGTCAATCTTGGGCTCTCCGCCGATGCCCGGGAGAACCTGCACCGACGTCGGCACGACTACCTCCCAGGTCACGCGGCCGCTCTCGTTGGCGCTCACGCCCTGGGCGCGGTGGAAGAGGGAGAGTTGGTTCACTTGGCCGACGAGCAGGTAGGCAGCGCCCTCATTGGCGATGGGGTAGGCCGCCACTTCGTAGCCCTGGCAGTTGCCTACGCCCGCTCCCAGACAAGCGAACGCCGCCGCAAAGGCGACCAACCAGGCTCTACGCATAAGACACCTCCCCCACAGTCTGGCCCCTCGGTGGGCCATCACGGCCGGCGCCAACGCCGCCGGCCAGACTCGGCGCGCCCGGAATCAGGCCTACGGCTCGTATGCCGGCAGTTTCCTCTCGACGGGATAGCGCTTCAGGCGCGGGAAACTGACGAACTCGGGGCCAAGGGTCAGCCGCCGACCCAAGGCTAGAGGCTCCACATAATCGAGGAACGACTCGTCTATGTCGGCACGGTCCTGGCACACGTACTTGTCGTCGAGGTAGCGGGTCTGCTCCGCCACGTTCTCGAGATCGGTGAGGCCGAAAGTACAGACGTACTCCTCGCCAGGCTCGCGCAGCAACGTGACCATCTTGCCGGTGACGCCCTGACTCGCGTGCCAGACGGCCAGGCGGCCGACCTCGTAGGACTCGCCCAGGTCGGTCTCGGACATGCAGTAAGCAAAGGAGCGCTGCATAGTGCCCAACTTGTCCCAGCGGGCCTTCACGTCCATCTTGTCCTCGATGACGTCCACAAGGTATTGCCCCATGCCGCCCAACTGCTGGTGACCGAAGGCGTCCACGCGCTTCGAGGCGGTGACTTGCGAGCCGTCGGGACGGCGCAGGCCCTCCGACACCACCGCGAGCACGCGGCCGAGGCGGGCATGGACTTCCTTGACCTCCTCGACGAACTTGTCCTCTTCGAAGGGCCGCTCGGGGACATAAATGAGATGCGGGGCGTCCTGCTCAGGGTCCTCGCGCGCGCCGCGGCTGGCGGCGGCTATCCAGCCGGTGTCGCGTCCCATGGCCTCGATGAACTGGACCGGGTGCAGCGCCTCGTTGTCTTTCTCGATGCACCTAGTGGCCGTGACGACGAAGCGCGCGGCGCTGCCGTAGCCGGGGCAGTGGTCCACCTCGGGCAGGTCATTGTCTATGGTCTTGGGGATGCCTATCACGCGCATGTCCCAGCCCTCGGACTCGGCGAGTTGGAGGACCTGGTGGGCGCTGTGCTGCGAGTCGTTGCCGCCGATGTAGAAGAAGTAGCGAATTTCGTGGGCCTTGAAGACGTCCACGATGCGCTGGAGGTGCTTCTCTTTGATCTTGAGGCGGCAGGAGCCCAGGGCCGTCGAAGGCGTGACCCTGATCCTCTCCCAGATGCCGCGCTCTTCGTGGGTCAGGTCCACCAGGTTCTCGCCCAGGATGCCTTCCATGCCGTTGACGGCGCCGAAGATGCGACCCATCTCAGGATGGCGGAAGGCCTCTTCGATCGCTCCTACCAGGCTGGCGTTGACGACCATAGTGGGGCCGCCGGACTGGCCGATGAGCATGTTTCCCTTGAGCGTTCCAGACATCGCGCAACGCCTCCTGGGCCGATGGAACTTCTCAGCCGGAATATAGCAACCCGCTCCCCCCGCCGCAACCCTGGCCCTCGGCAAGTGTGCTTCTTGGCCTCTCTGCTGGCGCATGCCTCCCGGGCCCAGTACGCACATCGGGGACGTACTTAGACGTGCGTACTTGGAGATGGGGCATCAGAGTTGCGCAACATCGGGGACGTACTTTGGCGTGCGCAACTTGCTGTCAGGGGGGCAGGGGTGGAGGCTGCGGGGAGGCGCGACTACGACGCCGGTTGCGCAGGGACCAGCGACAGTAGGGCGTGCCGCATCGAAGGATCGGCGGCCAGCACCTTCTCGGCTTTGGCGGCGGCTCTGGCGACGCTGCTCCCGTCTCTGGCGAGCAGTTGGGCGACGGTGTGTCTGGGCAATTTCAGACAGCGGAGCGCGAACCAAACAGCGAGGACACGGGCCGTGTGAGTTTCGGCGTCCCTGCGCGGGGAACGGAGCCGCTCCAGGTCCGCGTCGAGCGCCTTGCACAGGCGCGCGAGCACCTTGTTCGTCTGAGCGGCGGAGATCGGCCCCGGCCGGGCCAGCGAGAACTCGGGCGGAGGCTTCAACGCCATGCCGTCGGCCAGGAAACGCTGATAGGCGTCGGTCGCGCGGCGACGGTCAGAGCCGAACAGGCCGACAGCCAGCGCCGCCTTCGTCCACTCACCGCCCCTGGCGCCCAGGTAGAAGCGGTGAGTGCTCCAAGCCCATTGGTCTGGCGTAGCGCATAGCCCAGCGCGCACGGGGTTGAGGTGTAGGTACCTTACTAACTCAAGCAGATGGCTCTCGCGCTCGCAGATGATCGCCTGGTAGCGGCCCTGGAAAAGGTGACCGCGCTGCTCGTGGCGGGTGTTGAAGTGCTTGGCATGCGAGGTGAGCAGCCGTTGCATCACCCGTCCCAGGGGCTCACGCCCCACCTCGAGCAGCAGGTGAAAGTGGTTCGGCATCAGAACATAGGCGTAGAGGCTGCAGCCCGCCCGCGCTACGTCCTGTGAGAGCCTGCTGAGGAACCGCTCGTAGTCTCGGTCGTCGAGGAAGACGGGCTGTCCCCGGTTGCCGCGGGCAAGCACGTGGCAGAATGCGTTGCAGATCGTTCCCCTGGCCACCCTAGCCGTAGTCCTCACCTCGCTTCTCACTTACCATACTGCGCCGAGAAACGCAACATCGGGGACGTACTTAGACGTGCGTACTTGGTGGTCGGCTCTGGGAGTTGCGCAACATCGGGGACGTACTTAGGGGTGCGCAACTCGGGTGTCGGCACAGGTGTGGGGCTAGGGAGTGATCTGAAGGGCGTCAACCAGCAGGCGCGTGGCGATGTGGGCGGCCTCGCCACCGCCCGCGCCACCGTGCTCAACGATCACAGCCACCGCCACTCGCGGGGCCTCAGCGGGCGCGAAGGCAATGAACCATGAGTGGGGTTCGCCCTCGGAGGTCTGCGCGGTGCCGGTCTTGCCCGCGATCTTAAGCCCCCGCACGCGCGCCGCCTTGCCGGTGCCCTCCTCCACGACGCGCACCATCAGGTCGCGGACGGTGGCGGCTGTCCCCTGGCTGAAAGCGCGCTCGGGGGGGCGTTTGCTGAGCCACGCTTCGCCTCCAATGCTGCGTACCGCGTGGGGGAACGGCACGACTCCGCCGCTGGCCATGGTGGCCGCCAGTAAGGCCATGTGCATCGGCGTCACCAGGAGTTTGCCTTGGCCGAACCCGCATTCGGCGAGCATCGCGCGTGTGCGCTCGCTTGCGGCGGGCAGGCGGCTGGCCACGGAGGCGGGCACAGCCACCGGCTCGTTGCCGAAGCCGACCCCCTGCCAGTACTCGGCAAACTTGTCCCAGCCCAACTCGAGCGCGAGGTGGGCAAAGACGATGTTGCACGACCAGATGAAGCCCCGGCGCACGTCAATGCGTCCGTGCCCGCTCTCGCGGTGGCAAACAACCGTCGTGCCCTCCATTTTCTCTTTGCCCTGGCAGGTGAACTCCTGATCGAGCGCGCCTCTGCCGCTGTCGAGCAATGCCGCCAGCGTGAAGACCTTGAACGCCGAGCCGGGCGCGTAGAGCCCTGCCAGGGAGCGGTCGAGGAGAGCCGCGTCCTGATGCTTCGAAAGCCAGGGCCAGTCCTCCTCCAGAGTGTTGGGGTCAAAGGAGGGCGCGCCCGCGGCCGCGAGGATATCGCCGGTGGGCACCTGCAGCACGACGGCTGCTCCCCGCTGGCCGCGCAGCAGGGCGTAGGCGGCATGCTGCAACGAGGAGTCGAGGGTCAGTTCCACTCGCGCCGGCCGCGCGTAGCTGCGGGCTTGCAGGCCATTCCAGCCGAGGCGGTAGCCCGCCACGCCCGTGAGTGGGCCGTTCAAGGCGCGCTCGAGGCCGGCCTGGCCGTAGTGTTCGCTGGAATAACCGACAAGGTGGGCGAAGGCCGCACCGCCGGGGTATTCGCGTCGGTACTTGCCGCCCACCAATATGGAACTGGCGAGGACGCGCCCGTTGCCATCCACAATCTCGCCGCGCGCCTGCGCCAGCGCGCGCACGCGCGGGTTGCGGGGGTGCTGTGCTAGGAGCGGCCCGGCCCACGCGCTCCAATAGGTGGTGGCGGTCGCAAGCACGAGGATGACCAGCGCGAACCCTTGCCCTATGCGCAGAATGCTCTTGCGGTGGAAGGGGTTGAGCGCGGGACCGACCTCGACGTCTTCGCGGCTGAGGCCGGTGAGCAGCCCCAGCGCGAGGTAGCAGGTCACCAGTGAGGTGCCGCCATAGGAGACGAAGGGGAGGGTAACGCCGGTGATGGGGGCCAACCTGAGAGTGCCCGCCAGGATGACGGAGGCCTGGATTCCCAACTGGGCGATGAGGCCGACGCCGAGCAGCCGCGGGAAGTCGCCGGTCTGGCGCAAGCAGTGGGTAAGGGCGCGGAAGAGCAGCAGCCCGAGGAGCATGATGACCGCGAGCGCGCCCACCAGGCCCAACTCCTCCGCGAAAACGTCGAAGACGAAGTCGGTGGGTGCGGCGGGCACGGTGTCGGGCATGCCCGCGCCCAGGCCGGTGCCGAGCAAGCCGCCGTTGGCGATGGAGAAAAGCGACAGGGCGACTTGGTGGCCGGAGGTGTCAATGTGGGTCCAGGGGGCGGCCCAGCCTTGCAGGCGCCGCGCTACGTGGGGCAGCGAGTGCCCCGCACCGTAGAGGGTGAGGGCGAAGATGATCATGCCGGCGAGAGCCGTGGTGGTGCGCGCCGTATTCGAGTACCACAAGAGCACAAAGGTGGCGTAGAGGATCGCCGTCGTGCCCAGGTCCTTCTGCAGCACGAAGAGAATCAAGCCGAACAACGCGACCGCGACCAGCGGGCCGGCGCCCGCCAGGCGCTCTCCCAACCTCTTTGGGCGAGGCCCACGCCCAAGGTCAAGTTGCGTTGGCCCCCCCCGCTGGGCCAGGTAGGCGGCGAAGAATATGGTGAGGAGCAGTTTGGCGGCCTCGGTGGACTGGAAGGAGAGACCGTGCCACCGCATCCACAGCTTCGCCCCCCCTACCTCGACGCCCCAGATGAGCGTCGCCAAGAGCAGCAGCAAGCCGCCGGCCGCACACACGTACTTGTAGCGCGCCAAGGTCTGCGGGCGTTGCACCAGCGCCACCGTCGCCAGGAACATGACCAGCCCGAGGCCAAGCCAGATCGTCTGCAGGCTGCCGAGGCGTGGAGACAGGCGCTGGACCGCGAGCAACCCGAGCAGGGACAGCGACCCGGCCACCGCGAGCAGCAGAGGGTCGGCTTCGCTGCCGACCAGCCGGAGCGCCGCGATCACCAAGACGACCATCGCGCCGCCCACGGCCGCGGGCGAACCGGGGCTCATCCAGTGGGCCAGGACGGCCAGCAGCGCCACGCCGACGGCGCATCCCCACCAAAGCCCTGCTTGCCCGCGCTGTGGACGCATGTGCCTAACCGCCCAAGCGGAAAACGATGGCGGTCGCGCCCAGCTCGATGCGGTCGCCCTCAGTCAGTTCCGCCTGCTGCACGGGCGCGCCGTTGAGGCGCGTGCCGTTCTTGCTCCCCAGGTCCTTGAGCAGGCAGCGGCCACGCTCGCAGACGATGGCAACGTGCGCTTGGGAAACGAACGGATCCTCGAGCACCAGGCCGCAGTCCTCGCCGCGTCCGATCACGAACTCACCGCGACCGGGGAGCCTGATCTGTCTGTCGCCTATGAGAAGAAGGGGCCGCGACGCCGCTCGTGCGGGCGCCTCTCTTGCCTTTGCCTTCGTCGCGCCGGCGGCCGCGCCCAGCGCCCGCACCACCTGCACGAGCCCGAACAGCACGAAGCCATAGAGGGCAACGAGGAAGAGGTACTTGGCTGCGAGATCGCCCATTGCCTTGCGCTAGGTAATGTGAAACTCGAGGACGGTCATGCCCAACTCAATCCGATCGCCGTCTTCGAGGGTTTCCCGCTCGATGGCGCGTCCGTTGAGGACAGTGCCGTTGGTGCTGCCGAGGTCGCTGAGCCGGAAGCGGCCTTCGTGGAAGCGTATCTCGCAGTGGCGGCGGGAGACCCGGCCGTCGCTCAACTCGACGGCGCAATCCTCCCCGCGGCCTATGTCCACGAGCGGCGTTTGCAGCCGGAACATCCTGCCCTGGTCCGGGCCTTGCTCGACGGCGAGATGAGACTCGGGCTGGCCCTCCTGCAAGTAGGCGTCAACCTTGCACTCGCCCGGCTCCGCCCCTTCGTCCACTTCTCCCTTGACCACCACCGGCCCGGGCAGCGCGCCGCCGGCTTTCTCCACCATGGACTCGACGAAGGAGCGCAACTCGGAGCGCAGCGTGGGCAGGACCGGCAGCACCTCCTTGGCGTCGCCGGGGTTCAACTTGACCAGGTAGCGGTTGGGGTAAAGGGTGGTTTCCAGGGTGGCGACGGCGCCCTCTTTAGCGGCTTGCGCGACGGCCCCTGCGAGCGTCTGCGCCTGCAAGCGCCGCTGCGGCCCTTTGCCGAAGACACCCTCCATTGCCTCGCCCAGGCGCTTCTCCAATCGCTTGAGGACATCCATTGTCATCTCCCCGCTATGCCTGCCTTCCCATTGTGCTTCAGGCCGAGAAGAGATCGTAATGCATCAGGTGTGAGATCAGCAGGCGGTCTCCTTCGGCTACGAAGTACAACTCGACCACCTGGGTGCCGTGCACCATAACCAGACCGGCGCTGGCGCTCAGCTCGTAGTCCCACCCGCGACGCGCTTCCGGGAAGTAGTCGAACACTTGGGCCATCTTGGCCAGCCGAGCGCTTGCCGCCTCGCTGCGCAGGACAAAGGCGCGGGTGCCGTAGGCCGTGACCGTCTCCTCGCGGTCGTCCGCGGGGAAGAAGGGCTCGACCCCAACTTCTTGCGAGCACATGGCCACCAGCAAGAGCGTTCCCAAACGAGAGTTGAGCCTCTCGAGTTCTGCGCGTCCCCACGGCTGGGCGCGCACGAATCTGCTGACGGGCACCAGGGCTACGCCGGGATTCAACCACTCGGTCAGACCCGCCCCGGCGGGCACTATCTGGTCAAGCCAGGCCTGGTCCTGAGCAGCCAGCCCGGTGGCGAGGCGCGCGGTCGCTTGCAACACCTGAACTTGCAGGAAGGCCGTCTTGCCCGGACAGGCGTCCTCGATGCCGGCCAGCGCCTTTGACCCGCCGGCAAGGAGGGCCAGCAGGCCCATCGCGGCGATGGGAGACAGGTTGCGCAGCCTTGCGGTCACGAAAACCACGCCCTTTGGCCGATTGTGCTCTGCCGTTCCATTGTCCCCGGAGTGAGCGCAGGGCGCAACCCCTTCACGCGGCCACACGCGGGGGTCCTTTCTGCGTGACGCAGGATTGACTCCGGCTCGAGGGCGGCTTACCCTCGCGGTGCTCTCGTGCGGGTTCGGGTGGCAGGGAAAGGGCGCCTAACCATGCCGGTCATTTACTGCGTCAATTGTGGTTTCGCCAATCCAGTAGGGACGGGCGCCTGCGGCTTGTGCCAGCAGCCTTTGATCGCCGCAGGAGCGGTTGCGGCCACGCCGTACACGTGTCCCTTCTGCTCCCAGGTGACGTTGGCCGGGGGACGCTACTGCCTCAACTGTGGAGGGCGCCTGCCGGCGTCCACCCCAGGGGCGGTGCCGGTACAGCCTACGCAGGGGGACGCGCAGGCCGGCGCACCAGGTACCGGAACGTACGCAACCGGGCCGCAGGCGGCCGTTCCCCAAGTGCCGCCATCCACACCACCGCCTCCGGCGACTCCGCGGCCCTCGAGCAGGCCGGTGACGCCCTACGACAGTTTCCGTCCGGCGCCCAGGCCGAAGGGGCCGCCTGTGGGGGCAATGATCTTGGCCGTCCTGATCCCGGTGGTGGTCTGGCAGACGCTGCGTTGGCTCCTGCTCGCTGGCTCGTGGTCTGTCTTCGGCGCCAGGCTCGGAGGTATGCCGTTCTTGACCGGTGGATACATACTGGGCATCGGCCTGCTCGGAAGCGGGGTCTGGGTGCTGTTTGCCGTTGTGGTGGGATTCATACTGGCCCAGCGCGGACGTCCCGAATACGGCGAGGCAGCGGCGGTCGGCTTCGTCGCGGGCGCCGTGATTGCCCTAGTGATGATGGCGCTGGGGTGGGTGCTGGCTCCCTCGCAGGTCGGGCGGCACATACCCATGCCCCCGCGTTTTCGGGCCTGAGGGCGCAAGGAGGACCAACGGCAGATGACACTGATAATCGTGTTCTCCCTTCTCGTGGGCATCGTGCTGTCAGGCCTGAAAGGCATGATACTGGCCATGCTGGCGGTGCCGATAGGCCGGGCGCTCATCGCGCGCTCCTCGCGCTGAGGCAAGGAGGCGCCCTTCGGGCCCAGGCTCGGAACGGCCATCGTCGGGAGTCAGGCGCCTTGTCGGCCCGTCATGAACCAAGCACATTCGACTGAGGTTTGCATTTGCGGACTGGTCTGTGTAGACTCCCCGCCCGCCGAGGGTAAGCCGCGCCACGCGGCCGGCTCACCCCTGACCAGGGAGGAGACCGGCAAAAGGGGGAAGGGTTATGCGTCCGTGGCCGCACTACAATCGCACGGCGTACTGGCTGCGCCGCGCGGGCACTGCCGCCGAAGCCGCGTTCCTCTTGGCCGCTGGGGCTGAGACCGAGGGCCTCTGGCCGGCAGAAGAGCGCCACCGCATCTTCGACGACGTCGTCCGCTTCTTCCAGGAGGCGCTGGCCGTGGCGCGCGGCGAGGGCTTCAAGGACGATTCCTGGCGCATGACCTTCCTGTGGGCCGCGGAGGCGCTCCTCCCCACCCGTCAACTCCCCATCCAGGCCTTCGGCGACAGGCTCAGCGCTTCCATCGCCGCCGCTGAGCGCGCGCGAGACGGCAAGCCGCTCGACTCCGACGAGCAAGAGGGTTTGACCCAGTTCCTTAGGTCTCTGGCCCGAGTCGCTCAAGAAGAGGAAGAGAGCGCGGCCCGCGGGGAACCATACGACCGATGGTCCAAGATGGCCCTCCAGACCTCCCTTCCTTAGCGGTCGAGGTCGCTCGCGAGCGCGTCGCCTCCGTCTGCGACGCCATCGGCGAGGTTGAGGCGCGGGGCTCCTTCCCCTGCGAAGGCACGCGGGTTCTCCTGGCTCGACTCCAGAGGATTGCGCGCACCGCCAGGGAACGCTTAGACCGGCTGGCCAGAATCCCCTCGCGCGCGCCCGAGGAGACCATGGCGTTAGCGCGGCGCTGGGGCACCGTGGGCCTCCGCGTGCATCAACTGCTGGAGTTCATCTGGCACAGCGACTGGAAGTACATTCCCTACGTGTGGGCCGCGCCGCTGGAGAACCTGGTGCAGCGTGCGGCGCCCACGGCCCAGCCTATCCTCTCTTCCTGGTGGGCCTACAACTACTTCTTCGCCACCATTTCTCCGGCGGTCGTGGAGTTGGAGGAATGGCTGGGCATCGGGCCGCCGCTCTGCCCGCTGCTTCCGGTTCTGGGCACTCCCTACGCCGAGAAGGGGAATGCTCTGCTCCATTCGATACTGGCGCATGAAGTGGGGCATCTCGCCCTAGATCAGCACCCCGTGCAGTTGCCCGCGCCGGAGTTGACCAGCGACGCTCTCGGTTCGCTGAGTGCCGAACCGTTGACGGCTCCGCAGGCGCCGCCGGGCTCGCTGTTCGAGCACACCCTGCGGGAGTCACTGACGGGTGAGTTCTCCCGCGCCTTTCGGGCCTGGGCGCAGGAGATTGTGGCGGACCTGTTCGCGCTGCAAATGCTCGGGCCGGCGTACTTCTTCGCGTTCTCCTTCTTGGGCGTGAGCGCCGACATGCTCTCGGAGCCTGATCGCAGCCAACCGCCGCTGGGGGTGCGCTGCCGTGCTCTGCTGCGCGCCGTTGAGGCCTGGGGGCACCTCGGGGCGCTGCCGCAGCCTTTGCAGCAGGTCGTACTTCAGTGGAAGACGTTTGGCTGGGAGGCGCCCCAACTGGCGCGCGTCCATCAACTGGTGCAAGACAGCCTTGAGCAGCATCTGGACGCGCTGATCGAGGCGGTGAATGGGGCGGCCGAGTCACTGGGGCTGGCGTACTCGTCTGAGGCCTACAGGCGCGACGTGGAGGCGCTCAGGAACCGCATTCTCGACGGCGTGCCGCCGGACACCATCGGCACCGTCCCCTACCACGCCGTTTCGCTCGCCGCCATACTGAACGCCGCCTGGGAAGTGCGGCTGGCGTATCTGCCGGAGTTGCAGAGGCTGATTGCGGGCGACAAGTTCGACCCCGAGGACGCCAACCAGCGGTCGCAGGCGCTTGGGGTGCTGAACCGGCTCACCACCAAGGCCATCGAGTACCACGCCATCGCCACGCACTGGGAGAAGGCTCGTGCCCGTACTGAGGGGTAAGGAAGTCAAGGAGAGGCTCTTCCAGGCGCAGGGGCCGCGGCGGCTCTACGTGACCCCGCTGCTGGAGCCGGAGCAGCAGATAGACGATGCCGCGGGCGCGGTGGACGTGCGCCTGGGCACCACGTTCATTGTCGGGCGGCGCTCGGGCATCACCGCGATAGACCCGCTGGGGCTGGCGGAGGCGGGCATTCCCGAGCAGCCGCGCGAACTGTCCTTCGAGCGCAACTACGAGAGCGTCTATGTGCCGGTGGGCCAGCCCTTCGTGCTGCACCCGAAGCAGTATGTGCTCGGGGCGACGCTGGAGTATGTGAGAATTCCGGCGGACCTGACGGGGCAGGTTATCGGGCGGTCCTCCTGGGGGGGCTTGGGGCTGATCATTGCCACGGCGACCATAGTCCACCCTGGGTTCACGGGCGTAATCACGCTCGAACTCACCAATGTGGAAGAGGTGCCACTGGTCATCTGTCCGGGCGTGCGCATAGGGCAGTTGCTGTTCGAGACCATGGGCGACCAGCCGGCGGAGGTGCAGCCGCCGTCGGGGCGGTATGCGTTCAGCACCGAGCCCACCATCTCGCGGCTGCTGCGGGATCCGGAACTGCGGTTCCTGAGGAGGCTGTCGCGCAGGGAATGAGAGGGGACTGGCCGCCGGCCACTCCTTCATACGCCCATGAGCACGACGCGGAGCAACCCGCCCACGAGGACAGACACTACCACCATCAACGCCAGCGCCTTGGCGGTGTCGCGCAAACCGAGTTCCTTGATAAGCACGGCGAAGGTAGCGGCGCACGGAAGGTAGACGCTCAACACCGTCACCGCCACGGTGAGTTGTGCGGGGGTCATTCCCAGCGGCAGCAGCATACCCACCGCCACGTACTTGCGCATTACGCCCATTAGGAGCGCCACCACCGCGCTGCCCGGCAGCCCCCACAAGCCCTCCACCACCGGCGCCGCTAGCCGCGCCAGCCGACGCATCGCTCCAGTGGCGTAGAGAACGTTCACCAGCGCCACGCCGCCCAACATCCACGGCACCGCGTCCGCCACGTATGACTTGGTGCGCAGCCAGGTCTTGCGCCAGGTGGTGCGCCAGGCCGGCTTGCGGTAGCGAGGAATCTCCGCGAACAACTCCGGGCTCTCGCCCGAGACTATCCGGTTCAGAAGGCTGCCCGCGCTCAGATACACCAGCGCCAGCGTCCCGTACACGATAGCCACGTAGCGCAGCCCGTAGCGGCCCAGCACTCCGAAGACGATGACGCTCTGCGCCAGGCAGGGCACCGCCATGGCGATCAGGGTGGCGGCGATGAAGCGCTGGCGGCGGGTCTCTAACACTCGCGTCGCCAGCACGCCGGGCACATTGCAGCCGAAGCCTAGGAGCACCGGCACTATGGCGTGGCCGTGCATGCCGAGGCCGTGAAAAACCGCGTCGGTGAGCGCCGCCAGCCGCGGTAGATACCCCGTGTCCTCCAGCAGGGAGAGCACCAAGTAGAACGCGACCACGTAGGGCAGCACCACTGCGAAGGGCGCGTAGAGACCGGTGGTGAGCAAGCCCATGGCCTGTAGAAAGTCCACTTTGCCGTGGGTGACGGCGCCGACGAGTAGGTCGCGCACCAGCCCCGGCCCCAGCGCCTTTGCGAGCCACATGACCAGCGGGCGATAGAGTTCGAACAGGGGATCCATCACCAAGCGCGTGAGACCCTCGCCGATGGCGCGCACGACGCCGAACGCCGCTGCCAGTATCAGCAGCGCGGCGGGTATGCCGGTCAAGGGCTTCACGGTGGCGTCCTGGAAGCGGTCCCAAAGGGTGTGGTGGCGGTGCCGGACTTGCTGAACCTCCCGCACGATGCGGCCCACCTCGGCCCAGCGGTCGTCCTCCGACCGCGTGGCCGGCGCGGCGGCCGGAACAGGGGCCTGCGGAACACGTTTCACCAACTCGCTGATGCCTTCACCCGTCAGGGCCACCGTGGGTACTACCGGCACGCCGAGCAGCGCCTCGAGCCGAGCCGCGTCAATCTCGATGCCGAGGTGGTGTGCCTCGTCCCACATGTTGAGCGCCACCACGAGCGGCCCGCCTCGCTCCAGCAACTGGAGCGTGAGGTAGAGGTTGCGCTCGAGGTTGGTGGCGTCCACGACGCTGACCAGCGTGGCTTCTTGATCGAGCATTTCGACCGCGACCGCCTCCGCTGGGTTGCTGGGCTCCAGCGAGTAGGTGCCGGGCACGTCAACGACCTCGGCCCGCTCCTCTCCCAGGAGCATCCTGCCGCTGGTGTAGTCCACGGTAGTGCCTGGGTAGTTGGAGGAAACCACCTCGGCGCCGGTCAGTCGGGTGAAGACCACGCTCTTGCCCACGTTGGGGTTGCCCACCAGGAGCACGCGCTTCACTCGGCCACCTCTACCAGCACGCGCGCCGCCATCCCTCTCCCGAGGGCGACTTGCGTCGCGCCCACGCGCACGACCATGGGTCCGTGCGGGAGGCTGGCGACCACCTCGGCCATCTTGCCTTCGGCTAGGCCGCGGGTGCGCAAGTGGTTCTGCAAGCCGCGGCCGCCCTCAAGCGCGACGATCGTTCCCCGCATGCCGCCTTTCATGTCGGCCAATCTCTTGGTCATCGTCGTTCCCCGTGCCTTATGCCGAAGCGCTGCCCTGAGCCGCGCCCCTTCCCACCGCTGCACGCCGCCGCGCGGGCCGCACGCCAAGGTGCTCTAGACCCTCCCCCAGCCAGTGCGTCAGGTGCGGGTCGTCCAGACGGTAGTAAATCAACTTGCCCTCCCGCCGCGGGCGCACCAGCCCCAAATGCCGGAGCAGGCGCAGTTGGTGCGACACGGTGGGCGCCGTGACGCCGAGCAATCTCGCCAGGTCGGAAACGCACAATTCCTCCGCGCCCAAGGCCAGCACCAGGCGGATGCGGGTAGGGTCCGCCAGCATCTGGAAGGTGTGCCGCAGGCGTTCAATCAGTGCGGGCTTGTGGATGCCTCGGCGCGCGTGCGCGGCGTGCTGCGGGTCCACATACTCTTCGGTCGTTGGGCTCATTTGGGTTCTCTCGCTCGTTTAGAAGATGGCGCAAGTGTTCAGGTGTTTGTCCTTTCCTGTCAACAAGGCCGGGTGGGCAGTAGTTTCCGAAAGGGGCGCGTAGCGAGGCCGCGGGCCGATTAAGAATCGGCCCCTACGGCTCGCGGCCCGCCTGCGGCGGGCACTGCCTACTGCGCACTGACCACTGACCACTGGCCACTCGCGTCCCACTGGCCGCTGCGCACTGTGGTGGACTGAGCGATGCGGTATACTGGCCTCGGGTGACGGCTGATGCGCCGATGGCGGCGGTACCGTTGGGTTCCGGTCGGGTTGGCCCTCGTGGCCCTAGTGCTGTTCGCCAGGGACCGCATGACCTATCACCCTGAGCGGGTGAGGAACCGGGTGCAGGCGCCTCACTACGCAGTGCCCAAGCACAACGGCTATGACCGCTATGTCGAGGCCGGCCGGCTGGCGAAGGAGGCTGAAACGCGGGAAGAGCAGAGGGGCGCTGACAGGTTCGCTCGGGTCATGGGCTTCACCAACGCTGGGCCGCCAAGTCCGGACGAACTGCGTGGCTATCTCGCCGCCTTCCAGCCGGCCTTCGCGGAGATGAGGAGGGGATTGAGCGAGGAGTCTGTCGTCACGCCCCGCGATCTGGCGCCCCGGTCGGGGTTCGAGGCGTACTCAGGGTTCCGGAGCCTGGCCAGAGCCATGAGACTGGCGGTGACAGAGGCTTCGGCGCGGGGTGACTACGAGACGGCAACGCGGACGGCTCTCGAGGGGCTGCGGTTCTCGCAGGAGACCGCGCGAGGGGGGGACGCGCTCGACTCTCTGGTCTTGCGGGCCTGCAGTGCGCTGGTGTTCGCGGCGGTCCGCAAGGACCTCATCCCCCGCTGCACCGAGGCGCGCGTGTTACGCGAACTGGCTTCCGGGCTGGCGGCCTTGGAGGCACGGCAACCGTCAATGGCTGACGCGCTTGCTCAGAGGTGTGCGGACGAGACACGCACACTGGAGGCCATTTTCGAGGACAGGCTTGTGGGCGAGGCGCTGGCGCGGTACTCGGAGAACTGGGTAGCCGCCAGGCGTGCATGGGGCAAGCAGCCAACGGCTCAAGACTGGGGCTTGACGTTGTGGCAAGAGGCCTGCGTGCTCGCCATGTTCCTCAACCCGACTGGGGTTGTGCAGCGTATGCAGGACATGTACCGACCAGTCATCGAGCAATGCCGACGTCCTTACTACACTCGGTCGGGCGGCGGTTCGGGGCATGGGACCCCACGGGGGGTCTTGGGTGTTGGCCTTCGCCCGTACGCAAGCAGCGCGGAGACTCAGTTCCGCACGTTGGCCGACTGGCGCATCATCAGAACGATGGTCGCGCTTCGGCTCTACGAGCAGGAACATGGAGCCTACCCGGACACGCTGGAGCGCTTGGTGCCCGACTACCTGCCTGCGATTCCTGTGGACCCATTCGGAGGGGGCCTGCTCAAGTACCGGCGTCAGGCCACATCGTACGTCGTCTACTCGCTAGGCCTCAATCTGAGAGACGATGGGGGAGGGAAGGGGAACTTCCCGGGAGATCCGAAGGCGGCGGACTACGCCTATTGGCCGTAGCGTGGCTGAGGCGTGGGATACCCGCTCCGCTCTTATTGCCCCCTGCTGCCGCCCGCCACCCCCCGTACGCTGTCTGCCGTCTACCGTATGCCGTCTGCTGCCTACCGCTTTGCCCACTGTCCACCGGCCACTCGTGCGGCGACCCTAGCCCCGCGCCCTCCGCGCCCTTAGGCTGTAGACGCAGCCGCAGTAGTCCTGCCGGTAGAGGGCGAAGGCGCGGCTCAACTCCAGGCTGTGCTGGAAACCGCCGCGCTTCTTGAAGTCAGCCTCGAAGAAGAGAAGCCCGTGGCACTCGGCGATCTCGCGGCCGATGCGGTTGACCACCTCCGCTCTCTTCGTCGGGCCGACCGTCAGCGTGGTCGCGAAGTGAGCGAACCCCTCTCGGCAGGCGGCCTCTGCCGTGGCCTCGAGGCGCGTGCGAAAGCAGAGGGCGCAGCGCTCGCCACCCTCCGGCTCATCGGCCATTCCTTCTGTCAGTTGAAACCAGGCCTCGGGCTCGTAGGGGCCCTCGATAAGCGGCAGGCCGACCTCTTCGGCCCAGCGCCTCGCCTCGGCGACCCGGCGGCGGTACTCGTCCTCGGGATGGATGTTCGGATTGTAGAGGTAGCCGGTGAGTTGGAACTGCTCGCGCAGCACCTCGAACACGTGAGTGCCGCAGGGGCCGCAGCAGATGTGCAAGAGCAGCCGATCCATGCTGAGTCCACTGTACCACGGGCGTCCGGGCGGCGCATCTGCGGCCGCCTGGTTCACCCGCCGCAGGAGGGCTGTCCCGCAGACAGTGGGTTGCTGTCCCTGGTTCCCGTGCCCCCCTGGCGTCTAGCCTCTGCAACAGCAAGTTGCGCGTGCCCGTTTTGCCGCCCCGCCTTGGCGGGGCGGCGCAGGGGCGCGATCTTACCTGGCCGCCTCAGGAGGCTCGCGCCCGCGGCCCCGCCGCTGGCGGGGTCGAGCGACCTTGGCCCCCCCGAGATTCGTAGTCTGTCCCCGAATTGCGTGAATTGCGGGGGTTGTGCGGCGGGAGAACGCTTGCTACGATTCCCGCATTCGGCCCGCGTCCGGGCCGAGTGGCGGCGGCGAGCCTCCCCACCGGCGCGCGCGAGGCCTCAGACCAGGGGTGATTGGAGTGCGTGGTTTGTGGAAGTGGTGCTGTGGTGTGGTCTCTTTGCTCGCGGCGATCTCTCTCCTCCTAGCCCTGGCTCATTCTCCCGTGGCAGCGCAAGGAACGGGTGAAACCGCCCAAGCCGCTGGCATGGTCTTCGAGACCATGACCTCCGAAGACCTCGACGCGGTGCAGGAGCAGACGGGCTACCGCGTTGGCGTGTACGTGAAGGAGGTCACGCCCGGCTCCGCTGGTGCCGCCGCGGGCATCAAGCCCACCGACGTCATCACCATCGTCGGCGAAACCGGCGTGGACAGCGCGCCTGCCCTCGCGGCCGCCCTCAACGCGGCCTCCGGGACGGTCGAGGTAATGGCCTTCACCTCCTCCGACCAGGGCTACGTGCCCACGACCTACTCGCTCACGCTGACCGGCGGTGCGGCCCCGACGCCCGGCCCAACCGCGCAGCCGACTCCCTCGGAACCGGTAGCCATCGGCTGGATATTGCAGCCTCTGGACAAGGAAGCCCTGGACAAGATTGAGGCGGCGACCAAGTACCGCGTGGGCGTCGCCGTCACGCAGGTCGCCTCTGGCTCGATTGCGGCCCAAGGCGGCATCCAGCCTAACGACATTATCTGCGTAGTGGGCGGCACGCCGGTGAACACGCCCGAAGGGGTCGCCCAGGCCGTCGAGGGCAAGTCAGGTTCCGTGGTCGTCGCGGTGCTGCGCGCTGTGGACAACCAGTTCCAGTTGGTTAACTGCACGCTCGCGCTCTCCGGCGGCGGAGGCGCCGCACCCACTCCCGGGGCAGGGCCGACTCCGGTAGGCGGAGGCGCCGCCGGCGTGGGGCTCGACGCCATAGTCAGCGCCTACTTCGACATGCTGGACTTCACCCGCACCCAGGCCTGGGGCAGGCAGGTCAAGACCTCGGCCGGCGAGCGCGACCGCGTCGCCTCGCTGCTCTCCAACGAGTGGCCGCAGATTGACCCGCAGGCGCAATCCGTGCTCCAGCAGATTCCGCAGGCCTGGGCCACCTTGCAGAAGAACTGGGCCTCGGCCGCCGAACAGAAGAAGGCCGAGCAGCGCGCATACTGGCAGAAGAGCCTGCTGCTGCCCAACCAACTCTTCCCCCCGCTGGACATGCCCCAGGAATTCCAGGGCGCCAACGGCACCGTGACGTTCTCCTATCCCGCCGGTTGGATACAGGCGCAGACCGAGAGCGAAGGCGCTCAGTACCTATTCCTCGGGCCGCCCGGAACGCAGACTACTTGGGATCAAGTGGTCAGCCCCGCGACCAGCCCCGCCGGGGCGTTCTTCGCCATTGCGCCCGCTGACGAGCAGATGAATGCCGTGCGCTCCTTGCAGGACGGCGCGCGCCTGATCGCGCAGCAGTACGTCATCCCCGGTTCGCCCGACATGAAGGAGATCGGCGCGCTCAACGTCGGCGAGGGCGCCGCCATCGTCACTTACCTCGGGCACTATCCGGGACAGGAGGAGCAGCGGTTCTACTGGGTCGGCATCGCCAAGTACGGCACCGGCCACTTCTTCGCCGGTCGTCTCGGCGGTCCCGTCTCCCAAGCGGAGACGCTGCTCCCCGCCTTCGACAATATGATCGCGACCATGCAGTTGAACCCGCCCGAGAGCGCGGGTGGGGGTGGGGAGTACGGGGCGGCGATGGTGGACTACTACGCCAGCAAGTGCGGCAACATCGCCGTCAGCGGAGGCTGGTAGGGGGAGGAGGCCAGGCCACAGGGATCCCGTCTAGCGCGCTTGCCCACATCCGACCCCCAAGTACGCAAAAACAAACCTATCCCCAATTTGCATATCGCACAAGTTGTGCAAGAATAGATTAATCCCTTGGGAGTGGGGGTCGTCCTTGAAGCGCACGTTTCAGCCGCGAGCCGGCGTGGTCAACACGGCCCTGATAGTGGCGCTCGCCGGAGCCGCTTGTCTGGGCCAGTCTCCTGCTGTCGCAGCATTGGGGCCGCCGGAGTCGATGCTGCCCGAGGCGGCGGGCGACTGGTCGTTGGTGCGCACCATGGTGCACCGCGAGGCCCAAGAGATGTTCGACTACATGGACGGGGCGGCCGAGTTGTATCTGGCGTACAACTTTTGCGGGTTGCGGGTGGGCGAGTATGCCTCCTCCGGGGAGGAGCCGGAGATCATTGTGGAGTTGTACGAGTTCGGCGCGGGGCCGGAGGCTTGCGGGGTGCTATTCGATGACATGCCAGGGCAGGAGGTCGGCATCGGGCAGGCCTCGAGCTACGCATATGGGCTTCTGAAGTTCTGGAAGGGCCGGTTTTTTGTGCGCGTCTTGGATTGGGTGGCTACGGGGGACTCCCAGGCGGCGGCGCTCGCCCTGGCGCGGGAGGTCGCCGGCAGGATCGAGGAGACCGGCAGCGAACCTGCGCTGCTGGCCGCCCTGCCGCATCGCCACCGCGCGCCTAACACCACCCACTACCTCCACACCAAGATGTGTCTGGACTGGCATTACTACTTGGGCGAGGAAAACCTATTTGGCCTCAGCCGCGAGACCGAGGTGGCCACGGCCAGTTATCGCTTCGACGGGGAGAAGGCGGTCGTCGTTGTCGTTCGGTATCTCAGCGAGGGTGACTGTTGGGAGGCGTTCTGCAAGTTCGTGCAGGTCTATCTCGCGCAGTCGCCGGAGGGCGTGGGCCGAACGGTCGCCGTTCAGACCGGGGACGGCAAATGGGCAGGCGCGAGCAGGCTTGGGCCGTTTCTGCTTGCGGTCCTCGAGGCGCCGACGCAGACACATTGCAGGCGCCTGATTGGCACCGCCCGCGGACGAGCAAGGAGGCTGGAATCGCAATGAGTCGCGAAGACAAGGTCCATTCTGCCATAACGCGGCGACAGTTTCTCGCCAGCGGCGCATACGGAGGTTTGGCACTCGCCCTGGGCCTGCGTCCCACCGAGGCCTGGGGCGAGGAGGGCGAGCCGTTCGCCGCCGAAGACCCGGTCAGCCGCGTGGTGCTCGTGCGGCGCCCCGAGGCAGTCGCCGAAGAGGACGTCGTGGACGAGGCCGTAGTGCAGGATATGGTGAGCGAGGCGGTCCGTCGCTTCGCCGGCCAGGAGGACGCACCGGCGGCCTGGGCGCGGTTCGTGAATCCCGAGGACACCGTGGGGATCAAGTACACGCGGGGTGGCCCGCATACGATTAACACCGAGCCAGCGGTGGAGAAGGCCGCGATTGAGGGGGTGCGTACCGCGGGTGTGCCCGCGGAGCGGATCACCTCTCGCGACGGCGGCCACAACCCCGCCGACTACACCGCGCTGATCAACGTGCCCTCGGTCAAGGTGCACGCGATATGTGGGATCGCCGTCTCACTCAAGAACTACATCAACTTCGACAGCAACTGCTCGCAGTACCACGAGGAAAGCGGGCGGCGGCTGGGTTCCATCTGGCGGCAGCCGGAGGTTGAGGGGAAGACGCGGCTGATTGTGGTGGACATGCTGCGTCCTTACGCGGCGAACGGGCCGCAAGTCGAGCCGGAGTACCGGTGGAACTACTGTGGCATTCTGGTGGCGACCGACCCGGTGGCGGTGGATACGGTCTGCCTCGCCATCTGCCAGAACAAGCGCGACCAGTTGCAGGGGGAGCCGTGGCCGATCGAACCGCCGGCGCGCGCCATCCCCGCGGCCGACAAGGAATACGGCCTCGGCACCAGCGACCCGACGAAGATCCGCCTCGAGAAGTTCGGCTGGATGGAAGACGCGCTGATCTGACACCGACTGCCGTCGGACTGAAAGCAGCAAGACAATGGACTTCCGTCTAGGGGTGTGGGCCCACCCGCGTTGAGACTTCCCCAACGGGCCGGAGCAAGTCCGAGAGGTGATAGACCGGCTGGTGCAGTGGGGTTTCGACCTGGTCATCCCGTGCGTGAAGGACACCCAAAACTGGGTTTCCTATCACAGCAAGATCGCGAAGGTAGCCGAGCCGTTTCGCAACTGGGATCCGCTTCAGGCCTGCGCGCCAATCTCCTATGGGTGGGCAACACCGGCGTTCGCCCCCACCCGAGGCACCAGGCCGGCAGGCGGCGCGGGTGTCCGCACTGCCGGCCCAACACTCGCAATCCCTACCTGGGCGCCGGCTCGACGCGCACCACGAACTCCAGCCCCGCCAGCGCCTCGAGTTTCTCCACCGCGATCTCGCCGATGAGCATCCGCACCGCCTTCGCCTGCGCGAACACCCGGAAGCCCAGTTCCTTCATCTTCTCGATGCTCGCGTCGGAATCGTCGGAGACCCACACCGCCACCTCGACCCGACCGTCCTTCACTTCGACGGAGCCGACCTTCAGGTTGCCGTTGACGCCTTGCTGCGCCACCTTCTCCGCTAGCCCGCGGAGTTCGGGCGCGAGCCGGCTCTCGGGCTCAGCACCAGCGCCCGGCGCCTCGACGCGCGCCTCCAGCGCGTCCATCGCCACCGGAGCACCCGCAGGCGCCGAAGCATACGGCGCGGTCCGCATCGCAGAGCCGCCATAGCCCGCGCCGGCAGCAAGTGCGCCGCGCGCCATCTCGGCCATGACCCGCCCGTCCGCATACTCGCCGAAGACGCCTTCGTAACTCACGCCCTCGGGCATCTCCACCGGCACCGCGATGGTGCGCGGCTGGCCGCCCTCGGTCACCACCATCTCTTCGACCGCGACGAACGAGGTGTATTGCGTCACCAGCCTGAACTTGAGCCCGAGGCCGATGATGGTTTCCTTGATGTCCGCGCGCGGCTGGCCGGTCTGAGCCCCGAGCAGGTCCTGATTCATCAGGTCTTCAATGTTCGCGCGGGCCCAGAGGGCGCCGAGCACGTCGTGCGCCGGCTGCCGCGCGGGCAGGTCCACCTTGATCTTGCGCTCGTAGGGCTTGCCAGCGACCTTGCCGCGCAGGGTGATCTCCCCGCTGGCGGGGCCATCGTAGCGCGCGTGCACGACCACCGGCTTGGCGCTGAAGAGGTCGAGAACGCGCTCGGGATAGACCTCGCTCACGGGCAGGCTGCCCCAGTCAATCTGAATGTCGGTGAGCACGGGATTGCGCAGCCGCTCGTAGAAGCGCTCGGCGGCCTGCTTCCCGTCCGTGCCCAGAGTCACGTAGTCCACTTCGCCGCGTCCGGCGCGCGCCATATTGTCGAGCAGGAAGCGGTTGGGCGACTGGCCGATGCCGAAGGAGAAGACGCGCGCGTTCGGGTGCTTCTGCACTTCGTCAATGATAGCCATGTCGTTGCCCACGAAGCCGTCGGTCATGAAGACGACGATGCGCAGGTGGTTCTGGGAGTCCGAGGGCGCGAGCGCGGCGCGAATGGCGGTCATCATCTCGGTGCCGCCGCGGCCCTGCTGCGCGGCGAGGCATTCCTGCGCCTTGCGGATGTTGTCGGCGGTCGCCGGCACGGGCTTGTCAAAGAGTATGCGCGTGTCGCCCGAGAAAGTGATCAGGTTGAAAGTGTCCTCGGGGTTCAGATTGCTCAGGCAGTGGAACATGGTCTCCTTCGACTTCTCGATGGGCTCACCCATCATCGAGCCCGAGGTGTCCTGAACGAAGACCATCTCCTTGGGGGTGACCTGATCGAGCCGCACGCGCTTGGGCGGCTGGAGCACGAGCGTGAGGAAGCCGCCTTTGACCGAAGAGTGAGTCAGCACTACGTCCTCGATCTGGTCCGAGGCCGTGGTGTAGCGCAGGATGAAGTCCTTGTTGGGGATGGTCTTCTGGTTCTTCAAGCGGACGGTCGCGGTGTCGCCGCCGCGGTCCGTGGTCACTTCGTGGAGTTTGGACTCGAGGTCGCGCAGGGGCGCGCCCGCGTCTATCTCCACGCTGATCGAGATGTCATGGCCGGAGCGCGTGCCGGGGGCAGTGACGGGAGGGGTGATGCGCGAGGCGTCCGGCACTTGGTTCGTATCGGGCGCCCAGCCGGTGCCGGAGGGGTCGGGCCCGGTCTTCGGGCCCGGCACCTGCACCACGCGCCCCTGGTTCTCGGGCGCCACCTCGGGCACCCGGGAGGTCGGCTCTCCGGGGATGTAACGCGGGCCGACGACCGTGGGGAAGGAGAACTCGTACCAAGAGTCCTCGAACTTCAGCACCTCGACGTAGCGGATGGTCACGTCCACGTTCTCACCGGGCATGATGTTCGCGACCGACTGCGTGAAGATGTTGGGGCGCTCCTGGTCGAGCAGGCTGGCGACGTGCCCCGCGCGTTTGGCCGCCTCATAGATGCGGCGCGCCTCCTCGCGCTCCTTGATGACGCCGCGGATGGTGCGCTCGCCCACTTTCATCAACATGTCGTCCACGGCGGCGTTCTGCGAGAGCGGGAAGGTGTAGACGGCCTCGATCTTCTCCTGATAGGGGTTGTGGAAGCGCTGGGTGACTTCGACGCGCGCGACAAAGCCGGAAATCTGCGCGCGGACATCGGTGTGCTCCAGCGGGCACACGCCGACGGCCTCACCCTCCTTGTTGATCACCTGCAACTCGCCGGGAGTGCTGCGCGCCTCCGCGGCTTCGGCCGTCTGGCCGCCTGGCCTGGACTGAAGCCAGAGGACCAGCCCACCTGACAGAACGACCACCAGCCCCACCACCAACGGAGCCCACCTCCGTCTCGGCCTTCTCGTCTTCATCGCTGTTGGCGCCCCTTTCCGAATGCAGGCTCTAGATGTGCGATTCAACCGCTTAGACCAGCGCACCCGCGGAAAGGTTCCGTATGGAGATCCTGTGGCCGTCGGAGCCGGGACGTAGGGGCGGGGTCTGCCTCGGGCACGACTTTGGGCCCGACGTTGCCCGCCAGGGCGTAGGGGCGGGTTCTTAACCCGCCCGCCGTTCGCGTGGCGAACGGGACTCCTCTCCCGGCCTCGGGCGCCCCGGCGATTGCGTCGCGCTTCGCGCCGCCTTGACACCCGCTACCGGGTGCCCCAAGACTCTCACCCTTACCGCTCGAGCAAGGAGTGACCGCATCTGCCCGCGCAAGAGTGGTGGCTCAAGTTCCTCGGGACCGCCGGCGCACGCGTGGTGGTCGCCAAGCAGTTGCGCGCTTCCGGAGGCATCTGGGCCCGCCTGGGCGGCCTCAATGTGATGATTGACCCGGGCCCGGGCTCGCTCGTGCGCGCGCTGGCGAGCAGGCCGAAACTCGACCCAGCCACGCTCGACGCCGTCATCCTCACGCACCGCCATCTCGACCACTCCGCCGACGCCAACATCATCATTGACGCCATGACCAACGGCGGCTGGCGCGAACGCGGCCGCCTCTTCGCTCCGGCGGATGCGTTCGGTGAGGAACCGGTGGTCTATTCCTACCTGCGCAAGGCGATGCAGGTCGAGGTGCTGCGCGAGGGAGGGCGCTATGACTTGAACGACGTCTCCTTCTCCGCGCCGCTGCGGATGAAGCACGGCGTGGAGACCTACGGGCTCAAGTTCGACTTACCCCTGGGCACGCTCGCCCTCATCCCCGACACCGAGTTCTTCCCCGAGATCTCCGACGCCTATCGCCTGCCCCGAGGCTCTCGAGCGGGCGCCGACATTATCATCATCAACCTGCTGCGCTACGAGCCGCACGAGAGCGGCGAAGTGCAGCATCTCTGCCTCGCCGACGCCGAGCGGCTCATCCGCGAGATCAAGCCCCGCCTCGCCGTCATCACCCACTTCGGCATGACCATGCTCAAGGCCAAGCCGTGGGAAGTCGCGGAGCGCCTCTCGGAGCAGACGGGCGTCAAAGTGCTCGCCGCTCGTGACGGCATGACTCTCGACCTGACCGAGACCCTCAGCGCCTAACCCGGGCCGCGGCGCCGCCCCGGGCGTAGCGTGAAGAGGTAGGGTGTGCGGCCAGCGGAGCGAGAGCCCGTTGGCGGCGCTTTTGGGCTGATATGTTTACGGGCAAACGCATGTGTGCTATACTAGCGTCAGGAGCATCGGATGCTAGATGGACAGGCAAATCATCCACCTCCGCCTCCTCCGCTTCTATGTGGAGGCCCACCGCCGGGCTATGCCGGGCGTCAACGGCCAACCTCTGCTGGTGGCGGATGGGCACCGGATAATTGACCTCTCAGATTCCGCCGAAGCCAAAGGCCTCACCACCTCCCACACCCCCAACCAGGTAACCTCAGTCTGCCCTCAGGCGCTGCTGGTTCCTTACCAGGAAGACCGCTACCAGGATTTGTATCGCGCCGCCTGGGACGTCCTCGCGCAGCACACACCTATGGTGGAACCGGAGGCCTTCCATCGCGGCTATGCCGACCTCACCGGCTCCCTTCGTCAAGGCGAAGACCTCCACCGGCGCTGCGAAGCGATCCGGGCGCAAATCCGCAAGGCCACCGATCTCGATTGCCTCCTCGGCGCCGGCGCCACCAAGTTCGTCGCTCGCCTCGCCTCCCACCCGGGCTGGACGGTCCTCCCCGAGGACGAGCCGCAGTTCCTCAATAATGTCCCTCTCAAATGGGTGGAGGATTTGAACGAGGAGACGCGCCGGCGCCTAGTGCGCCTCGGCCTGCGCACGCTCGGGGATTTGCGCAAAGTGTCGCGCACCGCCCTCGCGCATCAGTTCGGCGAGCAGGCGCAGTTTCTCTGGAGTCTGGCGCGCGGCCTGAACGGACAACCGGTCCAGCCCCTCTATCCCCCCCCGCATCTCGAGCAAGAGGTCGTGTTCCCCAACCCAGAGCGAGACGCCCTGCGCCTCCAGGCCCACCTCCTCCTCGCCGCCCAAGAACTCTGGCAAGCCCTCGCTAAACAAGGCCAAGCCGTCAACAAAATCGAACTCACCCTCTTCCTGCAAAAGAGGGACAGCAACCCATTTTCCGCGTCCCATGCCCAGCGTCCCGCTCTCCTCCCGCCCGAAAAGAGGTTGCTGTCCCCTTTTGCTGAAAACGCAACTCAAGGCTTTAGCCTTGATTCGCGCTCATCCTCGCCCGCAACTCCCCGCCTCCAATGTAGGGACGGGATCTTACTTGTCCGCCGGAGGTCGCCAGCCGCGACCGGAGGAGGAGCCCGCCCGCGGTGCCAGGAGGCGCCGAGTACCACTCCGCCTAGTCCCACAACAGGCGGCAAGGAGAATCCCGCCCGCTTCTCTGTAGCGTCGGGCTTTACGCCCGACGTCATCCCTCGTAGGGGCCCCGCCTCGGCGGGGCCCGCTGTCGCTACCCTCCGCAAAACCCAATCCTTCCCCCGCCCCCTCGACACCCCCCACCGCCTAACCCAAGCCGCCCTCTCCCTCTTCCGCAAAACCTGGAACGGCGCCGAAGTTACCTCCCTCTCCCTGCGCGCCTCCGACCTCACTCGCGCCGAGGTGCGCCAACTTACCCTGTGGGACGCAAAGGTATTCCGCCCGCCTCAGGCAGGCTATGTCCCTCTCGCGGGCGCGGACGGCAACGGCAAAAGAGAGATGCTGACCTGTGGTGAGCCTGTCGAACCATTAGAGCAGGCGATGGAGGCCATCCGCCGCCGCCACGGCGCCCGCTCCATCAATCGCGGCGCTCAGGCCGACCTCCCCCGCCCCCGCATGGCCGAACTAATCCTCCAGGAGCAAGTAACGCTCTGGTCCTAGCGGCACCCCCCTGTCTGCTGTCTACTGCCCTCGTTCCCCCACCTACGACCTACCACCCCGGCCCCGCTGCCGCCGCTACGCCGCCATTTCTTCCAGCACTTCGTCCGCCACCTCGTAGGGGCGAGGCGCTGCCTCGCCCGCCCTCTTCACGCCGCCATTTCCTCCAGCACCTCGTCGGGCATGTCGAAGTTGGAGTAGACCTCCTGCACATCCTGATAGTCCTCCAACTCGTCAAGCAAGCGCAGCACGGCCCTCGCCTGCTCGCCCTCAACGCGCACCGTCGTCTGCGGCTCCAAGGTGATCTCGGCGGACTGCATCGCCACCCCCCCCTTGGTCAGCCCCTCGCGCACGGCCTCCAGATTCTCCGGCGCGCACCGCACGACTATGGTGTCGTCCTCCGCGGTCACGTCCTCCGCGCCCGCGTCCAGAGCCGCCAACGTCACCTCGTCCTCGGAGACCCCCTGCGCGTCAATGCGAATGACCCCTCTCCGTTCGAACATCCACCTCACGCAGCCCGTCTCGCCCAGACTGCCGCCGGCTCGGGCAAGCAGCCGCCTGATGTCCGGCACGGTGCGGTTGCGGTTGTCGGTCGCGACCTCAATCATCAGCGCCACGCCCCCCGGCGCATAGCCCTCGTAGACGATCTCCTCGAGTTGCTCGCTCTCGAGTTCTCCGGTGCCGCGCTTGATGGCGCGCTCGATGTTGTCTTTGGGCATGCCCACGTCGCGGGCCTTCTCTATGGCGATGCGCAGGCGTGCGTTGGCCGAGGGATCGCCTCCGCCCAAGCGCGCCGCGATGATGATCTCGCGCGAGGCCTTGCCGAAGACTTTGCCCTTCTTGGCATCAACCGCCTGCTTGCGGACGCGTATGTTGTGCCATTTGGAGTGACCAGACATCTTCTCCTCCTCGCCGCGCGTCACCCCGCGGGCGGAGCGACCGCGCTCTCTAAGGAGTCACCGGCGTCAGAGTATAGTTGCCCTCTGCATCGAGCGTGCCTTCCTCGGTTACCCCGCGCAGCGCCTCCGGCAACTCCGTGCTGGTGCCGTGCTCGAGAACGATCTGGCCGCCGCCCGCGGCCGTCTGGCCGGTGATGGTCAGCCGGAACGCGTCGTCGCTGTAGGCGTCAGCGTTGCGGTCGCCGATGACCTGCATATTGACGGAGTATGCGCCGGGCGTCGGCTCGTCCACGCGCACGATGGCCCTCAGCGCCGTGACGATCTCGTCAATCAAAGCCAAATGTATCTCGGGATTGCCTTCTGCGCCCGCTAGGGTAATCCTGTAGTCGCCCTTGTCCACCACCCCGATGCCGATCTTCCCCTCGGTGTCCGCGGTCGCGGTCAGCGTGGTGCCCCCGCCCGCGGGCTGGAGCGCAAAACTCATTCGCGGCGCGGGGGTCCCGCCTCCTACGAGCGCATTGTCGAACCCGACGGAGGTCTGGCGCGCGGCGGACAAACCGAGCGTCGGCGCTGCACCGCCGGCCATGTAGGCCACGCCGGCCGACTGCGTCAGCGTCGCTTGCAGTGTGGACTTGCCCGAGCCGATGCCCGCCGAGCCGCCACAGCCGGCGGCCAATAGTGCGGCCAACGCCAGGAGCGATATCAGGCAGAACGCGGTGCGCAAACTCATCTGAACCTCCGCGAGAAGTATATTTCGCGCGGCCCGACGGGTCAACGCTCCCCGGCCTGCGGCGTGGCCTTGCCTGCGCCGCACGAACGCGCTACCCATATAGACAATCGCTCGGCCAAGGAGATGCGAATGAGCCAGAACCTTCTCGTCAAAGGCAAGGAACTGAAAGAGGGGTACAATCCGGTCGCCTCGGCCGAGAACGCTCCCCTGAAGTTCCTGGAGTTCGGCCGCCTGCGCCTCTCCCAGGGCGCCTCCCACACGTTCGGGCCGGACGACCGCGAGCGCGCCGTCACTATCTTCGCCGGCCAAGCCGACCTCACCATCGTCACCCAAGAGCGCGGGACGGAAGAGTACAGGGCCCTCGGAGCACGCGCCAACGTCTTCGGCGGCAAGGCGACGGCCATCTACCTGCCGCGCGAGAGCCGTGGTGCTCTGGTGTGTTTGTCCGCCAGCCTGGAGGCCGGCATATTCTCCGCGCCGGCGCGCCGCCTCACCCAGCCGCGGGTGCTGCTGCCGGAGGACCTAGTGTGCGCCCAGCCGGGCGCGGCCAATTGGACCCGCGACGTCCAGACCTCCATCGGCAACAACGTGGACGCCGACCGCTTGCTCGTGGGCGAGACCTTCAACCGGCCGGGCTGTTGGTCCTCCTACCCGCCGCACAAGCACGACACACTCAATCCGCCGGTCGAGTACCCCGCGGAGGAGGTTTATTTCTTCCTCGTCAACCCGCCCCAAGGCTTCGGCATCCAGCGCGTCTACACCGCCCCCGGCCACCCCAATCCCATTGACGGCGTCTATGTGGTCGAGAACGGCGACACCACCATCTTGCCTGCCGGCTATCATCCGGTCGCCGCCGCCGCCGGCTACACGCTCTACTACTGCTGGGGTATCGCTGGCGAGGAGCGTCGCTACGGCGCCTGGACCGACGACCCCGCGCACGCCTGGGTCAAACTCGCCGAACCCCTGCTCAACGCATTTCAGCGGTGAGCCTGCCCCGTTACGGCTGGGGGAGCGCGACACGAGATGCTTGGGCTGACCGGCCCTGAACTCGAACGGGAAGTCCGCACCGTGTTCCTGGAATTGGGAGCTACGCTCGTCGACCAGGGTGGGCGCGACAACCACGACGGGTATTTTCACTACGGTCCTGATGACAGACAGGTATTCCGCTTCGTGCTCGAGACAAAGTCGACGACGAGACGCCCCGCCAACCTAGAGATGGTACGACAGTTGGACGACTGGGTGTACCAGTTGTCCGGCGAGGAATGGGCGCGAAAGCACGGGTCCAAAATCAACGGGCTCGCGCTCTTAACAGACGGCCTCGGCACGAGCGCGGCGCAGCACCTCAAACCGCACCGCGGCGTGTTGGTCCTGAACCACTGCTGCATGAAGCCGCTCCCTAGGCCCGAACCATTCCCGGGCAAGGTGGTCGAATTCGCTCAGACCCGGGCTTTCTGCTTGCTGACCTGGCCCGACTTACTGCTTCTGCGAAGACGGGTGAGCGAAGGATCTACCACAGGTGACCGTGTCCTTCGAGCGATGTGGGACACGTTCGGGGTCTTCTCTCTGGATGTGGTATAGACCTGTCGACCCAGCCGGCATGGGCTCCAGTTGCAGGCTACTTGAAACGCGCGGTGCTGCAGCATTTGGCCTGACGACCCCGCGCACGCCTGGGTCAAAGCCACCGAGCCCCTACTCAAGAACCTGTGACCCTCTCCGTAGGGGCGAGCCGCCGGGCTCGCCCGCAAGCCTCACGGGACGGCCAGGCGGCCGTCCCCTACGCAATCAACACACGAGCATGCTGGCCGTCCTAGGGCCGGGGGGATTCTC
>CAZGSV010000011.1:0-60333 GCA_964528605.1 uncultured Armatimonadia bacterium
AATACCAGAGCCCGAGTCCCAGTCAGTTCCCCAAGGACCTCTACGTTGAAGGCGATCAGCCGAGCACGGAGGCCCGCGACATCCACATAACACTGCAGTACGTCGAGGCCCACAACGGCGTCGAACACGTCTGCTCTCAAGACCCGAGCAGGCTGACCGTCGTCCCCATGGTGGACCTCGACATCAACAACGTCCTCGACGCAGAGGAAACCACCGTAGGTGGGTTCGTCGCCCTGAACGACGACGATGACGATGGCAACGACACAACCGACAAGGACCAAAACGGCCCCATCGCTGGGGAAGACGACCTGCTGGAGTTGTACATCGCCTACAAGCCCGACGGGCTCAATGTCGGTGAAATCAAGGTCGAGGCCCCTGCGGGGGCTGCGAAGGTCAAGGTGTGGACCACACCGACCAAAGGTACCGAGGTTGCCCTGCCGGCAACCTGGGACCTGTCCACCCAGCAGCCACCTTCCACCCTCTACGTGGAGGGGTACCAAACGAGCAGCGGCGTGCGGGACGTTACGCTCAAGTTGTCGTACAGCACAGCTGGCCAAACGAAGGCTCAAGATGAGGTCAAGGGTACAGTGGTCGGGGCGGAGATTGCGGAACTGGGGTTCACGGCCGACCACCACATCAAGGAATGGCCCTCGGGCACCGAGATTGACCCCAACGACGACCAGCCCCTCTGGAAGAGGACGAACAATCCTGACGATCCGGTCTGCTACACGAAGAACACCCCGCCCACAATGTTCGGCAAGTTCGTCGTCACACCCAGCATTACGCCTGATGTCACGGGCGTAAGCGTGAGGGCCAAGATCAGTGACACAGTCGTGGGCACGGCAAGCGGCCTGAAGCTCTCCGGCACCGCCATAGAGGATAGCACCAACACTGACGGCGACGTTGACGGAATAGGCAACGGCTCTGCAGTACCGGAGAGCACTGGTGTGAAGAAGCTCCAGCCTACGCTGAAATGGGAGTTCTCCCTGAACGGTGCCGCGTGGACGCGGGCTGCCGACAGCGGCCCCATCAAGATGTACTTCACCAATGCGACTCCGCTGGGTGATGACGCAGGGGACCTGTTCGATTTCGCCCTGGAAAAGGCCTGTGGGTATGTGAGCGGCGACGCTGACATCGCCGGAAAGATTAACGCGGGGCTCGACGGGGACGTGTACTACTCTCCCTTTGGCTGCACGAGCCACCATCTATACCTGTTGTCAACCTGGGGGTACGGCCAGTGCTGCTGTCACGCTCATGTGTTTCGAATCCTTGTCCGTAGCGTCGACAGCGTCAGCCCATACGTCACCTACATCTGGGGCGGTTGTTCCTGGGATGTCGTGTGCACCTACATCTTCGGAACGTGGGCTAACGGACCCTCTTTCCGGGTGGTCAAGGATGCTCACGACGGAGCGGCTAACAATCCGCATTTTCTTTACCACGTTGAGGCAGGCCTCAGTGGGACATACTACGACCCATCATATGGAGAGACAGGCCTCATCGCCCCTGACGAATTCGCGCCAGCGACGCAGGCGCATCCCACCGCCGCCTCCCGCCGTACAGATGGTAGCCTACCCGGGAACGAGCATGAAGTGAATTGGACCTGCAATCACTGAGGCGAGCGCCACCTGAGCGGGGTGGGCACTGGACCATCGTTGGTGTTTCTGATCGTCGTCAAAGGGAGGGCGAGACAGTTATGAGAACAAGCCCGGTCGCCACTAGTGTGCGGTGGGGGCTAGCATTGACATTAGCATGTTTCCTGGTCGGCTCTCCGGGGCCCGCGACGCCGGTGCCAGAAGCGAGCGCACGCCAGAGCGGGGACCCGCAGCCCACAACTGCGGAGCGAGCGCTGGAGAGGCTGTTCGGGCCGCTTCCATCGAGACGGGGCCTGATCAGCACAGTAGACGTAGATGGATTGCCCCGCAGGTTGATCCCAGCGGAGCAGTTGAGGTTCGTAGGTGTGATCCCTGCGCCGTGGGGAACCTGGCATTGCTTCGAGCGCGTGCAGCCGGCTGGCGGTGCCGTGGGTCGAAGGGCCTTCGGCGTGAGCGCCGAAGTACACGTTGATGCGCGCGCCGCGTCGGCCGACCTCGCGGACAGGGTAATGCGCCGCGCCGCTATCATGCCCGCGCCGGTGCCCGGTGTCGGGGACAGGGCATTTGTTGCGCCTGGAGGCTTCTGGCTCCAGGTGAACAACGTGGTCCTACATGTGCTGGCATCTTGGGAGCCGGGTGAAGCGGAGATGGTGCGAATGGCGAAAGAGGCTGCACGCGAACTGGAGGCCAGCGCGGCACTCGTTAGCGCGGATGGTCACGTACCTCTGCCTTACGTCGTGGACGCCGAGCCTCCTGCCGACGGCCAGCCATGTGCGGGCCTCTCAGGGACGGAGGCCCCGGAGAGCCACAGCCCGTGGGTGTTTGCGCGCCCCGCCGCCACCGACCTCGGGCTTGCAGTAGCCTGGCGTGACAGCCCCCCGGGGGCGTTCTTCTCGCGGGGCGGCCACTTGCTCCTGGTCGAGCCGGGCACGCCCCTGGCCACGCTCGATGGGACACCTCTCGCGCTTGAGGCGCCCGCGTACCTGCAGAATGATCGCCTAGTCCTGCCCTTGTCAGCACTCCTCCGGGCCTTCGGGCTCGAGCCGCCGCCGGAGGTTGCGGCGTGGATCCGGCAGTCCTGCGGTGCCCAAGAGGGCTCGTCACTGATGCAGTGACGCTGGGGTGTCCGCAAGTTCACTCTGGCCACAGCACGCGACCGGCTGGAGCTGTGGCCACTGAACCGGTCCCTTCGTGAATCCAGCCCTAACGGGAGGTGCCAATCCCGATGACCGACATCCGTCGCTCACTCCGCCTCGCTTGGGCCCTAGGGGGCTTTCTTGTGTTCGCCGTCGTCAGCGGCACCGCGGCCGGCCTGGGGGTGCCAGGGACCGAGGCACCTCCAGGCCCAGAGGGCTCTGGTTGCGCCTGCTGCGGGGTTGAGGGTCAGGAGGCCTCCGGTGGCTTGGAGGCCTTTTTCGCCCGTTGGATCGAGGGTGTGTTCGGTCCTCTGCCGCCAAGGGAAGTGTTGGTCACGGGCTTTGATGCCCGCGCCCTGGCGCAACGCTTCCTGTTGTCGGGGGGTGCGAGCCTGCTCGCCACGCGGGCTGGCCCAGGGGGCGTGGAGTACCTTTACGAGAGGCCGCAAGAACGAGACGGCCTCGTGGACCGCGCCACTCTGACCATGATCGCTGGCGTCTTCCCCAACACGGCGGCAGCTTCTTCTGCCCTGGCGCGCACCGTAGCGTCGAGGTCCCTGCCGCCGCCCCCGGTCAAGGGAATCGGTGACAGAGCGTTCCTGTCCAGCAGCAATCTCCTGCTCCAGGTGAACAACGTCCTGTTCGTGCTCGGTTCGCTGCGTTGGGTTGCAGGTGAGCAGGAGATGGGGATGATAGCGCATGAGGTAGCAAATGAGCTGGATGCGGGAACGACGTTCGTAACCAGGGGGGAGGTGGTCGAGGTGCCGGAGGTGGTCGCCTTGGACCTTCCAGAGCGGGTGTCCTTAGGCGCGGAGGTGAGCGGCAGGGTGCTGCTGGCCAACGTTGACCCCGCGCAGGCGCTTCTGGGCGCCGACAGCCCGCTGGTGTCCGTGTCCGACGGTGCCGAGCCGCTCGCCACCTTCCACGCCCCCCTCCTCGCCGAGGACGCGGGGGAGAAGACCTTCAGACTGTGGGTGGCGACCCCGACCAACGTGATAGTAAGCAGAGAGTGCCGGGTTTGGGTGGAGCCGAGCTCGCCCACACAGTAGCCGTCAGTGCCCGGCGACCGAGGGAGGATCGCCCCCTGCTAGTGGGGGCCCCCTCGGCGGTCGCCCTCACCTCCCCCGACTCGCCCGAGGTGTACACCCTCGTCTCCGAGAATGGCCAGTGGCGCAGACAGGAGTGAGCAGCCTTATGCGGCGCAGCATGCTTCTTGCAGGCTTCAGGGTTGTCGCGCTGTCGATGCTCTTTCTGGCTTTGCCCGGCTTAGCCGAAGAGCCCAGCCCTGCGACGGAGGCGATAGTGCCCCTGGAGCTCATCCCCACCGGGAGGTACACAATTCCGCTGGAACAAGACCACTTGGTGATCGCAGCCGCTGAGGGCGACGAGCCCGCCGCGTACATCAGGAACAAGTCCGTGACCGCATGGGCCAGATTCACGGTTTCGCCCTCTGACATCACGAGCGCCAAGATTCAAGCGACGAGTGCTCAGTTCCTGGGGAATCTGGCCGAGCAGACCGCCGCGTTTGCGAATGGGACCTCCTCGCCCGAGTACGTGAGGTTCACCGCCGGCAGTGCCACGGGCAACACGGTCAGGAAGGAAGACGTGACCTGGGCGTGGCAGTACAGAGACGTCAATGGCACCGGCAGCCAGAATCTCGATGTCTCAGTGGGGTCGAAGCGCATTAGCGGACCGCACACAGTCTACGTGGTGCTGGACCGCGCGAAGGATCCCTGGAAGACCTGGGGACATACGCGGCCCTGGACTGAAGTTTTCGCGTACGCGTGCGTGTGGGCCGCTGACAAGTCGGACGAGGATGACAATCCCTACAGCGACGCCGGGACACTCGCGAGTTGGGATCACCCCACATTGGGAGCAGGGAACTCTTCCGGTGCTGTGGGCGACACCATCGAGTTCAGAGTGCAGTTCGGGGAATTCGCACGCCTCGAAATCGGCACCACTTGGCACCGCGTCTCCGACTTCTACTTGTGGAGGATTCACTTCAACATCAGGCGGGTGGCGGGGGCGTGGCAGAATGACAACACCACCAAAGAGCTGAGCAACGCTGGGTGGTAGTGCCCAACGGGCGGGAAAGAGGTGATGGGGATGAAATGCGTATTGTTGAGTTGCCGGCTGGTGCTCATCGTGTTGGGTGTCCTCCTGCTGGGGGGCCTGTACGGACCAATGCTGCGGGCCGAAACGCAGACCGACTACGACGTCGCGGTCGCGGAGGGCGCGAGGAAAAGCGTCCCTGAGGTCGAGAGGCTCGCGACGAGCATGCCCGCCGAAACGGAGGAGATCCGACGCCTCAACGACCTCCTGTGGAGCGGCCAGCTCCAGCCAGCGATAGAGGCAATACACTACTTCGCTGGACTGAGGGCGGGACCACTGCTCGCGCTCGCCCTTGAGCATCCCGCCGACTACGTGCGGGGCGAAGCCGCCTCCGCTCTAGAGCGACTGGGAAACAGAGCGTTCGTACCCCAACTGCTCGCATGCCTGAGGAGGTCGAATGTCACCGTCAGGGGCGGCACCGAGGCCCAGATCGCGCATAGCCGGCTGGTGTGCGCTCTGCTCAGCGCGTTGGGTCGGCTGACTGGGCAAGACTTCGGGCCGGTCGATGCCGAGGACTTCAACCAGGTCAACGCAGTGATCGCGAAGTGTGAATCCTGGCTGGCGACTCACGCGCTTTCTTCGCTGCCCGGCGAGGTGCCGCTCGCTGCACAGCCGCCGGCGGCCGGAGACGTGGAATCCCTGTTTGAGGCTAAGTACGCGGCCTGGGCTGCCTGGCTGCAAGAACACGCCTCCCCTAGCTCGAAGATCGACTTGTCTACGTTGTTCGACAACCAGCCGTTTCGGGACATCGTCGCGCTCGGCCCTCCGGCGGTTCCCTACATGGTTGACAAGATGCAGGAGAACCACTGGATTGGCGAGGCGTTGTCGCGGATCACCACATACAGGTGGCACACAATCAGACTGGGGCCGGGCCCAGGGCAGTGGGTCTGGATGGTGGAGGAGTTCCCTGACATGGTAAACGAGAGTCGGCCTCCGGGCGGGGTGGAGGTATGGCCTAGGTGGTGGACAGAAGGGCCTAAACACACGGGCGAGCGATTCGCGGCGTTGTATGGAGAATGGAAGGCGCTCAAGGATGAAGGCAGGGAGGAAGACGCGCAGGCAAAGTACCAAAG
Source organism: uncultured Armatimonadia bacterium (assembly GCA_964528605.1). Taxonomy (GTDB): domain Bacteria; phylum Armatimonadota; class Zipacnadia; order CAZGSV01; family CAZGSV01; genus CAZGSV01. Next base: position 5,914 of record CAZGSV010000011.1, read on the forward strand.
GATTACAGACCTCGGCATAGCCGCCCTGCCGTGGTTGGTCGAGAAGGTGCAAGCGGGCGACACCGCGCCTATTCCGGCGTTGTCAACGCTCACCGACGGCGAGGTCAAGCCAGACGCGACTGCGGAGCAGTGCGTTGAGTGGTGGAACGCCAACAAGGCGAACTGGACCTTGCCCTGGGGTGAGAACGGAGCACAATCCTCTGCCGCGCCCGCAGTCGAGCCAATCGCTGCCAGACTTGGGGCTGCACTCGTGGGTGCCATGGTGTACTGGGATGATGCACGGCGGGAGGCGGTGTTCGTGCGGGAGAGCCACCGCTTGGTCGTGCGTCCCGGCGAGGCCACTGCTTCCTTGGACGGAGCCGAACTGAGCCTGCAAGCGGTACCGTACATCGAGAACGACCGCCTGATGCTGCCTCTTTCTGCGCTGACAGGAGCCTTCGGCGTCGCGGCGGCGGAGGCTCAGCCGGCGCAGGTAGCCTACCGTTCGCACGAGTAGCCAAGGCGCCCTGGCCCCTCCCGGGGGGCGGTCACGCTGGGGTGTCGGCAACTTCACTCCGCCCACAGGGCGCGACCTGCGCGGTGCTCGGGCGCGGTCATACCGCTCGGGAATAGGACGCGCTGCAAGGCGCTGAGCGCCTCTCCGCGGCGTGCCGGAGCGTCGGGCGCGAAGAAGCCCGGCGCGATCGGCTCAATCAGCGGCACCCCATCCGCCTCCATCGTCGCCGCCCTCGCCACCCAGGCGAACAATGGATGCTCTGGCGGCACGTCCTTGAAGGTCTGCGAGGCCTCTGCCGCCGGGGTCTGGCCCGCCAGCACCAACATCCAGTGCGCCAACTCCGCCCTGGTCAACGCGCGGTCGGGCTGAAAGGGTGTTCCCTCCGGCTTGTCGCTCAGGCCATAGCAGTTGAGCGTTGCCGCGGCCGCGAACGCGAAGTGATCGGGCGGCACGTCCGGGTAGGGCGACGCCGCGGGCCTCTGCACGGCCAGTTGCATCGCCTTGACCACCATCCACGCGAAGTGCGAGCGCAGCATCGGCGCGTACTCGCGGAAGGTGCGATCAGGGAAGCCCGTTAGCAGAAGCCGCGCGCCCAGAATCTGCGTCGGCACGAACCAGCGCCAGGCGACGAACCCGTTGGCGTCCTTGTCGAACGGCACATCCGTGAAGTACGCGGTCATGCAGCCCTGACGGATCAACTCGCGCTGGAGCACATAGACGTCCAACTCGGGCACCGGTATGGGCTGCTCCGGCCGCAGGCACAGGTCGGCCGCGCACGCGGCCACCTGCCCCAGCAGCATCCGCATCGGGTCCATGCGCAGGCTGCCGTAGGCGACATGCGTTGCGGAGACGGCCGTAGTCACGAGTAGGTTATCGCAGTCTTGCGGCTCCATGATGCCGAAAGGCACTTGATAGACGCCCGTGTCCCAAGGCAGCGAGACCCAGGCGCCCGCGTTGCCCAGGTCAACGCGGTGGATGTCAATCGCGTAGTCCTGAACGCCGACGGAGTCCGGTGCGGGCGTGGGCGGCGACTTGGCCTGCCCGGTAGGCAAGTCCTGCTCGAGCGTGGGGTCAATGTCGTACTCCGTAAGCGTCTGGAGTCCGACGATGCGGCGACCCTCGCGCTGGTATACCTGTGGCGGCAGGTGATCTTCCGTGCCGTAGTCGTTGCAGAGGCCCCAGTTGCGGCCGCCCAGTTGCGCCAACTCGTTGCGCATGAAGTAGAGCAGCCCCAGGCTGCGGCACTTGATGGCGCGTTCCAGTTTCTGAAGTATCTTTTCGCGGGTCGCGGCGTCGAGCGAGGGGTCGTCCTTCACGAAACAGAGATTCGCGCGTTTGGGAATCGGATTGCCCTGGTCGTCGCGGAAGTACCAACCCACCTCGGGGTCGTCAATGAGGCACGTGACTAGTTGGTCCTGAGTGATGTCGTTCGCGTCGCCGTTGAGGTCCCACTTCATCTCGCCCGCGGCCGCGCTGGGCTTGAGTATGGGGAGGTTGCCGTAGGGATTCCAGATCGCGGGCGGCTCGGGGAGTTTCTTGCCGCGCCACCAGTCGCGCCGGCGGTTGTAGTCCTCCACGTAGAAGAAGTAGTTGCGCTCGTAGTACGGGGGGGGAATCTCCTTGCCGGTCCCGGGGTCGGTCTGGAAGGGGAGGTAGGCGTTGGGCCCGCGCATCAGGGTCGAGCGCACGCTGTAGGCCATCACGATGGCATTCTGGTCGTCCGTGCCCAGGCGGTAGGGAACGCCCGCGAGCGCCGCCAGGTCGCCGCCGTCGGTGCCATCAATGAAGAACTTACCCTTCACCATGCCGGTGTGCTGGCCCTCGATCCTGACCGCGGTGAGGCGGCGGCCCTCGCGCTCCACGCCGACCACGCGGGTGCGCCGAAGGACGGTGAGCAGGGGCAGTTCCTTGGCCATCCGCTCGAGCACCTGCGCGCCCACCGCCGGCTCGTAACGGTAGGCGGTGCGGATGTCGCCCTTGTGCTCCGGGTAGAGGTCGGCGAGGCGCTGGCGGAACTCGCCGAAGAGGCCATAGCCCAAAGCGTCGCTGTTCTGTCCGAAGGGGTGGCCGTCGAAGACCCCGATGCCGCCGGAGGTCATCATCCCGCCGAGCCAGTCGCGCTGGTTGATGACTATGGTGCGCCAGCCGGCTCGCGCTCCCGCCAGGGCCGCGCCCGTGCCCCCGGAGTCGCCGCCAACGACGACTATCTGCGCCTCATAGGTCTCGGCGGCCGCAGCCACCGGCAGCAGCAAAGTCAACAGCGCCAGCGTAGTCGCGCGCATACCCATCACTCCTCCGCAGAGGCTTCGCCCACAGCATGGCCGCTGCGCTCATTGCGCGCAAGCGTTGTGGACGAGCGTTCCCGGTTCGCATATCTTGCCGCTTATGCGTGAGATCAAACCCGTTGAGATCTTCCCGCCCGCGCCCCCGGACGTTTTCCACCACGCCTCCAGCGTGGTCGCGCTGCCTAACGGCGAGTTGCTCGTGGCCTGGTACTCCGGCTCCCACGAGACCGCACCCGACAACCACATCCTGCTCGCGCGCCTGCGGGGGAGCGCGTGGAGCGAGCCAGAGACGATTGTTGATACGCCCGGCTATGCCGACGGCAACCCTGTGCTCTTTCTTGACGCTGCGCTCCGCCTGTGGCTCTTCTACGTGACCCATTACGGCGATCCCGTGCCGCCCGATCCGGCGGTGAAGCCCTGGACCTACTGGACCAAGTGCAAGATCCACGCGCTGCGCTCAGACGACGGCGGTCGCCACTGGCACGGCCCCGTGACCATCAGGGAGCAGCAGGGATGGATGACGCGGAATCACCCGCTCACGCTCAGCAACGGCGAGATACTTCTGCCGCTCTATGACGAAGTGAAGCCCTCCTCCACGGTCATGGCCTCCGGCGATGGAGGCGAGACCTGGGAAGAGCGCGGAGAGATACTTTCCGAGCCCGGCAACGAGCAGCCGGCGGTCGTCGAAATGAGCGACGGGACGCTCGTTGCGCTGATGCGGCACCGCGGAACCAACGGACGCATCTGGCGGTCAGTATCGCGCGACCAGGGCCGCACCTGGTCGCCCGCCGAGGGGACGCCGCTGCCGAACCCGGACGCGGGCATTGACACCGTCGGCCTTGAGAGCGACGCCATCTTGCTCGCCTTCAACGACTCGCCGGATCAGCGCACGCCGCTATCGCTCGCGCTCTCGCAAGATGCCGGCCAGACGTGGGACATCTTCGCCGACATCGAGTCCGAGCCCGGGGAGTACTCGTATCCCTCGTTGTGCCTCGGCCCGGACGGCGACCTCCACCTCACCTACACGCGCTGGCGGAGGACCATCATGTGCGCGCGGCTGCCGGCTGGGTGGCTGGCACGGGCCGCCGGTACGGCCGGGTAAGTGATGGGTCGCGGGTGGAGGGTTCGGGGGGGCGAGCCGCTCGCTCGCCCGGTGCACCAGCCACTCCGCCGACCGGCTATGTACGCACATTGGGGACGTACTTCGGCGTGCGTACTCAGGCCCAGTACGCACATTGGGGACGTACTTAAGAGTGCGTACTGCGGGCTGCCGGGCGAGGGCTACTCCTTGCGGAAGTTGAGGCAGTAGTGGTGGCAAGTGTTGGAGACCCAGGCCGAGCCCATGCCGTAAGGCGCCAGTTTCACGTCGTCCTGACACCAGATGCGCTCGTCCTTTAGGCGCAGGAACGCGGACACGCCCTTGGCCAGGTCCCACGCCAGCGGGTAGACGGTGCCGCCCTTCTTCACGTTCTTGACGATGATGGTCAGATAGGCACGCGGCCTCAGCAGGTCGGCGACCTGCGCGTAGATGCCCACCAGGCGTTCGAGAAACGCCTGGTAGTCGTCAAGGTTGCCCAGGTCGCGTGGGTCCTCGGAATAGTGCACGTCGAGCGCGGCCTGGCGACGCTTCTTCTGGGTTTCGAAGCCCTTGCGACGCAGCATGTCCCAGTAGGGGGGGGAGGTGATGACGTAATCAACCGAGTCGGTCAGGCGCAGCAAGCGCGAGAGGTGCGAGGCGTCGCCGACGACCAGGCGGAACCACGGCTTTCTCCTCTTCGTGCTGGGCATGCTGTCGCACATGTCGCGGCAGCGCTCCGCGGCGATCCTCGCGTACTTCTCCAGCAGTTCCACCCCGATGGCATTCCTGCCGGCCTCCAAGGCGGCCACCAAGGCCGACCCGGTGCCCGCCATGGGGTCGAGCACCGTCTGGCCTTTCTTGGTGAAGAAGCGGATGAACTCGCCGACCAGCGTTTCGGGGAACTTGGCCGGGTGCAGCAGCACCTCTTCGCGGCGCCGGGGGGGGTTGTGGACGAACCAGGATTTCTGGAACTTGATCCATTGTTTAGGCGTCAGGTGGTTGAGGCGGTTGCGCATGGTTGTGTTTGCCTGGCCGGTGTGCTGTTGCGAGGCTACCGGCGAAGCAGAGGGCGGTCAACCCCGTAGGAGAGGGCGGCGCATGCGCGTCGTCCCTGCGCGCGCGCCCGCTGCGGGACGGCCCTCCTCGGCGGGTAAACCCTCCTCCGGCGGGCAAGCCAGGCGGCCCTCCCCGACGAAGCCTTGGCCACGCTGGCCTCTCGCGTAGGGGCGGGCCGCCCGGCCCGCCCGCCAGGTCGCCGGTTTGACGGCGGCAGCCCGATTTAGCAAAGTCTAGGGCGAGCGCAGTCAAAGGGGGCGTAGAGATGCAGCGAGTCGCAGTGATCGGATGCGGTTTCATGGGCCAGACGCACATGGAGGCCTACCGCGCGCTGCCCAACGTCGAGATCGCCGCCGGCGTGGACAAGGACCCGGAGAACCAGCGCAAGGTCAAGGAGCGGTTCGGGGTCAAGGTCTACAGCGGCGTTGGCCGCGTGCTCAACGACGAAAGCATTACCATTATAGACATCTGCCTCCCCACCAACCTCCACCGCAAGTTCACCGAGAAGGCGCTGGCCGCGGGCAAGCACGTGCTCTGCGAAAAGCCGATGGCCTTGACCGTGCGTGAGGCCATGAGGATGGCGGAGGCGGCCGACCAGGCGGGCCGCTATCTAATGGTCGCGCAGGTGCTCCGCTTTTGGCCCGAATACGTGAAAGGGAAAGAGATAGTTGACAGCGGCCAACTTGGCCGCCTGCTCTCCCTCTGCTGCACGCGGCGCAGCGCCACGCCGGGGTGGAGTTACCGGGGGTGGCTCATGCAGCCTCAGGCCTCCGGCGGCGCCGCCCTCGACCTGCACATCCACGACACCGACTGGATTTGCCACGTGATGGGACGCCCGCGCGCCGTGTCCAGCACCGGCTACAAGAGCGAGCGCGGCTGGGAGCAGATCTTCACCAACTACTTCTTCGAGGGCATGGTCGCCGCCAGCGCCGAGGGCAACTGGGGCTTCGCGGAATCCTTCCCCTTCCGCGCCGCCTTCAGCGCCATGCTCGAGCATGGCCAGATTGAGTTCGACAGCGCGCTCAGCCCCAGCCTGCGCGTCCATCGCAAGGGCGCGGCGGAGCCGGAGTACCCCGAGGTGCCAGCGGTGATCGCCGGAGAGGCCGCCGCGGGCGGCAACATCCAGACCCTCGGAGGCTACTTCCTCGAGATCAAGTACTTCGTGGACTGCGTTGAGAAGGGCGAGCCGCCGAGCATCGTGACTCCTCAGGACGGCGTGCAGGCGGTGGAGGTCACGCTTGCGGAGATCAAGTCAGCGGAGACCGGCAAGATGGTGAAGTTGCCCTAGGCGCGGGTCCGAGCGACGATAACGAGAGAGCATCGAGATGGCTTGGAAGAACGGGAAGCGCTGGGTCTATTCGATAACCTACGACGAGGGCTGCGCGCTACTACTCGACTACGCGCTGCCGCTGCATCGCAAGTACGGCATCCCCGGACACGTTGCTCTGCTCGCGAGCCAGATCGGCGTGCCGCGCAATGTGCCCGGTAGCAGCTACGACGGCATGATGATCTTGTCGAAAGAGCAGATTCACATGCTGCGCGACGAGGGATGGGGCGTGTCCTGCCACAGCATGACGCACGCCAGCATCACACCGGACAACGCGGAGCACGAGGTGGTCGAGAGCCGGAAAGTGCTGGAGCAAGCGGTCGAGATGCCGGTGCGGATGTTCTGCGTTCCCGGCAGCAATGAGTGCTACCCCGCCTCGCTCGCGGTCGCGGAACGGGCCGGCTACAACTCCATCATGACCATCTACGACGAGGTGAATACGATGGAGACCGATCTCATGCGGCTCTGCCGGTGCCCAGTGCACACCGAGTATCCGGCGCCGTTCTACTCCGTCTTTGACCCCTACAAGCGGCTGCAGCAGGCGCGCGACCTGGGCGGCTGGGTCATTGACTACTGTCACTGCCCGACGCCTGGCAAGCCGATACATCCGGCGAAGGACTGTACCGCGGAGCAGTTGGAGGAGCGCTTCGCGACCGTGCGGCGCATCGGCGGGGACGAGGTTTGGGTCGCCGAGCCGAACGAAGTGGTGGAGTACATTCTCGCCAGAGGTGGCGCCTAGATGGAACCCAGTCGGAGGGGCGACATGGCATACCGCACGCGTGCATCCTCAACAGCGATCGCCACAAGGGTGGTAGGGGCGGGATCTCATCCCGCCCGCTTATCAGCGCGACGCGGGAAGCCGAAACAGCCCCCGTTGGCGTGGCGCCACCGGGGCGGACGCGATAAGATCGCGTCCCTACGCCCGGCCGCTCACGCGGCGCAGGCAGAAGAGGGCTCGACTGCTCTGCACCGACCGGCAGGGCCGGGATGTCATTGCGCCGGTTCCTCTAGCGAACCCGGACACTCCTCGTTGGCATCGGGTCACGGAGCGCACATTCCGAGCAAAGGTAGGGCTTGAGTTGAAGCGCGAGAGAGCGAAGTACGGGGCTGCGGCGGTCGCCCCACTGAAGGGGACGCTGCCCAATCCGTTCCCCCGCACGATGGGCCCCAACTGCATAGAGTACCTGAGAGAGGTCGTGGAGAGCGGCCTGACCTGCGCGATGGACCGCCGCTTCGAGAAGGCGTTCGCCAAGGAGTTGGGCGTGGAGCACTGCGTCGCCACGCCGGGCTGCACACCCGCGCTGGCGGTGCTGGCGGCGGCGTTTGCCTTCGCCCCCGGCGACGAGATCATCGTCAGCCCGGTGACCGACTACGGCACCGTACACGGGCTCATCAGTGAGAACTACATCCCCGTGTTCGCGGACACCGAGCCGGGCACGGTGAACCTGAGCGCGCAGACGATCGAGCCCTGCATCACCGACCGCACGCGGGCCATCTTGGTCGTGCACAAGACGGGCCTCATCTGCGACATGGACCCCATCAACGCCCTCGCCGAGAAGCGCGGGCTGATCGTCTATGAGGACGCCTGTCAGGCGGTCTTCGGAGAGTACCAGGGCCGATTCGCCGGCACCCTGTCGAAGGCAGGGGGGTTCTCCTTCGACGCCGAGAAGACGATGGGGTCCGACATCGGCGGCTGCGTGGTCACGAACGACGACGAGTTGGCGGAGCGCATGCGCTTCATTGGGCATAGCCGCGGCGCCGAGATGGAGGAGCACTTCGGCCGCAAACACACCGCGCCCGGGCACGCCTATCGAATGGCGCAATGCACGGCGGCGATATGCCTCGGGCAGTTGGAGACAATCCGGGAGCAGGTCGCGCATCGCGACAAGATGGTTAGGCTGCTCACCTCGCTCATCGCCGAGATACCCGGCGTCACGCCGCTGCCCATCCCGTACTACGTGAACGTCTACTCGTGCTGGATGTTCGGGATGAGCATTGAGCCAAGCGCGTTCCGATGCAGCGGCGAGGGCTTCGCGCGGCAACTGGCCCAGGCAGGCATCCCGGGCGCCGGCCAGGGCAAGTACTATCTAATGCCCGCGGCGTGCACCTTCCTGGAGGAGAACGCGTGCGGCAGGAAGTACCCGTATTCGATGCCGCCGGCGTCGCGCGAGTTCCGCTACAGCGCGGACACCTGCCCGACCGCCAGGGCCTACTTGGAGAGCTGGATTCGCTGGTCCACGTTCTGCGAGAAGTACCAGCCGGAGCACTGCGAGTTGGCGGCGGCGATCGTGGGCGAAGTTGCGGACCGCAACCGAAGGTAGGGCGGGCTGCGATGCTGAGGATTTCGGCCCGGTACTACCGCCCGATTCCAATACACAAGACCGGTTACGAGACCGAGATCGTGGAGTTGGATGCGGCGCGCACCGCCCTGGTGGTGATGCACTGCTGGGACATCGGCTGCGAGGGCGGGCCGCAGATTGACCCCAACTTCTGGGTGGGCATGGGCTTCTACGAGAACTTCCGCGAGGCTGAGCGGATCATGCGCGAGTGCATCCGGCCCGCGATGGACGCCGCGCGCAAGGCCGGCGTTCTTGTGTGCCACGTTGAGAGCGCGCAAACGAGCCGTAATCACCCCGAAGCGCAACGGGATCTGGATCCGCCGGCGGAACCTCCGCGGCAGCCTCGGCCTGCGCCGCCGCCCGTGGTGCCCGGATGGCGGGAGCGCATGGTGGCGCGCTTCCACGGCGAAGACTACCCCACCAAGTCGCCGTACGCTCGCATGGACCTGGCCAAGATAGTAGCGCCTTTACGGGGAGAGCCGTTCGTGTATCAGAGCGGGCAGTTCGACCGCGCGCTGCGCCGCCACGGGATAGAGAATCTGATCTACGCCGGGTTTGCCACTGACATGTGCGTGCTGCGCGCGCCCGGCGGGATAGAGCCGATGGCGGGGTTCGGCTACCGGCTGTTCCTCATGCGCGATGCGACCCTCGGGGTCGAGTGCCCCGACACGTTCGAGGAGCGGATAGCGACCCGCTGGGCGATCAGGTACTTCGAGACGCACTTTGGCGACACCGTCCTGTTCGCTGATTTCGTGAAGGCGTGTGAACAGATAGGGGAGGGGTAAGGGGCGCCGGCCGGGCGGCCCCCCCGTAGGGGCGACCCGGTGTGGTCGCCCCTCGTAGGCCGCAATCCCGCATGAGTGTCTCGCTGAGTCGCCCCTGGGGTAGGGGCATATGGCCATACGCCCCTACGATCCGCCCCCCGCGACGGCGGGTTGGGGGCGGGGGTTTTCCTGAGACGGGCAACCAGTGGCGCCTGCTGCTAACTCCCGGCGCCGCGTTCCCCGGTCGGACTCGGCTGGTTCAAGGCACCAACTTCGCCCATAGGCCGTTGCGGCACTCCTCGGCCTGCTTGGCCTGCAGGTGATAGCCGGGGTGGACCTGCACCAGCAGCGAGACCCCGTACTGGACGCTCTGCTTGAGCCCGATGTACTCCACCTCGGCGAACTCGCAGATGCCAGGTTTCCCACGCGGGGCGGGCCAGAACCCCTGCCGGTAACGGTCCACTCCATCGTGCGCGAGCGGGAACAGAGAGATGGCCTCTGAGTAGTCGCGGTGGTTGAACAGCGTGGTCAGGTGCGGCGGTGGTCCCGCGTGCTGGCGGAAGCCGGCGTGAACCGCTTCCTTGCCCAGCGTTCCCTCCATGCCGCTGAAGCCGGGGAAGATCTTGGTGAGGGAGCCGGCGCGCAAGCGCGCGTCGCAGAGGACGAACTCCTCGGCGGCAGCCCGCTCGTCGCACGAAAGCCACGAGGAGAGCAGGAAGTGGTCCGCCCCGGCGAAGAAGGTGTAACGCTGATGCGCCTGGCGAGTGGGCGTCAGGGAGGCCTGCACCTCCGCGACGACTAGCGCAGGGCCCGAGTGCACAAGCCGGACCTTCTGAGGGGAATCCCGCTGGAAGACTTTCTGCTCGGCAATGTAGTCGGCCGCGTTGTGCGCCGGCATCGGCGCCTTGGGATTGCTCCATTGCCCCACCGCGGCCCCGAAGGAATCCGCTGCGTAGTCGAGCCCGGTCCGCTTGGAGATGAAGGAGGTCATCACGCCCCCCCGCGCCTCGTCCAGGGTGCAGGAGTAGAAGTCGTTGCTCACGATGAGCCGGCCGCGGCCCGTGCCCAGGTCAAGCGGCTTGACCACAAGGTCCGTGGTCGGGTTGGAGGAGGGTTGGAGGATCAGGCTCTGGGCCGAGTGCGGCGACGCGGCAACGGGGAAGTAGAGGCGGCCTTCGAAGACTTCCGCGGGGGCGGAACGTCCGTTTTCGCTGACCACATAGGTGCCCGCCGGCAGGTCCTTGGCCGCAGGCATGGAGTACACGGAGCGTTCCGCCGGGAAAACAGTCGGATTGAAAAGGAAAATGCGACGTTGGCCCTCCGAGGCTTCGCCGGCATCCCCGCGCGGATAGCGAGCGACCGCCACCTCGTGCTCCTCGGCCTTGGGGCCGGAGTCGGTCTCGTAGCGCACCGTTACCTTGAGCGTATCAAGCCGCGGGGAGTCCACTGGGACATCCTCGAGGGGCAGGCGAACGGTGGCGGGCGAAGCCGCCTCTAACCTCCCTACACGGAGGTCTCGTCCCCCAACCGACACCACCGTGTTCTCCGCGCGCTCAGGCCTCATGTAAGGATTGGGCGCGGAGACGAGCGCGAGTTGAGGGTCGGCGGAGTCAACGACCGAGGTGGCGAGGTTGATCTGTGGAGGAGGCAGCACCTCCAGTGGGCGCCACAAGTAGGCCACGCCATCGTCCCACTTGATCTCAATAAGGACGCTCTTGATGCCCCAGTCAACGCGCTCGGAAGTCCAGAGCGGCAGGACGATTCCCTTGCGCTCTCTGGGGGCGAGGCCCACCGAGACGGGGGTGCCGGTGATGCTCGGAATGGTCGCTTTGAAGGACAACTGGACGGTGACGCTCTGCCTCGTCAGATTCTCCACGCTCGCATGGACCTGAAGGCTGCCCCCGACACCCACCGTCAGGGGCGACTCGGTCTCGACACGGACGGGCGCAAAGGCGAACTGATACACCGCATAGTGGCCGATCCGGTCGCGCAGGCCTACGCTCTCGCTGTCTATGAGACTCTGCGGTGATCCTCCGGCCGCCCAGGCGGGTGGAGGCCCTGACTCAACCAGCCCCATGCCGTCCGCGGCCAGGACGCACTGCTCGCTCAGAGGCAAGTCTTCGTGCGGAGGGGCGACCTGTATCTGCGCGGGCTCGTCGCCGTAGTTGTATGCCAGCACAATCTTGGTGGAGCCGGCGGAGAGTACGCTGCCGATAACCCGGTCGTCCTTGCCCAGCGCGCGTACCGGCGGCTGCCACCTCAGACCGCAGCCGTTCGCGAGTAGATAACCCAGCCAGCGCGGCGGCAGGTCAAGACTGATGGGTCCGTTGACGTAGAGAATGCTGCCTTCGCCGAAGCCCATCAGAAACTCACGCGGTGCCTTGTCCTCGTCGTAGTGCGAGAGCAGCCGGGCTCCTTCGGGCAGCCGAAGGGGCACATGCGGCACCCATTGCTCCAGCGTGGGCGCGAACGCCCCGCGGCTGTCCGACGACCCCGCGAGAAGGTCCGGGACGATAGTAAGGCTGCGCCGGTGGCCGACGTTCTCCGTCGAGCGCGGCATATTGGCGGTACTCCACTGGAGCCAATCCAGAGCGAGATCACAGACGCGCGCTTCGCCGCCAAAGCGCTCAGGCGCGAGTTCGCCGGGAATGCGCGCCTTGGCATAGACCAAGCGCACCTCGACCATGCTGCGCCCGCCGATGGCGCTTGCGGGCACCGCAATCTCGTACTCGTTGCGGCCCGGCAGAATCCCAACAGTCCCAACAGGCGCGCCCTCGACGCGCACTTCCATCTCGTTGTCCCAGATGGCGTCGCCCGCAAACCGCAACAGGTGATCGCGCTCGGGAGAGGCCGGCAGCATGAGCACGGTCTGGCTTCCGGCTCCCGGAGTCCAGCGGACGGTGTGACGGCCTTCGCTCGCGCCGAACTTGCCAGGCGGCAACTCGCCCCAATCCTCGCGCCCGGAGTAGCCGCTTGCCAGGTAGTCGTCATCATTGTCAGCGCCGACGTCCACGAAAAGGTTGAGGTTCCCCCCGGCCGCGGCGGACGGCGGCGACTGCGTCTCAAGCCGGAGTTGCTCGCGCGCCTGCGGGAAGTCGCTGATGAGCAGCGTGTGGCCACTCTCACGCGCCCAACGGAGCAGCACCTCGAGAACCGGCTCGCCCTCGGCATTCTGCCCGAAGCCAACACCGCAGGAGGGGGCTATGACCACCTGGTAGCGCCCCAGTCGCTCTGCACTGACGAACTCGTCGGGTATCAGCGAGAACCGGACCCCAAGCAACCGGAGCGCCTGAACGGTCTGCTCCATTTCCTCATCGTCGGCTCCCGCTGGCGCCGCCCAGTCGTTCAACAGCACGGCCATCTGCGCTCCCTCGTCGTAGTGCCGCAGGCTGGGGAAGCACATCTTCATCAGCGTCGAATAGAAGAGGTTCTTCTCCGCCCACTTCTTGCCCAGTTCCACCGAGGGCTCCATGTTCGAGCCTTCCCACCACTCGTTCCACGACATGTGCAGCAGCGCCTCGCTGTTGCGGAGCAGAGCGCCTACCCAGAAGCGGTCGAAGTTGGCGGGGTCGGGAGAGTACTCCATCCCGGGCGTGCGCCCCTCCGTGTTCCAGTCGTGATACTCATTCTTGAAGTGGTCGAAGAAGGCGGTGCCGTACCACTTGGCCACCACTGACTGGATGAAGCGCGCTACGTCCTGGTCCTCCGGCTGGCCGAAGATGCCGCCGTAGGAATGGGGCCCGCCGAAGGTTTTCGCAAAGGCGGAGTAGCCCCCCCCATCAAAGGGCCAATAGCCCACGTCGAAAGAGAGGCGCACGCCCGGCAGGCCGGTCCTCTCGCGCACCCGCTCGCGGAAGCGGGCCATCTGCTGCTCCCAGTCGCTGTAGATGAACCGGATGGAGTCGGCCGATTGTCGGCCCGAGGCGCCGGGCGCCAGGTTGGCCTCCTCGAAGGAAGCGAGTTGCGTCCCCCACGCTTTGTTGAGGTTCTCGACGCTGGTGTACTGGCGGCGCAGGTACTCGCGGAAGGCGGCGGCATCCTCCGAGGGCCGTGGCGAGCCATTGCGCCCATAGACCAGCCACACGGGATCGCCGTTGATGGTGGGCCACACCGGTGACTGCGCGTACGGAGCCAGGCCGCGGTAGAAATCGCGCCCGTCGTCCAGGTTGGCCGCGAAGTCGTGCATTTCGAAGTTGGTGCCGTCTTGGTAGTAGGAAACGTGCACATCATAACCCTCTTGCTGGAGCGTTTCGGCGGCGCGGAAGATGATGCCTTCGCGCGGCTTGCCTTCGGTGTCGCGCCAGTCGCCGCCCCAGTAGTCAATGAAGTGCTCGGTCATGCCCCACTCGGAGGCGAGCCACAATTCGCGCAGTTCGTCCTCATAGGTGGGCGAGTCGTAGTAGCCGACCAGCGGGGTGTAGTAGACGCCGCCGAGCCAGCCGCCGAGTTCCTTCGCCTTGTCCCAGGTGTACCAATAGAAAAAGACGTCGCTGATCATCGGGCGGTCCAAGGCCAACACCCCCCCTGTGCAGGCGAGCAGCGCCAGCAGCGTCATCGCGACCAAGATGCCGAGCCGCAATGCGACCCCTCCTTCCAGGCTGCCATTATCCGCCCATAGACCCCAGCGCGCCACTTGGACACTTTGGTGCCTGGCACCAAAGTGTCCAGATGTGGCCGGGGCGGGCGAGGGCGATGCGCCGCTCGAGGAAGTCTCGGTGGAAGTAGAAGAAGAAGCCGGACTCGCCCCCGCAGATGAGGTCTAGGCGGCCGTCCCCATCCCAGTCCACTGCGCACGGCGTGGTCTCATGGTGCGAGAAGTTCCACGGCGTCAGCATCACGGGGCGCTTGAACACAGGGCTCTCGTTGGTGCCGACGTTCTCCAGCAGGCTGATGCCGTGATTGCGCCTCCGGGACATCCCTTTGCGTGAGTTGCGCCCTCGCCGCCGCTTGCCGCGCCTGAGGCAGACCCCGCCAACGGCGGGGCCGGCCGCGCTGGCATAGGGCCGAGAGCAAGCGCAGAAGTGAGGACAGCCAGGGCCCAGAGGCGGACGATCAGGCGCGCATGCATCGCGCTAGCACCGCGCGCCGGCGTCCTGGCGAGGGTCGTAGCGCCCGGACTCCGTGCCGGGCGTTACCCGACTTAGTACTTGTCCCGCAGCCGCACGTACTCATCGAGCAGCGCCATGAAGTTCTCGTACTTGGTGCCCTTGGCGATGGAATGGCTGGGGCCGAGGATGAAGCCGCCGCCCGGCCCGCCGCGCGCCATCGCCTCGCGCACGTTCTTGCGCACGTCCTCGGGCCCGCCCAGGATGAGGGCCTCCAGAGAAATCCCACCCCAGAAACACATCCTGTCGCCGAACTCGGCTTTGAGACTGCCCACCTCCATATCGGACATGGTCTGCAGCGACTGATAGCACTGCACACCCGCCTCGACGAACATGGGCATCAGCGGGCGGTTGTTCCCGCAGTTGTGCAAGAGGACTTGCAGCCCGCGGGCGCGAATGCGCTGCACCCGCTCGCGCATGGCCGAGGAGCAGAACTGACGAAACATCGCCGGCGAGATCATCGGCCCCTTGCTTGCCGCCATATCCTGCTCAAAGAGCACGCCGTCCTGCCCAGGCCGAATGAAGTACTCGTCCGACCGGTTCTGCTGCTCCACCGACCGCCGCGTCGCTGCGCGCACCACCTCGGGGTGCAGCGCGTACTCCAGTAGGCCGCGTTCCATGCCTCCCAGGAGCACCATCGCCGTCAGCCCGCCGGATATGCCTGCAATGTATCGGTCCTTGCCCAAGTGCTCGCTGACGTAGTCGCAGGCTTCGAAGACGCTGGGGTCCGGCGGCTTCACCTCGACCGGCCCCTCGAACATCTCCACCCTATACTCGGGTTCGTCCTTGGCGGTGGGGTCCTCGACGATGGTCAGATCGTTGGAGAGTTCGGATATCCTCCAGACGCGGCCTCGCTTGTCGCGCCAGGCGTCGTCGGCGATCTTCTGCGGCCGCTCCGGTTCATAATCGCGGGGGGGGACGACCGGCGCCTCCTTGAAAGTGATCAGGTCGCACACGTCTATCTTCTGGTAGAACTCCACCGTGTCTTTCTTGTAGCTCTCGACGACTTCGTCGCGCCGGCCCTCCCAGAAGGCGATGGTGGACTTGATCTTGTTGCGGACGTAGGTGGGCCGGCCGATGACGTGCTCGATGACGTCGTAGTCCACCAGGTAGAATCCGAGAGCCACGCGGTCGGCGCGCTCGCGGCTAATGGTGGCGCGCACGCATTCCTTACCGGTCATCACCGCTGCATCAGCCCCTACGCTCCCGTGGTTCGCGGCCGGGAGAAGCCGCTATCAACGCGCGAGTATTCCACCAACGAGCGGCGCTGGCAACGCGGCCATCGCGCCTTTTCGGGTTCGCCGCCGTTTGCGCTATCATCGGCGCCCGATGGCATGACTGGAGGCGAGTGCCGCCTTGTCGCACTTGACGGTGATGACCTTCAACATCCGCAACTCGCACGACAGTCCCTGGGCCGGGCGCAGGGAACTCGTCTCCGCGGCGATAGAGTCGGTCCGGCCGGCCGCCTTCGGCGTGCAGGAAGCGTTCGTGGAACAGGTGGAGTGGCTGCGGCAGAGCCTGCCCGACTATGAGTGCTTCGGCGAGGGCCGCGAGGGTGGGCGCCAGGGCGAATACGTGGCGGTCTTCTGCGACCACCGGCGCTTCTCTCTGTTGGCGGGAGGCAATCTCTGGCTGTCGGAGACGCCCGCGGTTCCCGGCAAGGTCGGCTGGGACGCCGAGTGCGTGCGTATGGCGACTTGGACGCGCCTGCGCCGCCGCAGCGATGGCCTCGAGTTCGCGCTCATCAACTGCCATCTGGATCACCGCGGCGCTGAGGCAAGAATGCGCAGCGCGGAGTTGCTCTGGGACTTGACCTTGCGCGTGGCCGGCGACGCGCCCGCGATTCTGATGGGCGACTTCAACTGCATCCCCGGCTCGGAGCCTTACGCGTTCCTCACGGCGCCGGGGCGTTTCGCGGACTGTTGGACCGAAGAGACAGGCGTGGGGCCGGCGACCTGGCATGGCTTCGCCGGCCCAGAGCGGGAGGGCGCGCGCATAGACTGGATACTCAGCCGAGGCTTTGCCGTCCTGGGCGCCGAGCGCGTGCTGTGGAACCGCGACGGCGCCTGGCCCTCCGACCATTTCCCCGTTATCGCTCGTTTCGCGCCTTCGGCGGCGGCCCAGCCGTGATCTGCTGCGCGTCCCCGGGAAAGTTGGCGGGGTAGGGCGCGGATGCGGTATTGTTAGGATGCCCATGGAGCGTTATCAGGCTCTCTACTTGAAGTACCGCCCGACGCGTTTCGAGGACGTCGTCGGGCAGGAGCACGTGACGCGCACACTGCAAAACGCGCTGCGCACCGACAAGGTCAGCCACGCTTACCTCTTCGCCGGGCCGCGCGGCACCGGCAAGACGACCATGGCCCGCATCCTCGCGCGCGCGCTCAACTGCGAGCGGGGCCCAACGGCGGAGCCCTGCGGAGAGTGCGGCCCCTGCCGGGAGATGGCGCTAGGCAGTTCGATGGATGTGCTCGAGATGGACGCGGCCTCGCAGCGCTCGATTGACGACATTCGCGACCTGCGGGAGAAGGTGAAGTTCTCGCCGGCCCGTTCGCGGGCGCGCGTCTACATCATAGACGAGGCTCATCAGATAACCCGCGAGGGCGCCAACGCATTCCTGAAGACTCTGGAGGAGCCGCCGGCTCACGCCTACTTCGTGCTCGTCACCACCGAGCCGGAGCGGCTGCTGGCGACCATCCAGTCGCGCTGCCAGCGCTTCGACCTCCGCCTGATACCGGCCGAGCTGCTCGCCCAGCATGTGCGGGTGATAGCCCGGAAAGAGGGCATAAGGCTCAGCGAGGGCGCGGTGATGATGATCGCTTCGGCGGCCGAGGGCGCCGCGCGCGACGCGCTGGCCCTGCTGGAGCAGGTGTCCCACCTGAGCAAGGAAGAAGTCACGGCGCAGGACATCGTGGCCATGCTCGGCTTGAGCGCGGAGGAGGAGTTAGGGGCGCTGGTGGAGGCAGTGGTCAAGGGGCACATCGCCGAGGCACTCGCGCTGCTGGACCAGATGCTGTGCGCCGGCCGCGACCCGCATTTCCTGCTGCGCGACCTGACCCAGTACCTGCGGGACGGGATCGCCGTGCGGGTGGGCGCGCCGGGCACGCGCTACCTGCTGGAGGTGAAGACCGGTGGCCCGCTGGCCGCGTTGCCCTTGGAGCGCGGACTGGAAATGGTCGAGATTGCGGCCACCACCAGCGAGCGTGAAAGCCACCCGCTCTATGCCGGGCAGAGGCGGCTGCTGATCGAGTCTGCGCTCGTGCGACTGTGCCAGGCTGCTACCAGGCGCGCGGCCGTGGAAGCACCGCGGGCGACTTCCGCCCGCACAGAAACCCCAGCGAAAGTGGCTCCGCAGCCAGCCGCCGTCGCGGAGAAGCCTACGCCGGCCGGTCCTCCGCCCAAGCGTGAGGTCGCCCCGGAGGCGCCTGCAGAGGGCCCAGCCGTTGAGCCGCCAACGCCCGCGCCCAAGCCACAGCCCGCTCCGACGGCGGCACCGCAGGCAGCGGCCACCGAGGTCGTGTCGGAGGAGCAGAGGCTGTGGGAGAAAATCGTGGCGCGCATGAACGAGGAACAGCGGCTGCCCATGGCCTCCCTGGTCGAGCACACTAAGGTGCGCCTGGAGAACGGGACCCTCGTCGTCCTCTTCGACTTTGAGTTCAACATGCAGGAGTTCCAGGCGCAGTTGCTCAACACCGCGGAGGCGGCTTGGCTGGCCAAGGCGATTGAGGAGGCCTTCGGGCGGGCGTTGGAGGTCCGCCCGAAGATGGAGCAGGCCAATCAGGCTGCGCCCGCCAAGGCCGGGCAGGAGCCCTCGGAACACGAGGTTTTCACCAAGGTGCGCACGATATTCCCGGATGCCGAGCCATTGACCAACGAGGCGGGGAGCCCAAGCGGGCGTGGTTCGAGCGGTAAGGCGGCCACCAGAGGTGCTCGCGGCGGCGCCAGAGGAGCGCGCGGCAAGCGCGCAGGAGGCTAAACAATGAGCGGGTTTGGCGGTTTGGGTTTGGGCTCCCTGCTCAAGCAGGTGCAGCAGGTGCAGGAGAACATCAAGAACGTAGTGCAGGAACTGCGCGACACCGATTTCGAGGGGGAGGCGGGCGGCGGCGCCGTGAGGGTCAAGATGGACGGCCATAAGCGGCTCAAGGAAGTGAAGATCGAGCCCAGCGCCGTTGACCCCACCGACGTGGAGACGCTGGAGGACCTGGTGCTCGCCGCCGTCAACAACGCGACGGAAGCGGCCGACAAGGCCAAGATGGAGAAAATGCAGGGGGCGACCGGCGGGCTGCCCATTCCGCCCGAGTTGCTGGGCCTGTAGGAGCGGGGGAGCAAGGACCCATGACCGGATCGTCGCGGGCACTGAGCCAGTTGATCGAGCAGTTGCAGGCGCTGCCGGGGATCGGCCCCAAGTCGGCCCAGCGCGTGGCCATGTACCTGCTCCACGCGTCCCCGGCCGTCGCGGAGGAACTCGCGCAGGCCCTAATGGCCCTGCGGGAGGGCGTGCGCACCTGCCGCGTCTGCTTCAACTACGCCGACGAGGACGTTTGCGCTATCTGCTCCTCCCCGGAACGGGACCGCTCCCTCCTCTGCGTGGTGGCCGACTCGGTGGACGTGGCGGCCATGGAGCGGACCCGGCAGTACAAGGGCCTGTACCACGTGCTGCAAGGCCTGATCTCGCCTATGGAGGGAGTCGGACCGGAGAAGGTCAGGGTGGCCGAACTGCTCCAGAGGCTGCATCAGGGCGAGGTGAAGGAGGTCATTCTCGCCCTGGACCCCACGGTGGAGGGGCAGGCGACGGCGCTCTACCTAGGGCCGCTCATCAAGGAAAAGGGCGTGCGGGTCACGCGGCTGGGCCTGGGGCTGCCCGCAGGCGGGGATCTGGACTACGCCGACCAACTGACGATCACCATGGCGCTGGAGGGCCGGCGAGAGATGTAGAAACTCGAGACGCGGCCCTTGCCCCGGTAGGGGCGCAGGGGTAGAATAAGAGTGCCGCGTACTCCCTATGGCGATTATCCGAGCGCAGACCGACATAAGGGGGATTCTTGGTGCCTCGCACACGCGGCAAACAGGAACTTCGCGCACGCGGAAAGGGTTGAGGTGCATGGCCGAAATGCTCGAGGTTAGATGGCACGGGCGTGGCGGTCAGGGAGTGAAGACGGCCTCCTATCTGGTGGCGGAGGCGGCCCTGGGCCTAGGCAAGTATGTGCAGGCCTTCCCGGAGTTCGGGCCGGAGCGGGCGGGCGCCCCGGTGCGCGCTTTCACCCGCGTTAGCGATACTCCCATCCGCAGGCACTACCCCATCGATAACCCCAGGGTAGTGGTCATCGTGGACGCCAGCCTGATCGGTCAGCTGAGCCTGGTGGACGGCTTGTCCGAGGACGGCATCGTCATCGTGAACACCGAGGAAGAGCCGAAGGAAGTGCGCAAGCGCTTGGGCCTCAAGGGCGGTAAGGTCCACACGGTCGCAGCCACCAAGATCGCGATGGAGACCATCAAGCGGGCGATCCCGAACACCCCCATGCTGGGCGCTTTCGTGCGCCTCACCGGGCTGCTGGAGCTCGAGGAAGTTAAGCGCGATGTGCGCAACAAGTTCGCTAAGCGCTTCCGGCCCGAGGTAGTCGAAGGGAACATACAGGCGTTGACCCGCGCATACGAGGAGGTCAAGAGCGAATGAAGTTGCCGCCTAATGCCACCTGGAAGCAGCTAGCGCCCGGCGGCATCATTGACGAGCCGGGCACCTCCGCGGAATACCGCACCGCCGACTGGCGGACGCATATACCCGTCATTGACTACGCCAAGTGCATTCACTGCCTGCGCTGCTGGATAACCTGCCCCGACAGTGCCGTGCTGGTGCAGGACGGCAAGATCGTGGGCTTTGACATGGACCACTGCAAGGGCTGCGGCATTTGCGCGCGCGAGTGCCCGCCCAAGGTCAAGGCGATCGCGATGGTGCTCGAGAGCAGCGTGCAGGGGGAGGGTTCCTAACCATGGCCAAGACAGCGATGGAGGGCAACCAGGCGGTCGCTTACGCGATGCGCCAGGTGCGGCCGGACGTGGTGGCCGCCTATCCCATCTCGCCGCAGACCGAGGTGGTCCAGGCTTTCGCGGACCATGTGGCCGCCGGTGAGGTGGACACCCAGTACGTGGCCGTGGAGAGCGAGCACTCCGCCATGAGCGCCTGCGTGGGCTCCGCGGCCGCGGGGGCGCGTACCATGACCGCCTCCGCCTCGCAGGGCATCGCGCTGATGTGGGAGGTTCTCTACATCGCCGCGGGTCTGCGCCTGCCCATTGTGATGGCGGTCATCAACCGGGCGCTGAGCGCCAACATCAACATCCACTGCGACCACAGCGACTCCATGGGCTGCCGCGACACCGGCTGGCTCCAGATCTACGCCGAGGACGTCCAGGAGGGCTACGACAACATCATTCAGGCGGTCAAGATCGCCGAGCGCTGCGACCTGCCGGTCATGGCCTGCCTCGACGGCTACATCCTCAGCCACGCCATGGAGTCGCTCGACATCATCGAGGACGACAAGGTGTACGATTTCGTGGGCTCGATCAAGAGCGAGCACTCGCTGCTCGACCTGCAGCACCCCGTTACCTTCGGCCCCATTGACATGACCGACTATTACTTCGAGCACAAGCGCCAGCAACTCGCGGCCTTCGATGGCGTCCTCGATGTGATCAAGGAAGTCGGACAGCAGTACGGCCGGTTGAGCGGCCGGCCCTATGGCCTCTTTGAGGCCTACCGCTTGGAGGATGCCGATTACGGCATCCTGGCTATGGGTTCGGCGGCCGGGACGACGAAGGATGTCATTGATGATTACCGCCAGCAAGGCAAGAAGGTCGGGCTGCTCAAACTGCGCGTCTTCCGGCCCTTCCCCACGGCGGAGTTGGCGGACGCGGTTTCGCACCTGAAGGCTCTGGCCGTGCTGGACCGCGCCAGTTCTCCGGGCGCGGCCGGCGGCCCCCTGTTCCTTGAGGTGACCTCGGCGCTCTATGCGAAGAAGGCGAACGTCCCGGTGCTGCCGTACATCTACGGCCTCGGCGGCCGGGAGTTCGGCCCCCACTTGGTCGAGCGAGTCTACGCGGAACTGCCCGCCGTCGCCGGCGACGGCAAGGTGCAGTACCCGGTGCGTTACTTGGGCGTGCGCGAGTAGGCGCGCACCCGATGCCCGCGGGTCGCCGGGCCAAGGCGCTCGCGGGCTGCGCGTCGCAGACGCGGCAGGGAGGTTGACAGAATGGCCAGTTTGAAGGAGTTGGCAAAGAGACCGGAGTTGCTTGCCGGTGGACACCGCATGTGTCCCGGCTGCGCCGAGGGCACCATTGTTAGACAAGTCCTGCTCGCCTCGGACAAGCCTGTGATCGTCGGTTCGGCCACCGGCTGCCTCGAGGTGTGCACCACCATCTTCCCCTACACCGCTTGGCGCATGCCCTGGATTCACAACGCCTTCGAGAACGTAGCCGCTACCATGGGCGGCGTCGAGGCGGCGTACCTGGCGCTCAAGCGGCGCGGGGCGGTCACGGAGGACGTCAACTTCGTCGCCTTTGCGGGCGACGGCGGCACCTATGACATCGGCATCCAGGCCCTGTCCGGTATGCTCGAGCGCGGGCACCGCGTGGTCTACGTGTGCATCAACAACGAAGCCTACATGAACACGGGCATCCAGCGCTCCAGCGCCACGCCCTTCGGGGCGGCCACCACGACCACGCCGGTGGGCAAGCGCGCGGCCGGCAAGCAACAGCACCGCAAAGACCTGACCGCCATCATCGCCGCGCACGAGATTCCCTACGTCGCGCAGGCCGTGCCCGGGCGCTTCAACGACCTCATCGCCAAGTGCGAGAAGGCCTATGCGGCCAAGGGGCCCGCGTTCCTCAACGTGCTGTGCCCGTGCACCCGCGGCTGGCAGTACGACGCGCCCGAGACCATGGAGATCAGCCGGCTCGCGGTGGAGACCTGCTTCTGGCCGCTCTTCGAGGTTGAGAACGGCGAGTGGAAGGTCAACTACAAGCCGAAGGAGAAGTTGCCGTTGACCGCCTTCATCGAGCCGCAGGGGCGCTTCCGTCACTTGCTGCGCGAAGAGAACAAGCCGCTCTTGGAGGAACTGCAAGCCGGGGTGGACCGGCAGTGGGCGCGGCTGCTCTGGCTTGCCGGCGAAGGGCCGCGTCCAGGCGGCGAGGCGCAGGCGTATTAGGTCCGTCTCTTCCGTCTCCTTTCTTTGCACCATCCGCGCGGGGCCCCAAAGGCCCCGCGCTCGGGTACAGGCCCTTGCTCGAGCCCTGGCCGGCCAGGCCGGGTCGGCCCACCGTGATGCCCCCGTCGCCGAATGCCGTCTTCCGGTTGTCAACTTGTTGATTTGGTGATAGAATTCATACGGTGATAGCGTATGGGCAAAACCCCCACCCATAAGGTGCGAATGACGATTTACCTCCACGCGGAGACTCGGAGGCGGATAAGGATCGCGGCCTCCGCGGCGGACCTCTCTTTGAGCGATTTCTGTGCCCGGACCTTGGAGAGAGCCTTACGCGGGGAGGGCGACATCCGCACCCAGTGGGATGAGGCCTTACGAGAGATAGACGCGTTCAGACAGGAGGTCTTCGAGCGGCACGACACGCACCCCGATTCGGCCGAGATGATCCGGCAAATGCGTCGCGAGCGGGACGAGCACCTTGACCACGTGTCTTGACGCCTCGGTTGCGGTCAAGCTCCTGGTCACGGAGCGCGATAGTGGTGCGGCTCGCCGCCTTGTCCAACGCTTGCGTGACCGCGGTGAGCCCCTGGTCGCGCCTTGCCTCCTTACCTTCGAGGTGACATCCGCGTTGGCTCGAAAGGCTGCTGCCCGCCTTCTCTCGCCGGAGGAGGCATTACAGGCAGCGCGCCTTCTGGGGAGGCTTCCTCTCCGAATGGTCCATCCCCTGGGCCTTCATGTGGAGGCGCTTCAGCTGTGTCGCCAGTACGACAGACTGAGCGTCTATGACGCCCACTACCTGGCGCTGGCACAGCGGCTTGAATGCGAGTTCTGGACGGCAGACGAGGAGCTAGTGGACGCTGTGCGGCCTGGATTCCCCTGGGTACACGCGCTGGCGGAGATCGAAGGCGCGTCAGAGAATCCGTGAGACAACGACTCTGGCGTCTCCCTTCTGCCAAGGACGACTCCGGGGTGCGCCGGCGGGATGAGGGGTGGGACTTCCGCGGGACGCAGGCGACCAGCGGCGTCTACGGCATCCACCCCTACCCGGCGATGTTCCACTTCGGGGTGGTGCGGGGCCTGCTGGAAGAACTGAGCCGGCCTGGCGAATTGGTGCTGGACCCCTTCGTCGGCTCCGGAGTGACAGCCGTCGAGTCCGCCATCTCCGGTCGCCCCTTCTACGGCTGCGACCTCAACCCGCTGGCGATAATGGTCTCGCGGGTGCGCACGACCCCTCTGCCGCGCGCGCGACTGCTCGCCGCGCTGGAGCAGGTCCTCGCGGAGGCGAGGGAGGTCGAGGCCGAGCCCCCGGACTTCCCGAACCTAGAGTTCTGGTTCGCGGATGAGGTCATCGCAGAGCTGGCGCGGCTGCGCGCCGCGGTGTTGCACCTGCCCATGGGGCCGCTGCAGGAGTTCTTCGCGGTAGCGTTCTCCGAGACTGCCCGCGGCGTCTCGCGCACGCGGCCCAACGAGTTCAAGTTGCTGCGCCGCAAGAACTGGGAGGAGTTCCGGCCGGACGTGGCCGCGGAGTTGGAGCGCATCGCCCGCCGCAACATTGACCTGCTCGATTCCTTCTACCGGGAGCGAGCGATCAACGCGGCGGTCGCCCTCGAGACGCGAGACGTGCTGGAAGGGCTGCCGCTACCGGACGAGATGGTGGACTTGGTCATCACCTCCCCCCCCTACGGCGACTCCCGCACCACGGTGGCCTACGGCCAGTTCTCGCGGCTATCGCTCCAATGGCTAGGGCTGGAGGAACGAGTTGACAGGGAATCGCTTGGCCGGAGCACGCCTGAGGCGGGCGTCCGCCTGCCCTCGCAGGCGCTCTACCAGGTGCTGGCAGGGATCGAGAGCGCCAACGCCAAGCGCGCGGCCCAGGTGCTCGCGTTCTACAGCGACCTGGACGCGGCCATCGGCGAGGTGGTTCGGGTCCTGCGCCCGGGGGGGCGCGTGTGTTTTGTCGTCGGCAACCGCCGGGTGGCGAAAACGGAACTCCCGACGGACAGGATAGTCGCCGACCTGTTCTGCGCGCGCGGCTTCACCCATCGGGAGACCATCGTCCGCGCCATCTCCAACAAGCGCATGCCGGCGGAGAACTCACCCACCAACGTGCCCGGTCAAAAGGAACGCACCATGGCGCATGAGTACCTGGTCGTGCTGACCAAGAGCGGCTAGCGGAAAATAGGGACAGGAACCCATTTTCCTACGCCGCGACGCGGTAGCCGACCGACTCACGGAAAATGGGTTCCTGTCCCTATTCTCCGCGAGCGGGAGGGCGGAGCCACAAGAGGCGCCAGTCGAGGTAGGCCAGCCGCAACTGCACAGTGACGTCCTGCATCGCGACGTTCTCACCAGTGAACGCATCCTCAACGTTTGCTGCGTTGAGCCCCAGAGCCGGCAGGTCGAACGCGACCCGCGCCTCCTGCTCCCGGCCGCTAGCGTTGAAGACAACCGCAAGAACGCCGCGAGTGGGGTGCCGGTACAGGCTGACGCGACACCCCTCCGGCTCAACGGCTACACAACCGGCGTTGCGCCAGTAGGGCAGCCACTGCGCATCTTTCCGTCCGAACTCGTCAAAGACGCGCCAGATGCGGGCCACCTGCTCCAGTTCCTCCATGGACACCGGCCGCGTGGGCACATCGTGCAGAACGGACAGCCCGCATGCCTGCCAGTAGGTGAGGCCTAGGCTGCTACTGTGCAGGAACTCAGCGGGGACGCCCCACTGGCGCCCCATGAACTCGGCGCGGAACATATCGAGCGATAGCCGCCCGGTCGCCGTTTCGCCCTCGGCGGCCGACAGGTGCTCGCCGTCCCAGTAACTGGTGAAGTAGGGCAGAGCGTTGGTCATAAACGCGGACTGGTGCACGTTCACCTGTCCGTCCGGCTTGCGCGACCGCACCACAGTGTAGATACGGCGAAGCGTCTTGCGGATGGGGAAGAGCGCGTAGGTGGGCGCGACCGTCCCGTCAGGCTTCACATACCCGCACCCGTGGCGCTGGTTCTTGCAGCCGCCAAACGGAGTCGAGGTCCCATCGAGATAGACGCCGTCAATGTCGTACTCATCCATCACCCGGCCGATGCCGTGCACCAGGAAGTCCTGCCAGACGCTACGGTAGCAGACGATGAGCGCATTCTGGATCGGCTGCGGCGGGTAGTTGTAGCCGAAGTACCCGCTGCGCGGTTCGAGCAAGCAGTCGTCGCTGTATTCCTCCCACTCCGCCGCCTTGTCCGACATCAAGAAGCCGAAGTAGAGGAGGAGTTTGATCCCGCGCGCATGGCAGCGAGCGACCAGGCCGCGCAAATCGTCGCCGTAGGTGGTCTCGGTGTACGACTCGATGTCGGTCCAATGCTCGTGGAAGGCGACGGTCTTCCCGCCCAGAGCCGCGAGGCGGTCTAGGTCGGCGTCACTGATCTTCAGGCGCGTTTCGACGCCGAAGGTGCCTTGGGATACGTGGAAGGTGCGGTAGTCCCAGGCGTCTTCCACGACCGGCTTCACCGGCGTCGCCAGCAACCCGAAGGTATAGTGAAGCGAGGCGCCTTTTTGGCCGGCGGGCGATAGCGCGACCGGCTTGTCCACTATGCGAAGCCGCACGGCCACGAGGTCACCCTCGCGGCGGATTTCCACGGCCTGGTCGGGACTGTCGCTTAGCCAGTGCTCATCCGACTCGCAGAACCACATCAGCCCGCGTTCCTCGTCGCCAAGCCAGATGACGGGCAGGAATCCGTCCACAAACCCGGCGTCGCCGAGGGCCCGGGGGCGGTGCTCGGACCAGGACTTGGCGTAGTTGGGGTAGTAATAGAGCAGGCTCGCGTGCTCGGCCTTCAGAGGGATCTCGAGCGTGAGTTCCTCCAGTCGGAGCGGGCCATGAGGGCGCAGTTCCCAGTCTATGCGGATGGCGCCGTCGTACTCGACCTGTGTATTGGCAGCGATGCTCAGGCGCGTGCCGGTGAGGACCTGCGTCAGGCACACGCGCGCCGCGGTCTGCTCCGCAACCGTGATGGGCTGGGCTTGCCATTCCTCGGGCTCGCCGCTGACGCGCGCTAGCAGACGCATGGGGCCAGCCAGGACTTCGCGCCCGTCCGTTTCAACGGCCGTCGGGAAGATGCCGCCGGCAAAGCGGTAGGTCCTGCCCCAACAGGAGACTGCGACGCCCGCGGAGCCGCCTGCGGGCTCCGACGGGAGCGGCTCAACGCGCAGCGGCGTCCACGGCGCCAAGACCTCATCCGTAATGCCCTCCCGGGATCCGAGCCAGTCAGGTTTCGCTTCCTTTGCCAACAGCCCGCCTCCTTGAGGCATCGCGGCCCCGAGGAAAGCCAGGACAGCCGCGCTCAGCATTAACAGGTGAGACGGGAGCCGCCGGATGTGTCGGTGGATGCTAGGCTCTGTCGTGGGCCCGTTGCGCCGCCATGCCATGGAGCCAGATGCTACCTTGCCGCGGCGGCATTGGCAACGCGCGGGCCAGATAGCCCCCGGACAGACTTCAGCGCAGCAGTTCGAGTGCCTTGGCCAGTTCTGCGATGGCAGCCTTTTCGTGCGCCAGCGCCTGGCGCCCGGCAGCGGCGCCAGCCTTGCGGTGCTCCTCGCTCTCCCAGGCGTTCTCCGGCGCCTTGCCCCGTGGGCCGAGTCGGCCCAGGTGCGTCTCCCACTCCTGCCACGCGGCGTAGGCCGATTCATACTGCTGCGCGGCCGCGAGGATGTGGCTGCTGACCGGCGTGGGGAGTTCCTGCGCCACGCGTTGCAGATAGCGGGCGGTGCACTGTCTGGCCGTCCACTGCGGGTATATGCTGTGCAGGCCCAACCAGCCCAGGTTGAAATAGGAGGGCGGCTTTGCGGTATCCTCGATGTCGGCGGCGTACGCCTCGGTGCCGGCGAGTCCGAAGGACACACCGGCGAAACCGTCATTGCTAGCCATCGGGTGCTTGTCGGCCCAGGTAACGATGTTCCTCATGACCTCGGTGGCCATCTCCCTGGGAGCCGCCTTGGCGACCCTACCGGTGTGTCTGCCGAGGTGGCCATGGCTTTGCTGCTTGAACCACTTCTCAAACTCCTGCCACGTCCACCATTTGCCGGGATATGCGTGCGGCACTTCCAGCACGAAGGCCTTGCGGTCGGCCTTCTTGGGGGCGTCCTGGTAGCCAGCGAAGACCAGTTATTCTTCAGACGGTGCACGAGCGGGCTTGCCGGCGTCTATGGTCTTTTTGAGAGCGTTCCACACCTCATCCGGCGTTTGGGATCGGACCCATTCCCAGCCGAAGCCCGTGGCCCGCGCGATCCGCTCGTCAGCGCCGGGAGGAGGCACCCAGGCAACCCAGAACTTGTCTTTGTGTTCGTAGACGAAGGAGATGCCGAAGCCAGAAATGGTCATCAGCGTTTCGTAGTCGGCATCTTCCCATCCCGCCGCTCGCATGCAGACCAGGTGCGTGGTGACAGCGCTGCGTGGCGCGCCGTAGGGCTGGACCGTCTCGCGTACCACCTGGTCGAATGTCTGGACCACGTTCTCGAGAAGGACCTGGCGAGACTCCCCTTGTGCTTCACGCCTCACGTTTGCATTCACCCCATTCTCGTATCCGCCGTGTCCGGCCGCTTCGCGCTTCGCCCTGGCCGCTTGCCAGTACACTGTGCCGCCGATGATCGCAGGCAAGCCGAGAGCCACGGCGACCGCGGCTTTGCCCCGCAGTGCGCCCGGCAAGTGGCTGGTAAGGTGCGAGGAGGTGGGCGCGGATTTGCCGCTCCCCCTGGCCGCTGCCTCCGCCGACAATGTGCTGACGGCTGCGGCCAGCGTCGCGGGTGCTGCTCCGGCAGCGTTCTGTGCAAGAAGGGCAGCGAGGACTGCGGACGGAACCACCACGCCCGCATCCTTGAGCCTGTTGCGGACCTGTTCGACCCCGGAGTTGACCCGGCGCGACACAGTCGCCGCCGAGACTCCCAGTTCTTCCGCTATCTCAGCCTGGGTCCTCTGCCGCAGAAAGTGTTCGACCAGCGCGTGGCGCTCCTCGTTCGGAAGTTCGTCCACCGCGCGGTCCACCTCC
Organism: uncultured Armatimonadia bacterium; assembly: GCA_964528605.1. Taxonomy (GTDB): domain Bacteria; phylum Armatimonadota; class Zipacnadia; order CAZGSV01; family CAZGSV01; genus CAZGSV01. The sequence goes on from CAZGSV010000011.1 coordinate 34,580, forward strand.
GGGGCGATCTCCTCCCACGACACGCCGTCATTCCTGGCAGCCCTCTCGGCGGCTCTCATCTCTTCGTACTCCCGCTCCCGTCGCTTGCGCGCCGCAGCCTGCCTAACGAGTTCAAGGCAGTGATGGGTCGCACGGCGGTGGAGCCAGCCCGCAACCGAGGAGCGCACTTTGCCGGCCTGGCGCGCTAGGTCATAGAAGCAATCTTGTGCCGCATCCTCGGCGTCAGCGGCGTTGCCCAACATCCTGAGGCAAGCGCTGTAAACGAGGTCCTGATACGCCTGCACGATGGCGGAGAAGGCCTCGGCATCCCCGGTGCTGGCGTACTGATGTAGGAGCCGTAGGTCTGGGGTCATCGGCTTGTGCCTACTTCATAGACCGGACAACGCAGGAACGCCAATCTTGCAGGGGAAAGCACCTAGCAACAGCGAATGTGCCGGGCCCAGCCGCTCGGGCCACGCCCTCGGCCGTGGAACGAGGCCCCCACAGCGACCAGAGAGGCCGCCTCTCGGTGCTCGGGGTCCGGGCGTTTCCGGGGGGCTCGGCTCACCCGCTTGTCGGGCGGGCGCTGGGACGTCACTATGGTGTCAGGCTCGAGCCCGGAGGTGGCGCGCGGTGCATTTCATCCCGTCTGAGGGCGAGGTAGGCGACCCAATCCCTTTCTTTTGGGAGGGCGAGTATCACCTGTTCTACCTGAAACCCCGTGGGCGGTTGCGCGACCGTTTCCCCTGGTCACATGCGGTCAGCAGGGAGTTGACCCACTGGAAGGAGTTGCCGGATGCGTTGCTGCCCGGGGAGCCGGGCGAGCCAGATTGCCAGGGCTGCTGGACCGGTTCGGTGGTTGAGGCGGGCGGGCAGTTCCACATCTTCTACACGGGCTGGAACCCCGGTTCGCCGACTCCGCAGACCATCTGTCACGCCACGAGTTACGACTTGGTTGGGTGGACCAAGGACGCGGCGAATCCAATCCTCAAACCCGATCCGCGTTGGTACGCCGCCCAGGACTGGCGCGACCCGTTCGTGTTCCGGAACGTAGCCGAGTCCTGCTACTGGATGCTCGTCACGGCCAAGGTGCGCGCGGAGCGGGAGGGGCCGTCGAGGGGCTGCATCGCGATCGCCAAGTCTCAAGACCTGCCCCGCCGTTGGCGGGGTCTGCCTCAGGCACGACGCGAGTGGGAGGTCTGGCCTCCGCTCTGGCTCTACAATGCGTTCCACCCGCCGGAGTGCCCCGACATGCTCGACCTGGGCGAGCGGCGGGCGCTCGTGTTCTCCGATGTCACGACGCAGTACCGCGTGGCGCGCCGGCTCGAGGGCCCCTGGGAGCGGCCGGCGGACGCGAGCCTCGACGATGTGGGCTTATACGCGGCGAAGACGTTCCACGCGGGCGGTAGGCATCTGCTGGTCGGCTGGATTGCCTCGCACGAAGGCGCGAGGGACGCGGGCTCCCGCCTATGGGGCGGCGTACTCAGCCTGCCGCGCGAGGTGTCAATCGGCGCCGACGGCGCTCTCCGCGTGTGCTGTGCTCCCGAGATAGTCGCGGCCTTTCGCAACCTCGCGGCTGACCTGAAGTCGCCGTGGTTGGCCGTCTCAGGCGACTGGAGCAAACGTGGCGGTCAGGTGGCGGTGGACGCTTCCGAGGCGGACAGCCTGCTGGTCTTGCCGGGCGCGCCCACCGACTACCTGGCGCAGTTCGACGTGACCCTGGGTAAGGGGCGGCGCGCGGGCGCCATCGTGAGGCTGAGCGAGAGTGGCGACGCCGGCTACCTGCTGACGCTCGACCAGTCGCGCAGGCAACTGGCGTTGCGGCGCTGGGAGGGCTGGCGGGAGGGCAGGCCCATCTATGAGCGCCCGCTGCCGTTGCCGGCGGGCAGGTCCGTCAAGTGCCGGGTTTTCGTGCAGGGCAATGTCCTGGAGGCGTTCGTTGACGATCGCGTCGCCTTGTCGGCACGCATCTACGACCGCCCCACTGGCGGCCTCGGGCTGTACGCCGTTGCGGGCGAAGCCTCGTTCCGGGAACTCCGTGTGCTCACTCGCTAGCCCCTTGCGGTGCGAGAGGGTTTGCCCGGGTCCGGGCGGCGCGCCTACGGGCGGTAGCGCATGTTGAGCACGGCCACACCGGGCACGTTGCGCAACGGGAACTGCAGCCAGAGCGCCGAATGGTTGTGCAGCAGTGACTCCCACCAACGGTTGACGACGAACTCGGGCAAGATGACGGTGATGTTGTCGTAGCCTTCCTCTTGCTTAACCTTTTCGACATATTCGATGAGCGGGCCGGCCATGTTGCGGTACGGGGAATGGAGTACCACTAGAGGGATCTTCGCTTCCCACTGCGGCCACAGTCGCTGGACGCGCGGCGGAAGCTGACGAGCGCTAGCAGGAGCACCCACGCCGCGGCCCGCAGCACACGTCAACGCCAGCAACCGCACGGCTTCCTCCGGCCCGTAGGCCACCGAGGAGAGCGCGTCGCGTGAGAACACCGCGAGCCCGCCCAGCGGGCCAACAGCTGTTGTTGCGCTCATTGCGGCGCGGCCGCAACTGCTTGCCGACCGGCGGGCGGGCACCTTAGGGCGCGCCGAAGGCGAGGTGAAACAGGTCGCGGGCAAGCGTCCCCAGGTGTGGGCGTTCCTCGAGAACGGCCAGCCAGCGCTCGGGTATGGCTTCGACGCCATTGTACGCCCCGCTGAGGGCACCTGCCACACAAGCAGTAGTGTCCGTGTCGTCGCCACCCATCACTGCGTTGATCACCGTTTGCTCGAAGTCCCCGGGGCTGGCGCAGAAGCAGTAGAACGCGCTGGCTACCGTCTCTACCACGTAGCCGCCGGTGCCCAGGGCGAACAGAGCGAACTCAACCGGCTTGCCCTGCGCCAGCAAGCGGTTGGCTTTGAGTAGATTCGAGCCCACCTCGCTCGGGCCCACGAACGCGGCCGCCTCGCGCATCAGGCTGGGGCAGGCCAGCCTCCGGCTGACAAGGCCGGCCACGGCAAAGGCCACCGCCCGCGAGCCGGCAACCGCCTCGCTATTCCGGTGCGTGATCAGGCTGGCGGCCTCGCAGTCGGCGCGTAGGGCGTCAGGGTCGTTCCAGTGGAGCAGGCCGACGGGGGCGATGCGCATCGCGGTGCCGTTGCCGGCTGCAAACTTGGACTTGAGACCGCTCTGCCTCCAGGTTTTGCCGTACTTGAGGGCCAGCAGCGCCTGCCGGGTGGTGCCGCCGATGCCCCTCAGATCGCCGGACTCGTACCAGGCGAGAAACCGCCGCGCCAGGTCCTCCGGGTCCACTCGCTTCTGAGCGAGGATGCTTTCGAGCGTGGCAACGGTCATCAGGGTGTCGTCGGTGAACTGCCCCGCCTTGAGCCTCTCCCCGTCCATCATCTCCGTCACTCGCCCGTAGCGTTTCTTGAGTTCTTGCGCGGAGCGGAACTCCACCGGCATCCCCAACGCGTCACCCACCGCAAGCCCCAGAATGCACCCCTCGAAGCCGGAGGGGCTCGGTTTGCCCTGCGGCCGACCGCTCACCTTTTCCCCGCTGCCTCCTTGCCCTTCGCCCGGCATGAGAGTACGGCAGACGAGGCCAGAGATAGAAGTCCCAGGGAGGAAGCTCCGTCTGTACGTCGGCTTTTCACTTCGCCGTTCTCTGTGTCGGGGCACCCGCCGCTAGGACGCACACGATGCCTCCTACAGGCTACATCTACCAGGGCGGAGGCTGTCAACCGAGAGCGACCCGCTCTGTTGAAAACACCCCCAGGCCGAGGCTCTGCGTTGTAGCGTCCGGCGTCCCTGCCGGACGTTCTCCGCCCGGCACAGAGTCCGGGCGCTACATTTCACTGCCATCGTGCCGGGCGTGCTGCTCCAGCAGCACCTTCTCAGCAGAGCAACACCGAGCCGGACGTTGCTGGCGACCCAGGCCGACCGCTAGTTCTCCACAACCCAGAGAGAGCGCAGGCGGAGGGGCGGGGAATCCGGATCGCTTGCAGGAGTGAACGTGACCGGTAGGCCAGCGCACTGGTCAGGTTTGTACAGCAGTTGGAAGTGAAGGCCGGGTCCATTGGCGTGACCGGCACTGCCGCACTTGCCCAGCGGCTGTCCCGCCTTCACCCGGTCACCGGGGTTGACAAGCAGCGACCCAGGCTGCAAGTGGACGTAGAACGAGAACTCTTCCTCACTGTGTTGAATGACAACGTAGGCGCCGTTCAGACGGCCTCTGTCCTCCGGGGAGAGATTCTCCCAGCGCAGATTGCCCGGCGCGTAGTGAATGCCCTCGCGGTCGAGGGTCAGCAGGGTGTTGGTGATCGTCACCCCGTTGACGCCCATTTGCTCCGCGGTCGGGAGTGGTACGAGGGGCGGGGTTTCGGTCACGCCGGGAGCCTGACTCGCCTCGACCACCATGCCGTCGGCAACCGCCAGAATCGGCTCGCCATAGCCGAACCAGTCCTCCAACCGACGACCGTCTCCCCGATGCACACTCACGCCCTGCACCTTGCAGAAGTCATAGGCGAATGAGTTGACGGGGTGGCCCGGGCCCGGCCCGTGGTCTGAGATGACCATCCAGGTGCCCGAGAACGGGAACTGGAAACGGGTCGTCGGCTGATAGCGCCAGAGCGGGACCTCTTCCCTGAGGATGTTACCCGTGCCGTCCGGCCCTCGGGTGTGTGCCTCGACGATCGCCTTGGAGGCGCCAATCCCGTTTGGCAGCGCGAACTGGTTGCCGACCAACGCGGCCACCCCCCGCGGGGCCAGATGCAAATCCGCGCATAGGCTCCGTTCAGTGCGAACCTCTCCAGCCACAAATACGGCCTGTGCCCCCTCCTTGAGCCGCTGCTCCAACGCCTTGCCGTCTAGCACCGCCTCATACCGGGATCCGTCTGAGCCTGGAAAAAAGAAGCGTATCTGCTCGAGGCGCACCTCACTGGACGCGTCGTTCACTATTGCCACGTGCAGGCTGATCCGATCGTAAAGCCCGATCTGGTCAGCCCACGTCTCCACGTAGACCCGTTCAGGCAGGATGATCATGTGCTCCTCCTGCGAACCAAGGGCAGTCCAGGGGGCCCGATGGATCGCCAGCAATGCGGTAAGCGAGAGTCCGGCGATCCCCAGCATCCTTCCCCAAAGACGCTTCGAGTGCATCATCGTTTCCTCCTGGTGCCGGCCGCGGGAGGAGGCTGTTCGAGATGTGCCATTCTCTCCCCGCTCGGCCGCCCCTTCCTTCAGGCTGCCGAGGCGATGGCTTCGCGCTGCCGGCCGGTCAGTGCTCTGGCGTCCGGCCCATCCCGAGGAATTCCTCCTCGGAGAGGACGCGAACGCCCAGTTTCAGTGCCTTCTCGTGCTTGCTGCCCGGTTTGTCACCTGCGACGACATAGTCGGTTTCCTTGGAGACCGAAGAGGAAGTGCGGCCCCCTTGGTTCTTGACCAGCCTCTCCGCCTCCTGCCGGGTCAGCGAGGAGAGGGCGCCGGTGAAGACCACGGTCTTGCCGACGAAGGGCCCCTCCGTGACCTCCGCCTTCCTGACCGGCTGAGGTCGTACGCCGAGGCTGAGCAGTTTGGCAACCAGGGCGCGTGATCCAGGGTTGCGCACGTACTCCTCCACGCTGGCCGCGATCACGGGCCCCACCTCGGACACTTGCGACAGGTCCGCCGCCGAGGCCTCGAGGAACTTCTCCACGGTGCCCAAGTGCTCGGCAAGCACCTCGGCCACGTGGTCGCCGACGTGCCGGATGCCGAGGCCGTAGATGAACCTGGCCAGCGTCGGGCTGCGGCTGCCCTCGATGGCGCGCACCAAGTTGTCGGCCGACTTGTCGGCGAAGCGCTAGAGGCCCTTGACCTGCTCTTTGGTCAGCGTGTAGAGGTCGGCGACGTCCTTGACCAGCCCACTGGACACCAGCGCCTCCACGGTCTGCTCGCCCAGGCCGACGATGTCGAAGGCGCCGCGCGAGCCCCAATGTTCCAGATTGCCGCGCACCTGGGCGGGGCACGCGGGATTGAGACACCTGTAGGCCACCTCGCCCTCCGGCCGCACCGCCGGCCCGCCGCACGCCGGACACTTGTTGGGGAAAGCGAACTTCTTCTCCTTGCCGGTGCGCTTCTCGGGCAGCACGCGCACGACCTCGGGTATGACGTCGCCCGCCTTGCGGATGACCACGGTGTCACCGACGCGGACATCCTTGCGGCGCAGTTCGTCCTCGTTGTGCAGCGTGGCGCGCTGGACGGTGGAGCCATCAACGAACACGGGCTCCATGATCGCCACCGGAGTAAGCACGCCGGTGCGGCCCACGCTCACCAGAATCTCGCGGACCACGGTCAGCGCTTCCTCGGCCGGGAACTTGTAGGCGATCGCCCAGCGTGGGCTGCGTGATACCCAGCCGGCGCGGTTCTGGATCGCGATCTCGTCCACCTTCACCACGACGCCGTCAACGTTGTAGTCGAGTTCGCCCTGGCGCTGCTGCCAGTGGAGGCAGTAGGCGGCGACCTCGTCAATGCCCTCTATCGTCTTCGAGTGGGGATTGACCGGGAAGCCGGCCTCCCTTAGGCGCTGCAGGCCTTGAGAGTGGGTCGGGAAGCGCGGTTCGGCCGCGCGCACTTCATAGGCGAAGAAGTTGAGACGGCGTTTGGCGGTGATGCGGGAGTCCAATTGGCGCACCGACCCCGCGGCCGCGTTGCGTGGGTTGGCGAAGGTCGCCTCGCCTTTGGCCTCTTGCTCCTTGTTGATGCGTTCGAACTCGCTTCGCTGCAGATGGACCTCGCCGCGCACCTCCACCGTGCCCGGGAGCGCACTCCCCGAGAGCCAACGCAGCGGGATGGTCTTGATGGTGCGGACGTTCTGGGTCACGTCCTCACCCACGGCGCCATCGCCGCGCGTGGCCGCGGAGACGAGCAAGCCGTCTTCGTAGCGAAGGCAAGTTGCCAGGCCGTCAATCTTCAACTCGGCGACGTAGGTGATAACCTCTCCTGGCGGCAGATCCGCGAAGGTCTTGACCCGCCGGTCGAACTCCTGCAACTCCGCCACCTCGAACGCGTTGTTAAGCGACAGCATCGGAAACATGTGGCGAACCGTGCCAAAGGCCTCGAGAGGCGCCGCGCCGACTCTCTGGGTGGGCGAATCGGGCGTCACCAACTCCGGATACTTCCCCTCCAGTTCCACCAGGCGCTGGAAAAGGCGGTCGTACTCGGCGTCGCTGATCTCGGGGGCGTCCAGGACGTAGTAGAGGTAGTTGTGGCGGTTTATCTGTTCTCTGAGCGCCTGAACCTCCTCGGCAGCCTTCTTCGGCGCCGGCATCTCGGCTCCTCCTTACCGTCGGGCTTAAGTTGCCGTCGCGCTGATTCTATCACCGGCGCGCAGGGCAAGGTTAACGTCCACGCACTCACGCCCTTGCCGCCGCCGTCGGACGCAACCGGCCGAGTCTGCCCGTCTTTTCGCGGCTCTTGGGGCTCTGCTATTATGCGGCGATGCTCCTGTTCCGGGTGGCCTGGCTCATGGTCGCGGTCGTAGTCCGCCTGTTTTCGCGTCCGGCGGACATGCTGCGCACACTCGGCGAGGCCGCGCCCCGGAGCGTGTTGATCGTGGCTGGCGCCGACCGGGAGTTGGTCAGGGGGTTACTGGAGGCTGTCCTGCCGCGGCTGCCGAGCGCCGCGGTCAGCGTGGTGTCGCACGAGCGGCTGGAGACGCCCGAGGGGGTGCGCCTGGAGCGCGTGCAAACGCTGGCCCGGCTCTGGCGGCGCTCGCTGTGGCGCAAATGGCCGGGGGCGGTGATCGTTCTCGTCGGGCCGCACACGAGCCGGCGCGCGAAGACCTACGGGCTGCTGATCCGGGCGCGGCTCAAGTTTGCTTGCGCCGGGCTGGGAAACGCGCAAGTCGTCGGCTGGTCTTGGCGTCTGACCTTGGCCCGAGGCCTGCTGTGCGCGCAGCGATGCCTGCTCTTCCTTACGGACAACACGCTCGGGCGCGTCCTGCGTCTGCGCCCCGCTCTGCGCGCGCCCCAGAAGCATCCCTACCGGTCGTTCGACGCCATCATCCCGACCTTCAACGGCCGCCACCTGCTGGGGCCCTGCATCGAGGCGCTGCAAGCGGCCGAGGCCCAGTTCGGGCAACCCGTGGGCATAATCGTGGCCGACGACGGCAGCACGGACGGCACCGCAGCATTCCTGCGAGAGAACTTCCCGACGGTCAAAGCGGTCGCCCTGGCGCGGAACCGAGGCTTCGTGGCCGCGGTCACCGCCGGCTTGAGGCAGTCGCACGCCCACGTCTTCTTTCTACTCAACAATGATATGGTCGTGGAGCCGTCATTCTTCGCGGAACTCGTGCGCCACCTCGAGCAACCCGGCGTCTTCGCCGTGGCCTCCGCCATCGCGCAGGAGGGCGGCGGCCGCGAGGAGACCAACAAGACCGCGGCTGTCTTCCAGGGCACCATTATGGCCCGCCACGAAGCCGCGACCGCCACCGGCCCGGCCCTTTATCCCGGCGGTGGCTGCTCGGCCTACGACCGGCGCATGTGGGATTTGCTCGACGGCTACGATCGCCTATTCCGCCCCTTCTACTGGGAGGACGGCGACCTCGGCTACCGCGCCTGGAAGAACGGGTTGACCGTCCTCTACGTCCACGAAACCAAGGCGCTGCACAGGTGGCGCAGCACCATAGGCCGCTACTATTCGCGCGAGCAGATCGAGGCCATCGTGGAGAAGAACCGCATGCTCTTCGTCTGGAAGAACATTACTGATCGCCGGATGCTCAAAGAGCACTTTGCCTACCTGCGGGAGGGGCTCACGGACCCGAAGGCGTCGCTGATTGCGCGCCTACGGTTCGCTTCCTACTACCTGCGAGCGGCGCGGCAGTTGCCGGAGGCCCTGTGGCGGCGCTACGCGGTGATGCGGCGCGAGGCGCTGTCCGACCGCGACATATTTGCTAGACTCGGATAGGGGAAGTCTCTCGGCGTGGCGATTGCGCTAGAGTGAGCGCGCCCAGGGACGCAAATGAGAATCCTGTTCATTGTTGACGCGGCAGGTAGTCAGGCGAGTGCCGAGGGCAGTCGTCCTGGGGCGCTCTGCTCTCGAGCCCTGTTGAGGCAGATGCGCGCCCTCGGCCATTCGGCCTACGTGCTGACCAGCCAACACCTCTGGCCTTACTTCGAGGACTATCTCGTTTGGCAGGACTTCGAGCCCTCGGGCAAGGACGCGCAGGCGGCGGCGAGGGCGATCATGGAAGCCATCCGGCCCGACCTGGTAGTGGTGTGGGAACCGTGGCGCGACGGGGCTACACGAGAACTGGCGCGCGCCTTGGCTGATATCGGGTTCCGCGCGGTCAGCCTTGGGTCGGCCGGCGACGCGGCAGCGCCCTCCATTCTTGCTGAGCCTGGCGTTCAGGCAACGGAACCGCCGGCGGAGACCTGCTCCCCTGAGCGTCTCTTCGCTCTGAGCCGGCTGACCTCGCCAGAGGCGGCACTCGCGCTCTTACGGTCAGGGGGGGCGGAGGTCGCCGCCTGCGGCGATCCTCGCGAGCGGCTCGTGCCTGACTGGTCCACCCCCACGACCAGCCAGGCTCTGCACTTGTCTCGTTACCAGTTCGCCCGCCAGTACGTGAAGGGGAAGCGGGTGCTGGACCTCGGCTGCGGCACGGGCTACGGCGCCCGGCTGCTCGCAATTGCCGGCGCCGACCGGGTGGTCGCGGTTGACCGGTCCCCCGAGGCCCTCATCTGGGCGCTGGCCGGCCCCCCTCAGGAGCGCCTCCTCTTCGCCTGCGGCGACGCCCTTGCCTGCCCGGTCCGCGAAGCGGCATCCGACGTGGTCGTGGCCTTCGAGTTGCTGGAGCACCTTGCAGACCAGCGCTCGTTCCTGCGGTCGCTCGCCGCGGCCATGAAGGACGACGGGACGCTCCTCATCTCGACGCCGAACCGAATGGTCTACCGCGCGTCGCTGCAGCACGCGGAGGCGGACAACCCCTACCACGTCTCGGAATTGCTCCCGTGGGAGTTCGAGGCGCTGCTGCGTGATCACTTCGGCGAGGTGCGGGTGATGGGTCAGCGCCTAGCGCCCGCGTTCTTCCAGAGAGTCCACACCTGGCTCCGGCTGCGCGAACTGCAGGCGCAGGCGAGTGGGCTGCAAACGCAAGTGAGGGCGCTGCAGGCGCAAGTGACCGCGCTGAACGGGCAAGTGAGCGCGCTGAACGGGCAAGTGAGCGCGCTGAGTGAGCGCGTATTGGGCTTCGAGCGGACAGCGACCTATGTGGACGCGAAGATCGCCGCCCTGGAGCGCGCCCTGCGCTACGGCCTCTTCCTCGAGGTGCCCAAGTCGCTCTTGCGTCGCCTGCTGCGACGGACGCAGGGCGAGAGCCGGCAGTCGCCCTCCACTGGTCCCGATCAGGTGGCCGCCAAGCCTCCGGTGCCCTCACCTGTCCACGCCGCCACTGCCGAACCACTGCCGGAGACGCGTTCAGACGACGAGATCGCTGTGTCGCTGAGGGACCTCGACCAGTTGCCGCCGTTCCCAGCGCCGGGCGAGGTAGAGTTCGTGGAACTCGCGCCTGAGTTTTGCGAGATTCTGGTCGCCGTCTGTCGCAGGCCCGTACTGGGCGCGCGCAAGCGCTAGGGAGCCACTGCCCGCCCCCTGACCCGGCGGCGCACCGCAATCCAGCACGCCCGCGCGAGCGCGCCCGCCGTCCCTATCAGCGCCACCGTCCGCCATACGACACCCTGGCCGGCTGCGAGGAGGCCCTTGAGTGCGGCGGCGAGCCCCGCTCCAGACAGCACCAGCGCGGCTGTCGCCAACCTGGCTGCCAGGGGAACTCTCATCCTCTCGCCCCGCCAGAAAAGCACCGCGCGCCCACGGCTCGCCAGCACCCCCACGAGCCTCACCTTCCCGTAGCCGGGCTCGCCCACCGGCACGTACACCGCGTCGAAGCCCCGGCCCACTAACGAACGGAGAGCCCTCCAGACGGCCAGCGGGCTGCTCCCCGCCGTGGTGACGTTCTCCCGTCCCAAGCAGTCCTGCATCAGAGACGCCTGCGAAACATGGCAGAAGCCATGCAGGCTGGCGTTGGGGAAGACGCGGCGCGCAGCCTCAATCAGGTAAGGCAGCGTGCTGTCGTAGCAGGCCTTGACCACGAGCACGCTGCGCATGTCTTCCAGTAACACCGCGGCCTTGTCCGGACGCAGGAGCAGCCGGTAGGCCAGACGCCGCAGGGCGTTCTTCATGTAGCGCACCGCCCGCGCGCCTCCCTCACCCTTCGGCCACCATGGTCAGGTACACCTGCTCCAGTTGCCGCGCGATCACCCGCCAGTCGTAATGCTCCTCCACCAGCCGCCGGCCCTCAGTCGCGAGTTGCCGGCAAAGGTCGTCGTCCCGCAGGAGCCGCAGCGTGCAGTCCGCGAACTCCTCAGGCGAGTCACCGATGAGGTAGTGCCGCCCTGGCTCTCCCAGCAGCCCTTCGACGCCCAAAGTCGTGGAGACCACTGGTATGCCCGCCGCCAGCGCGGTCAGAATCTTCACGCGCACGCCCGAGCCGCTCAGCACCGGCGCCACCATGATCCGGTTCCGAGCGAACTCCCCCTCGAGGTCCTGCACCGGCCCGACCACGGTCACCCGCTCGTCCCGCGCCAGTTCCTGATACGCTCCAGGCTGGTACTGCTCCATTCCCCATTCGCAACCCTCGCCGACCACCCGCAAGTGCACCTCCGGCCTCTCGCGCGCCACCAGCGGCAGCACCCGCCGCCAGAAGAAGACCAAGGCCTGCGGGTTTGGCCGGTGCCGCATGTACCCCAGGAACAGCAGCGAGGGGCTCTGGGGCACGTTCGCGCGCAGGTGTATGTCCGACACGGCGACGCCGGTGCACACGCTGGCGATCCTGGCGCGAGGCGCATACCCGCGCAGCACCTCGGCGTCGCGCTCGGAGACGGTGATCACGCAGTCCGCGCGCTCGCAGTAACCGATCTCGTAGGCGAGCATGCGCGCCGCTTCCAGTTGGCCTCGCAGGCGGCCCCAGCCGCGCCCCTCGGTGGCGGCCCAGCGCCGCGCAGACTCGAAGGCGAGGTCGTGCTCGGTGAGCGCCACCTTCGCCAGGCCGCGGGCAACGTCCGAGTAGTGCGCCATCTCGGTGTACTCGATCTGGAGCACGTCGTAACTCCCGCCGCCCAGCAGTTCCTTCAACGCGGACTCCATCCGCAGGCACGCCGTCTCGTGCGCGCGCGCCGGGAACCCGCGCCACAGATTCCGTATCCGAGTCTCAGAGTGGCGCCGCACCAACCGCACTTGGCCGAAGACGTGCTCCAGGTCCGCCCGCCGCGCTAGTTCCTGCTCGTTCTCGGCGAATGCCGCCAGATCTACGCTGTGGTTCTTGCTGAGCTCCTTAGCCAGGTGCCAGACGCGCGTTTGACCGCCCGATATTGGCGGGTAGGGGACGTAGGGCGTGAGCACCAAGACGCGCAGCCGCCCGACGCCCCGGCCCCCCCTGGTGACCGGCAGGGCGCCGGTGGTCGCTTCGTGCGCCGCCTCGGTCGCGGCGTAGCGAGATGCCGGTCGCAGCACCGCCAACTGCGCCGGCTCCGGGAATTCCACGTCGGCGTCGAACCCAGCGCTCACCGCGAGAAGGCGAAGGGCCTCGTGGGTGTAATGGCTCACGTGCCACGGCGGCCTGACGTAGGGCCACTCCTCCGGAACGGCCGCACCCGCGAACTCCAGAAAGCACGTGCTTATCAGCATTCGTCCCCCCGGGTCCATCAGGCGGCACACCTCGCTCAATAGGCGCCGCGCCTCCGCCGCAGGCAGGTGCTCGATCAACTCCACCGCCACCACGCCGCCGACCGACCCAGGCTTGAGTTCCGCCTCCCCGAGCGAGCGATAGAATGGGTGCCGGCCCTTGCACATGGGGTCAACGCCCACCGCGCTCAGCCCTCGCTCCCGCAGGGCGTTGACCAGCGCGCCTTTGCCGCAGCCCAGGTCGAGCACCGTCTTGCCCCAGGCCAGATGCGGCAGCACGTACCGTTCCGCCCACCCCAGGCCCCCCCCGCGCAGGTCCCACTCCGGATCTATCTCCTCCCAGTAGGTCTCGTCGTAGTTCACCGCCTCCGCCTCGCACCACATGAAGCCGCAAGTGCCGCAGCGCCAGTAGTCGAAGGTGCGGCTCTTGCCGGAGGCCGCAGGGTAGACGCCCTGCCGGCAGCCGGCAGGGCGGGCCTCGCCGCCGCAGACCTCGCACCTGGCAGACTCGTCGCCCTGGCGGACAGCCTCGGAATCCGGCTGCCGTGCTGCGGCCACCAACTACTTCACCTTCCTGGCCGCCGCTTCGAGCGTGGGGAGCCGGTTGAGTTTCTCCAGCAGCGGCAGAACCTCCCGCGCCTCCTGATCGGTGTCGAGGCCTAGGCCGTCCTTGATGACCGTCAGCAGTTGATCCTGATTGGCGTCGCCCATGATGGTGCCGATGATTACCGTCTCCAGCCCCGCGCGCCCGAAGGCAAGGGACCGCGTCGCCCGGCTGAAGTAGTGCAGGTGCTTGGGATAGGCCACCCACTCCCACCGATCCTTCAGGCGCCGCGCGGGCGTGCTCTCCATGTTCGGCGTGGTCACCCACACCACGCCGCCCGGGGCCAGCACCCTCCTCACCTCTCGCAGCAGCGCCACCGGGTCAATGATGTGTTCCAGCACGGCGAACATCAATGCCAGACCGAAACGGTTGTCCGGGTATCGGGCTTGCTCCAGCGTGCCGGTGAAGACGTTGAGGCCGAATCTCTCTCGCGCTTCCTTGCTGGTCTCTTCGGATACTTCCACCCCGAAAGGCTCCCAGGCTTCGTCCTTGGCCGCCAGCAGGCCCACCCCGTGCCCGCACCCTATCTCCAGCAAGCGGCGCGGCGCCCCGGCGAGCACGTGCGCCGCCTTGCGTATGCACTCGCGCTTCTGCGCCAGCACCTCTTCCCAGCGCCGCTGCTGCTCGGCCCAGGTCCAGCGGATGGACGGCAGGTAGCCCTCTTCGGAGGAGTAGTACTCCGCCAACTCCTCCTGACTCGGCAGCGGCCAGAAGAAAGCGTGGCCGCACTCCCAGCACCTGACCAACCTGTGGTCGCCCCGGTCGAGTAGGGTGTCTCCCCCCTTGCTGCCGCAGACCTTGCATTCCGCTTCAAAGACCACTGGCCCCATGCCTCCATGCCGTTGGCTACGTCCCATATCTCATAACCCGTGTGCCGCAAAGTGCGCAAGGGCGGGCGGGCAGCCTCCGCTCCTACGACCAGCGCGCTCCCTGTGCTACAATCGCCGTGGTGATTGGACACGCGACGTCGCCCAGCCAAGATGCGCATCTTGAAAGCCCTGCTTCTTGCCGTGGCGGTGTTCGTAGTCGCCGGCGTCTCCTTCTGGCTGGGCACGCGAGTTGCCCGAAAGACGCCGCCGCAGGCCGTGTCCGCGCCGCGCCGAACCAACCCGACTCCCACCCAGACGCAACCCGCGCGGATCAAACCGGCCCCCTTGCGATACTATGCCGACCCTCCGCTCTCCAACCGCCCCTCCAGCGCTCGTCTTGCTCTCATCGGCTCGGTGGCGGGTGAGCCTTGGCCTTGCGAGATCGGCGCTGACGGCAGCGTCAGCCTCTACTGCGAAACCGAGGGCGCGGGTGGCCTGTCGGCCTCGTACGCCCTCTCGGCGACCGGCGCGCGCCCAGGTAGCGACCCCACCGTGTTGCTCGAGGTGCGCGCGGGCGCCGAAGGCGGGCGCTCGGTGCTCCGTACCAGCGTCAATCTGGTCCAAGAGGGAGCCGATCCGCGCTACACCCTCTCGAGCCCACTGCCGTCAGCGTCCCCCGTGCTCGTCACCTTGCGGCCAGGCCCGAATGCCGGCGGCCTCCAGTGCGAACGAGTGGCAGTGGGCGGCACGCCGGCCACTGCGGCTCAGTCCGGCGCGCAGCCGCCCTCCGCACGGCCGGCCCAACGTCCTAACATCATCATCTGCATCCTTGATGCCCTGCGCCGCGACCATGTGACCGCCTACGGCTACGCGCGGGACACCACCGCTAACGTGGGCCGCTTTGCCCAAGAAGGCGTGGCTTATGACAACGCCTACGTAGCGGGGGCTTGGACGCGGGCGTCGGTGGCCTCCCTCCTTACCGGCGGATACCCCTCCCTGCATCACGCCAAGTGGATGACCGACGCCCTGCCGCCCGAGAACGTCCTCTTCTCCGAGGTGGCGCAGGCGAACGGCTACTACACGTGCGCCCTCGCCCTCAACGGCAACCTTGCGCCCGTCTTCGGGTTTGACCAGGGATGGGATGACTACGAGTTCCTCATTGACGAGGCGCTGAAGACTCACGCCACACGCCTCAAGCGCATGTTGTCGAGCGCGACGAGCACCCACAAACCCGTTTTCCTCTTCGTTCACGCGGTCGAGCCCCACGGTCCCTATGAGCCGCCGGGGCCTTATGTCCTCAGGTACGATCCTGACTACCGGGGCCTGGCGGACGGCACCTTGGAGCAAATGGCCGGCATCCTGGACGGCAGGTACGTGGCCACACCGCGCGACTTCGAGCATCTGATGGCAATGTACGATGCGTATGTCCGTGTGGGCGACGAGGGCTTTGGCAGACTTGTGGCGTTGCTCAAGTCGCTGGGGATGTACGACAACTCGATCATCATCTTCACATCGGACCATGGCGAAGCCTTCTGGGAACACCAGAGCCTCCAGCACGGCAAGGTCGTCTACCAGGAAGAGGTGCGCGTTCCTCTCATCGTCCGCTGGCCCCGCGCGACCGACGCCGGCAAGCGCGAGGGGCAAGTCGTCTCCCTCATTGATGTGTTTCCCTCCCTGTGCGCCTATCTCGGCGTCAAGCCCAAGTTGCCGTACCCCGTCGCCGGTCGGTCTTTCATACTGCCGTCCTCGTTGTCGCGCGGCGGCACCGCGCGCCGCCTGCTCTACTTCGAGCAGGGCCCAGGCGTATTCCCCCAGCACGAGCGCGCGGGAGCGTTATTGGATGGCCGCTGGAAGTTGGTCTACAACCCCGCGAGGAAGACCCCGAGAAACCTGCCCGCCCCGCCGCTGGAACTCTACGACCTGCAGGGCGACCCCGCCGAGCGCAGGGATCTGGCCGATGCCCACCCCGTCATGGCGGGGTATCTGGCGTCCGCTTTGACCTCTTTCTGGCACGAGCAGGAGCGTTACAGCCGGGCCGTGCTCACGCGCCAGGCAAGGAAGCAGAAGGGGTTGCCCGAAGAGGTAAAGCAGAACCTGCGCGCCTTGGGTTATCTGAAGTAGCGGTCCTGCCTTACCAAGCGCCGCTGCGCCCGCGTAGGCTCTCCTGCGATCGTCCACGCAGATGCGGGCATTACTGCACCTATTCGCGGCGCAAGTGCTGGAGATACTGCCGGCCGACGCTGCGCTCGTTGACTGCCCGGAGCCGCGGGTCGTCTTCTTCGCCACCGGGCCGGAGGCGCAGTGTCAGGTGTGGCTTGCGTGGTTGCGCAAGCGGGCGCCCGGCTCTCGGCTGTGCCTCACCGCAAGTACCCCAGAGCCTTGAGTTGCTCGGCCGCTGCCTCGCTGAGTCCGGCCTGCGTCTGTCGTTTCCAGACCCATTCCGGCGCGTGGCCGACCCAGACTTCGACCTCCGAGGATCCCCTCCCGGGTGGCGCGCCCTCGAGCAGGCTCAGCGCCACGCCCTGCTGGCCGTCCATGATCACGAAAGGCACTTGGGGTGGATGGACCCGCTTGCGCCCTAGAGCGACGCGCTTTGCCCCGGCGGCCCCGCCCTTGCCCAACTCCACCTCCAGGCCCCGCCCTAGCACTCCCGGGGCCGGCCTGATAATGAAGTGCGCCCCCTTGTCCCCGCGCATGGCGCCAAGCGCTACCGCGCAGCGGTCTGCCTGCAAGCGCACCACGCCCTCACGGCCGGGCAAGACGTAGGCGCAGTCAATGGTGGTGTCGCCCAGCGCCTTCACCGTGGCCTGCACGTTCTCGGGAGGACGGTCACTTGGCGGGAGGCGCACCTGCAGCCCGAAGTCGTGCGAGCAGACGAAGCGCTCAAGCGCATCGCGCATCCGCCCAATTGCCTCGGGACGGCCGGAGGACAGGTCTGTCCTTTCCCCTGGGTCAGTCCTCAACTCGTAGAGCTCCTCGCGGGGCGGCGGCGGCCCGTCGCTCATCTCTTGCGTCCAGATGTACTTCAGTCCCGCGAACCTGATGGCCCGGCGCTCGGGGCCCGCGCGGAAATCCCCGTCCGGGTTGAAACTCTCAGCGATGACTTGTGACGCCGGCAGGCGCTGTCCCCGCATGAGGGGGACTAGCGAGCGCCCCTCGAGGTCTCGGAGGGGAGGGATCCCTGCAAGTCCAAGGATCGTGGGCATCAAGTCTATCAGCGCCACCTGGTCTTCCACTACTCGTCCCCGGCCGGCTGCGGGGGCCCGGATGATGAGCGGGACGCGTAGTTCCTCCTCGTAGAGCGAGTACTTGTGCAGCATGACCCCGTGCTCGCCGAAGGCCTCGCCGTGGTCGGCGGTCACGATGACGGCCGCCCGCGCTCCCGCCGGCGCACCTCTTAGCGTAGCGAGGAACTCACCCAGCGCCGCGTCCGTGTCCGCCACCTCGGCATCGTACTGGGCCTCCAAGTGCCGGATGTCCCGCTGGCTCAGGCCCGCGGGTCTCCCGCGGTCCATGTGGGCGAGGAAGTCGAACCCGGGTTTTACGGGGCCCTGATAATCGGGGTCAAACCGGCGCGTCTTGTCTTGCTGCATGCGGAAGTAGTCATGCACCTGATAGGTATGCAGCCACAGAAAGCGCGGTCGGTCCCAATTGTCGCGGTACCATTGGGCCGCCCGCGCGCACGCTTGCTTCAGGTCGTAGGCGTAGGAGGCCACGTCGAAGCCCTGGGCACAGCCGTAGCGCGACTCCGTCATGCCTCCCGGCAGGAACGCCGCTGTTGCGTACCCGTGGTCACCGAGGACTTCGGCAAGCGTCCGCCACTCGTCGCCCAGCCTGGATTGAGTGGTGACCGCTCCGTGCTGACTGGGGTACTTGGAGGTGAACAGGGTGGACATCGAGGGGACGGTCCAGGTGGCATTGGTCACTGCTTGCCTGAACACCACGCCGCGCTCTGCGATGCGATCGAGGTTGGGGGTCAGACCCGCGCCGCTCCCCAAAGCCCCCACGCGGTCCGCCCTGAGAGCGTCAATCACGACCAGGATGATGTCGGGCTTGCCATCGGCGCGCGCTCTGCTCCTCACCTCGGGACTGCTCCACACGGCGCAAACGCTGGGGACGAATGTCGCTTTGTGAGGTGCAGTACCTGCCCTAGTGAACTCGGTGCGGAGCGAGATGGTCACCTCCTCCCCGGCCCATCGGGCCAGGGGCACCTTGGCGTCATGCCATCGCCGCTCCTGCGGGCGCGTCCAAGGGTCGAGCACTCTGGAATAGATCTCTTGCTCCCTTGTTCGCCGGTCCGTAACCGTCACCACGAAGCGCACGCCTCCGACCACCGGCTCCCCATAGTCGTGCAAGAGGGCGTGTCCGAAGGTTAGCCGGCACACGTCGTCCGGAAGGCGGACCCTCTTCGATATCGTGCGCGGCGGTGGCGCGTACACCACCCGGCGCAACTGCCCCGAGACTGACAGCTGGCCCAAGTTCTCCCCTCGTGCTTGGAGCGCCAGGCCAATGGGTACTGCCACCAGCGAGAGAGCCCGGATAGCGACGCTGCAGTCGCGGTCGGACGGCGTTATGCGAAGGCTCGTGATGCGGCCGGTCCAGCCTCCCGAGCCAACTAGAGGTATCTGGTAAGCGGCCCAACGGCCGGGGCGGAGCAGGAAGGCAACAGCCCCTTCCCCCCTCCTCGCCCCCTGCTGATAGGTCCACCCGAACCGCCCGAGGCCTCCTTGGCTGACGCGCATCTCCAGCAGGGCCATCTGCGCCTGCTCCGCGCCCAAGTCCGTGCTCCTCTGCAGCAGCCCCTGGCTGACCCGCCACTCCAGCGCAGCCTCGCCGCTTTCCAGCCGCAACGCCTCGCCGTCGCCCAGGCGCCATTGGCTGATTTTCTCGGGCGACTCGAAGGAGTAGTACGCCACCTGCTGCTGCGGCCCAGCGGTCGCCTCATGCCTGGTGTCGAAGTCCTTTACGAACCGATAGACCTCCCCCCGCTTCACAACCGCTACGCCTCTGCGCTCTGAGGTCAGCCTGGCCCAGCCCAACAGGCCCAGCATGGCCATCGCGGTTCCAATCACCATTACCCATCTGAACCGCCTGGTTGTCATCAGGGAGATTCTACCCGTTACCTCGCCGCTTCGCGCCCCCGGGCCCACCGTCTGGGGTCATTGGTTCCGCTCCCGCCCGGCGTGCCTCTCGGAAAGAGAACATATCACCTGGCTCCGCGCGCCGCAACGGAATCGAGGCTGGCCGAACCACACAGCAGCGCGTGGGGTGCGCTCTGACGCTCTTCAGGGAACACGAGCGGACCTCCCCGCCGCGAATGCTTGCCAAGGTGTGCGGGTGATACGTAGGCTCATGGACACTGGCCATAGCAATGCGCGCGCTACTCCATCTCTTCGCGGCGCAAGTGCTGGAGATACTGCCGGCCGACGCTGCGCTCGTTGACTGCCCCGAACCCCGGGTGGTCTTCTTCGCAACGGGACCGGAGGCGCAGTGCGAGGCGTGGCTTGCGTGGTTGGGCGAGCGGGTGCCCGGCGCCCGAGTGGCCTTCTGGCCGGGCAGGGCGGGCCGCGCTCCCGCCGTGTCGTCGCTCGGGGCGCTGGTGCGAGGGTTCTATCTGGGCTTCGCCGTCTTCTGCGGGGGGGGCTACCTGCCGGGCAAGTTGTTGTGGCTCCTGTGCAACGCGCGCGTGAAGGTCGCCGGCGGCGTTCAGGCCAGACCACACCGCCTGCGCTTTCCCGGGCCGCTGCGCTTCCTGCCCAGGGCTTGGCGGCTGCCCCTGCCGGTGTTCGTGACGTGGATAGTGCTGGCGCCTCTGTTCGTCGCGGTGTGGCTGCTCTGGCAGGCTCTGCTGCTGATCGTCGGCACGGTCATGGTCGCGCCGGCGGCGGTGCCGCTGCTATTGCTGGACCTGCCGGCTCGCGTCGCGCGCCTCTTTGGCATCAAGCGGCCGCCCGCGGAAGCAGAGCAACCACCGCCTTCACTTGACTGCACCGTGATCATTCCGTGTCGCGGCGGCCCGGACCTGCTGCGCGAGGGCCTGCCGCCGCTGCTGGCCGAGGTAGAGGCCACGCCGGGAGCGCACGAAGTGATAGTGGTGGACGACGCCGGGCCGGAGGACCTGGCGGGCTTCCTGCGCCAACGCTTCCCTTCAGTGCGCTGCCTGACGCAGCCGCGGAACCTGGGTTTTGCCGGAGCCGTAGGGGAGGCCATCAAGGCGAGCGACAAGCCCCTCTTCGTGCTGCTCAACAGCGACATGGTGGTGCAGCCCGGCTTTCTGCGGGCGCTGCTCGCGCCGTTCGCCGACCGAAGGGTCTTCGGCGTGTGCTCGGAGATTCGCATGGCGGGGGGGCAGCGGCTGGAGACGGGAGTGACGCGAGGTGTCTTCGACGGCCTACTTCATCTCGACCACGACGCGCCCTCGACCCTGCGGCCGATTCTCTACGCCGGGGGGGGCTCGTCGGCCTATCATCGCGCCAAATGGGAGCACTTGGGCGGCCTGGACCGCGCCTACAAGCCCTTCTACTGGGAGGACGTGGACCTCGGCTTTCGCGCCTGGCGGCAAGGCTGGCTCTCGCTGCACCAGCCGCGCGCGGCGGCCCTACACAGACACCGCGCCACCATCGGCGCCTTCTACTCGCGCCGGGCCGTGGATCGCATCTTCCAGGCGAACAGCATCTACTTCTGCTGGAAGAACCTGCGCTCGTGGTCCCTCCTCGCGCGCCACTTTGCCTACCTGGCGCTCTGGGTGGCCTCCTCGCTCGGCAAGGGCGACACACTGCCGGCCGCGGCCCTCGTTTCCATACTCCCGCGCGTGCCTCGGGCTGTGTGGGAGCGCTTCCGGGTGCATCGCCAGGGAGGGGCGTCGGACCTGGAGATTCTCAAGTTGGCGCAGGCGCCCTACACTCCGCGGCAGAGATGAAGATACTCTTCGTGAGCGCGTTCTTCCCTTACCCGCCGCTCGCGGGGGGGCAGTCGCGCATCTGGCATCTCATTCGCAGGCTCTCCGAGCAGGCCGAGGTGCATCTGCTCTCCTTCTTCGAGCCCAGCGCCGGTTTGCCGGATGTGGAGGGCGCCCGTTGCCATTGCCGCCGTGTGGAGGTCGTCGCCCGCCGCCATCATCCTTACCCGCGGCGCTTCGGTAGGGCGGCGCCGCAGGTGGTGAAGGACTTCTACCATCCCGAGATGAGCGAGGCACTGCGGCGGCTGATGGCGGAGGAACGCTACGACGTCGTGCAGGTCGAGTACACCCAGATGGCCGACTACCTGCCGCGCTTTCGTCCGGGCGACGCTCCCCCCCCCGCCGTCTGCCTGACGGAGCACGACATCGCCTTCGAGTCGCTCTACCGGCACGCGCGCCGCGCGCCCTGGGGCAAACGCAAGGCTTCGCTCTACTGGGAGTACCTGAAGATGCTCGACTACGAGACCCGCGCGTGCCGGGCGGCGGACTGCGTCATCGCGGTCTCCGAGCGGGACGCCACCCAACTGCGGTCTTTTCTTCCCGGCGTCTGGGTCGAGTGCGTGCCCACAGGCGTGGACACGGAGCTCATGCCGTTCCACGCTGGCCCGCGCCAGCCGGACACCGTGCTCTTCCTCGGCCACATGAGCCACATGCCCAACCTGGACGCGCTCGGCTTCTTCTACCGCGAGGTCTTCCCGATCCTGCGCAGGCTGCGGGCGAGCACGCGGCTCCAGATGGTCGGGTCGCGGGCCGAGCACGAACTGCCGCGGGTGGCGCCGGAGTTGGACGCGGCGCTCAAGGCGGACGAGGCCGTCGATTTGGTAGGCACCGTGCCCGACACGACCCCCTACCTGCACCAAGCGTCTCTCATGGTGGTGCCGGTGCTCGTGGGCGCGGGCGTGCGCGTGAAGATCTTTGAGTCGTTTGCGGCGGGGCTGCCCGTGGTGAGCACGACGCTGGGCGCGCAGGGCATTCCGGCGCGCGACCCGGAGCATCTCCGTCTCGCTGATTCGCCGCCGGAGATGGCGCGCGCCATTGCCGAGGTGCTCGAGCATCCGGACCAAGCAGCGGAGATGGCAGCGCGGGCGCGGCGACTGGTAGAGGAGCAGTTCGACTACCGCGCCTTGGCCCGTCGGCTCCTCGGCGTCTACCGGCAGGCGGTCGAGAGGGTGCGCTCGCGAACATGAGCCTCGTGCGCGGGATGCTTTCCAGGTTCATCGCCTCGCGCGTGCGTCCGCTGGAGGCCGACTGGTGGCCCCAACGCGCAAAGAGCGCGCTCGTGGTGGGCTCGTGTTCCGCGGAGTTCGCGCAGGCGCTGGTTGGCGAAATCCGCAGACGGGGGGGCGAGGTGGGCGTTTGCATGCTCGCCGGTGGCGTTTCCCAGACGGTCTCTGAGGTTGAGCCATTGATTGCGCGCGCGGGCTGCCTCGGCCGGCTGGCCACGCTGCGAACCGTCCGCAAGAGGCGCTTTGCCGTGTGCTTGATACCGCTCGGAGGCGGGGGAAGTAGGGCGCTCAAGGCTTTAGGCGTTCTGAGTGGCGCGCGGTGCGTGGTCCTTTGTCCCACGCCGGATCAGTGGCACCTGCTCGCCCGTCCGCACCTCTCCGCACGGGGCCTGGTAACGCCGTTCGTGAACCTCACCAGCAAAGCCGTGGCCCTGGTCAGCATCACCGCCCGCTGCTCGTGGACCCTGCTCCGCCGTCGGCTCTCTCGTCGCCCGCGACCGGCTGCCTAGGCGCCCCGTCGCTTCACCCAGCTGACGATCCTCGCTGACCGCTGACGCTGTAGGGGCGGCCGTTCCGGCGGCCTACGGTAGGGGCGTATCGCGATACGCCCTTACGGCACCGCTCCCACTCGAGGGTAGCGTTGGCGCTCCCTACGCGCCGCGCGGTAGCATATCGTCCGTGGTGCGTGGTCTCTTTGGCGCTTGCTTGCTGGGCGCGCTGCTCCCGCCTGTGTGCTGGGCGCAGCAGGCGCGCGCCGCGTTCCTTGCGGCCGGCGAGGTCTCAGCCAAGGACAGGAGTCGCATCGTGCGCATGGCGGAGCAGCAGGCGCAGCGCATCGAAGGCCGGCTCGGGCTTCGCCTACACCGCACGGTGTTGCTCATCCTTTACCCCAATCACCGTGCGTTCGTCGCGGCCATGGGCAAGGAGATCCCGCGCCTGGCGGTGGGTGTGGCCACCCAGACGGGCAACACCATCCACGCGGACACCTCGGGCGCGCTGATGGCGGCCGAACAGGCGCTGGGCCATGAGATCGTCCACGCCGTCTTGGCTCAGGGCCTCGGGACCCAGGTGCAGGCGCTGCCGCTGTGGTTCAACGAGGGTCTGGCTCAGGTAGCGGGTGAGCGTTCGGTCGGGCAGGTCGGCGCGCTCTTGGGAAGGGTGGCGCAGCGCCGACGCATCATACCCTTGAGCGCCTTGCGCCAGGGCTTTCCCGCAACGGACGAGGATTCCGGCGTGGCCTATCTGGAGGCGGAGTCAGCGGCGCTCTTGCTGCTCGACGAGACCGGCTGGGAGGGCCTACAGGAGTTGCTGGCCGATGTGGGCCGCGGGGCCGGCTTCGGCGCGGCGCTCAAGAAGGCCACTGGCGAGACGCTGCCGCAGTTCGAGAGGCGCTGGCAGCAGGAAGTGAGTCATGCCTACCGGTACGTAGGCGCCGAACTGCTGGTGGATGGGCTGATCTTCGGCGTAATGGCGGCGCTGGCCGTCTGGGCCTATCTGGTGGCGCGGCGCCGCCGCCTCGAGACCAGGGACGAGGAAGGCTGAGAGCGGTGGGGCAGGGGTCGCACGCGCATGTCCGGCGTGAAGATCACGGGGCCGGCTGCGGTCGTGCGCTTGGCGTGGAGCAGGGCGTTGTCCGCCAGCAGGATCAACTCCTGCGTGTCCTGCGTGTGCAGCGGCATGGCCGCGATGCCCACGGCTAGGCTGACCCCGAAGCCGCGGTAAAGGCGTTCCTTGGCGCAATGCTGGCGCACGGCCAGGCGCATACGTTCGGCCACCGCCAGCGCCGCCTCCGGCGGCGTCTCGGGCAGGATCACGGCGAACTCATCGCCGCCGTAGCGGGCGAGCAGGTCGGCATCGCGGATGGTGCTTTCGAGCGCCTCCACGCACTTGCATAGCAGCCGGTCGCCCGCGGGATGGCCCAGCGTATCGTTCACCCGTTTGAAGTTGTTGACGTCAGTGATGGCCAAACAGAGCGGATGGTGGTAACGCTTGGCGCGCTGCACTTCGCGGGCCAGACGCTCCTCGAAGTAACGGCGGTTGAACGCGCCCGTGAGAGAATCCGTGACCGCCAGCGTGTTGACCTCCTGGTAGAGGCGCGCGTTCTCGATGGCCCCGGCCAGGCGGTCGGCGATGGCTTGCAGCAGTCGCAAATGGTACGACTCGAAAGCGCGTGGCTCGCTGGCGGCGATGGCGACCGCTCCTCGCGTCGTCTGCCGCACCCGCAGCGGCACACAGACCACTGACCGCAGCCCTGTGCGAGCGAGCAGGCGCGCGGTGCCGGTCGGCTGCGACTTCGCGTCGTAGGCCAAGATGGGCGTCCCCTCGCGCACCAAAGCATCCACGCGCCGCAAGGTGACCTTGCAGTAACTCCAGTGCTGTAGGTGCTGGGGCTTGAGGCCGTGGTGAGCCTGCAGGCGCAGCGCAGAGCCCTCCGCGTCGAGCAGGAAAATGGCTACGTAGGCGGCGGGCAGCACTTCAGCAATGCGGTCCGCCGCGGCCTGCATCACCCATTGGGGCTCCAGACTGCCCCCGGTCGCCTCGATCACCGCGTCCGTAGCCTGCCAAAGCCGGTTCTGGCGCGCGAGCCGTTCCTGAAGGGCGGTCTCTTGGGTGAGATCCCGGATCACCAGCGCGGCCACTGACGGTTGGCCGGGGCTGGGGGCGGCGGGCACCACTTGCAGGCTGGTGTGAACCTCCCGTTTGGTGGGGTGGGGCCAGGTCATCCGTTGGGTCGGCTGATGTCGGCCCCGAAGGGCGGCGCTGAGCGCCGCCTTCAGCACCGGCCATTGCTTGCCGGCCAGCAGGCGCAGCCGCGAGCCCGCCACTGCGTGTTGCGGTCGTCCCAGCATCTCAGCCGCGGCCGGGCTGCACGACAGCACGCGCCATCCGCTGTCTACCACCATCACACCGACGCCGGCAGCGTCCGCCACGCGGCCCAGCATCTCACGCTGGTAGTGCAAGCGCCGCATCTCGGTGACGTCAGCGACGATGGAGGTGCCCCCCCCGAACTTGCCGTCCAGGATTATGGGCACGCTGCGCACCAGCAGGCTCACTCGACGCCCCGAGGGGCTCTCCAAATTCAGCAGGTACACTCCTCGCTTGCCTTGCCGTCGAGCGGCGATCTGCTCCTCGACTCTGGGTCGGTCTTCGGGAACGGCGTAGCGCCGGACGAGATCGACGATGTTGCGCCCCACCAGTTGCCCGCGCGCCAAGCCGAACATCCGGTACCCTCGCCGGCTCATAAAGGTGATGCGGCCGTTGGCGTCGTACCGCCAAACTCCGTCCGCGACCCGGTTGACGATATCGGAGTAGTTGCGGATGTCGTCGAGCAAGACTTCCCGTTCCCTGGCCCGATCCTCCTCAGCCAGGGCGGAGACTGTCTTGTGCACGAGTAAGGCGAGAGTACTGAAGCGGAGGCCGAGGCGTTCCAGCCCGGCTGGCCCCGCGGCACCTTGGCGCATTTGCCAGGCGCCCGCCTTGAGCAA
>CAZGSV010000012.1:0-55752 GCA_964528605.1 uncultured Armatimonadia bacterium
GTTGGTGATGGTGACCACCGGCGGCTGGGTATCACTCGGCGGCGGAGGAGGAGGAGGGGGGGGAGCCCCGATAGCGGCGGCCGCATTGACGAGGCCGTAGCCGTAGTAGTTGTCGCGACCGGCGGCGCCGAGATCCTTGGCGGTGCTCTCGAGGGCGGACCTCACCTGGCTGGCGGTGAAAGTCGGGTTGGCGGCCCAAACCAACGCCGCAGCGGCCGTGACGTGCGGCGCCGCCATGGAGGTGCCCGAGTAGAACCAAAGGCCGAAGTTGCCGGGCTGGCTGGCGGCGAAAGTCTGCTGCAGGACGCCGTCCCCGTAGCCGTCGCCGTTCTGGTCAACACCCACATCGCCGCCGGGGGCCACCAGATCCAGGTCGCGCCCATAGCTGGAGTAGGAGGCCCTCTGACCGTCGAACCGGGTGGCGCCCACGGCGATACACCAGGGCGCGCGCGCCGGGTAGAGCACGCTGCCGCCCCCGCTATTGCCGGCCGAGGCCACAAGCAGGACATCCTTGCTCTGCGCGTAACTCACGGCCTGCAGGAGGGCTAGGCTGGTGAAGGAGCCTCCGAAACTCATGTTGCAGATCTTGGCCCCATGGTCCACCGCCCAGTAGATGCCGGAGGCGATGTCCGAGTACGAGCCTGAGCCGCTGGAGTCGAGTACCTTGACCGGCATTATCTGGCAGCCGTAGGCGATGCCGGCCACGCCGTAGGAGTTGTTGGTGGTCTGCGCAATGGTGCCCGTGACGTGAGTGCCGTGGGCCTGGTCGTCGTTGGCGTGAATGTCCCCGTTCACGAAATCGTACCCCGGGACGAAGGTGGTGCCCGCGAGGTCGGGAGCCCGGTAGTAGGGCGCGAAGGGCTCGCCTGGAGAACCGGCGTAGTCCTCGTAGGCCACGCCGGTGTCGAGGACTGCTACTACAATGCCGGAGCCGGTGCTCTGGTCCCAGGCGGAAGGGGCCTGAACGCCGAAGTTGGAGACGGCGGACCCGCTGGGCGTGCCGTAGTCAAAGAAGTTCCACTGGTAGTTGAAGTAGATGTCGTTGACGCTCGCCAGGGCGTAGGCGATGTAGTCGGGCTCGGCCCACTCGACGTTCGGATTCTTGCGATAGGCGGCGACTTCCTGATCTGCCGTGCCGGCAGGTACCTTCAGGACGACGAAGGCGTTTGGCACCTCGCGCTTCACCGCAGCGCCCTGCGCCCGGTGCAACGCGGTCATCGCCTCGGTCGGCGTGCCAGTGGCGAACTTGACGATGATCTGGTCCGGGACCGCTTCGCCTGCACCTGGAGGCGGCCCCGCAGGGCCCGGACCCACCGATATGGTCTCGCTTCCCGGGCTCCCTGATCCGTCCCGCGACGAGCCACATCCCGCTGCCAAGAGCGCCAGCGCGACGGACAGCACCGCCAGCGGCAAGAAGGCCCTCCAGTATCCTCGAGACATCCACATCACTCCTTGATGGTAGTGCGCCTTCTGGGCATTCCGTATGGTATCAGGTTCCGAGGAACGGCGTCCACCCCCCGAATTGCCTCAGGCAAAAAGTATCTGAAACTAGTTCGTTGCCTCATGTAAGGAAGTATTCGAAATGTACCGGTCTCTTAGGGCAGTCGCGACGGTATCGGCAAGGCTCTCGGAGAGGGCCAAGGGCGGATTGCGCTACCGGCTCACAGAGTTGCAGGCCGCCGCGCACCGAAAGCCGAGGTTGCCGATCCTGATGGGGGGAACAAGCGCGTGGCGATGCGTCGTGCGGCAGGCATAGGGAGTGGCGCTCCACGAGCCGCCTCGCACAACGCGGTATTCACCAGAGGGCGGGCCGGTCGGGTTCCGGACAAGCCCCTCGGAGGGGTATCGCGCACCGGCCCAGTCGCTGCACCACTCGAACACGTTGCCAGCCATATCCATCACCCCATAGGGGCTGGCATCGTCCGAGAAACTGCCCACGGCAACGGTTTCCTCGAAGCCGTCTTCGTCACCCCATGCGTTGCACTTCCCGGGCACCCACTCGTTCCCCCAAACATAGATCCTACCGTCGGTTCCCCTAGCCGCTTTCTCCCACTCTGCCTCCGTGGGCAGCCGCACGCCAGCCCACTTGGAGTAAGCCGCCCCATCTGCCCACGAGACGTTCACAACAGGATGCTGCTCTAGCCCATCAGGAATCTTCCCATTCGCCCAGTGGATTGGCGGCCGGTGTCCTGTTTCACTCACGAACATAGCGTACTGCTGGTTGGTCACCTCGTGCTTGTAGATCCAATAGCCGTCGAGATACACCTCGCGTGCGGGGGACTCCTCCTCTACGTACCACTTCAACTCTACTGCCAATCCCATCCGCTCCCACAGGGCATCTATTGCCGACCCCTCCATCCCCATCGTGAACCGCCCCGCCGGTATCCACACCATCTGTGCCCCGTCCTTGGGATTGGTCGCCGTGCTACCCGGCCCGGATGGCAACAGGCCTTTCCCAAGGCGCTCCACTATGGGGGACGAGCATTCCCCCTCTTCCTGATTCCGCACCGCGGGTACTGCTTCGCCCCGCTGCTCGGTCTGCTCCGCGATTTGGGCGCCCACGCCCTTGGTCACGTTCGCCACCTCCACAAGCGCATCTGGACTGCATTCGATGAGTGAGAACGGCTGCGCCGACCTGCTGAGGTCGTTTCCGATGAAGCGCACGCGCGCGGTCTCCTTGCCTACAACCTCGGCGAAGGTCCCGGTTCCCTCCGATGCCATACAGCCCTGCACTAGCGCGTCGCGCACGTTCACCAGCCTGATGACGGCGTCATCTCCGGTTGAGGGGCGGGCGCGCAAGCCGCTGACGCGCGACGCCTCGACCTCTTCGCACATCAGCGCCAGGCCGGGCCGCCCCGGCGCGGAAGGCTCGGGTATGCCCGACTCGGTCACCCACTTGATGTCGTAGTAGTTCAACTCCGCCAGACGGTAGAACGCATCCTCGTATCCTAGTTGCACGTCGGAAAGCGTAAGTCCAGACACGTGGCGGCAGTAGAGCCCGTAGGCGGGCAACGCCTGGAACATCTCCGGGTCCGGGTATTCGGCCTCCATCTCAGGCACGGCCTCCTCGGGCGAGCAATACGGCAGGCCCCCCGCGTAGTGCAGTTGGATGTTGTCGAGGACAACGTTCTCTACGTTGTGACCGGGTATGCCCGTGATCGTCGAGGCGATTGTTCCGCCCGTGGCGGTGATGTTGCTCATGATGACGTTCTTCAACGTGCCGGGCACGGGCGTGTCCATATCGCGTCCGCGGTTTCCCAGCCGGATGAAGATGGGCGCGCGGGCATTCCGCATCGTGATGTTGGAGACCACGACCCCGTCCACGTGGCCGCCGTCCACGGTCTCCACGCACACCCCGCCCGTGGGCGGCAGCCCCTCGTGCGTTGTCACCACGCAGTTGCTCACGGCGATGCGCTTGAAATCGCCGCTCGATTCGGTTCCTATCTTGAAACCGTTGCATTCGGTGGACAGCAGGCAATTGGTGACGACGACGTTGTCGGTGGCGCGCCGTTCGCCCAGCGAGAAGGTGGTCTTGAGCACGACGGCGTCGTCTTTCGATTCGATGTGGCAGTTCGCAATGCGCACGTCGCGGCAGCAATCTGCCGATATCCCGTCGGCGTAGGCGTTGAGGATCTTCACGCCCTCTATGTTTACCCCGTCGCTGCCCAGCAGGCTGATGCAAAAGCTCGCATTCCTAAAGGTGACTCCTTTGATATCAACGTACTTGCAGCGCACCAACGAGAGGACTTTCGGCCGATCGCGCTTGCCACGGTTGCCGTCTATGGTGCCCTGCCCCACGATGGCAACGCGCTCGACCTTCTCTCCCCTGATGAGTGCGTAACGGAAGCGCGAGGTGATCACCTCGGAGTCGCTCTTGAACCCGGGCTCGTTGTACGGGTCGTAGTCCTGCTCGTCTTCGCTCCCCTTGATGGTCGCGCCCCCATCGAGCCACAGCACAACGCCGCTCCTCAAGTGCAGACTCCCGCACAGGTAGGTGCCCGGCCCGAAGAACACCGTGCCCCCCCCGTTCTCTCCACAGCGGTCAATGGCTTGCTGAACGGCCTCGGTGTCTTTGGCGACCCCGTCGCCGCGCGCCCCCTGAGAGAGCACGTCATACCAGCGACTGGGAAGCGCCCCTCCCCCCGCGGCAAAGGCGGACGACACACTCACCCCAATGCACGCCACAACTCCCAAAAGCGCGTTCATCGGCGGCTCCTCCTTGTTCGTTTGGGTTCCCGGACCTGAGATGCCTGCCCCCTGCGAGCGAGGCCCCCCCGCTCACAGACGGCTCATCCCGGCCAGCGGTACGTGGCCACCGACTGAGCGGGGAGGTCAGCCTGCAGCGCCATGCCTTTCCAGAACACCTCGAAGTGCCGTGCTTCGGATTGCGGATTAGCCACGACCAGCACAATGGTCCCATCCGGGTTCCTGAAGGCCACCTGGGCGAACTGCTTGGCGGACTCTCCGGAGTCGATTCTCACGGCGCCGCGCTTGATGAACTTCATGAACTGGCCGTACATGAAGTAGTCGAAGTGGTACGAGACGGCCAGGGTGTTGGCGTCAATCGTCACGCACGTGTTCGAGGTCTTGAAGGGGCCGTTGTTGGGTTTGCCTTCCGAATCGATCACGGTGACCCAGGCGTTGTAAGTCCTCGCCCAATTCCGCAGATACGCCATGATCCTAACGGCGCCGGTTACCCCAAACGCGGAGCCTTCGGAGAGAACGACGTCTTTGTCCGGGAACTCGTCGTGAAACGCACCCATTTGCGAGGGGTCGCCGCCGTAGGGGTGAAAAGCCGTACCCTCCACGTACCGCGCGGCTTCCTTGTCGCTCAGGATGGCCCTGGGATACCAGAGGTTGTTGAAGTTGTGGTCATAACACCAGATCCCCGTCTCAATGCCGTGCTGCTCGAAAGTGGGGCCCAAGTGGTCGCGGATGAAGTCTCGCTCGGCATGGCCCATTATCTCTAGCGGCACGGGCCACCAGGTATCCTCGTCGACGATCAGAGACCACTGGCACGACGGGTACCACCAACTGAGCACGTCCTCCCGCTTGTTGACCCCGGGCTCGTTCTGGACGGTAACCGCGTAGATAGGGATGCCCTCGGCCTGATACGCCTGTATGAACCTGACGAAGTAGCGGGCGTAGACACCGTAGTACTTGGAATAGAGATGACCGCCGATCATGTCGTCGCAGGTCTTCATCCACCCCGGCGGGCTCCACGGCGAGGCGTAGAAGAGAATGTCCGGGTTCTTCTCGAGGGCCAGTCTGAGCACGGGGAGGATGTAGGCGCGGTCCTTTTCGATGGAGAAATGCGCCAGTTCTTCGTCCGTCTCACCGGGCGGCATGTCGTCGTAGGAATACCAGGGCTCGCCGGTGAAGTCCGGAGTGCCGATGCAGATGCGCATGGTATTCATGCCGATGCCCGTGTCCGGTGACACCAGACGCTCCATGACCTCGGCGCGGACGGCCGGATCGAGGCGCCACAGGTTGGCGCACGTGGTGTGCTCCAGAGACGCCCCCAGGCCGAGGATTGCCTGATAGGCCTTGGTCTCGTCAATC
Organism: uncultured Armatimonadia bacterium; assembly: GCA_964528605.1. Classification (GTDB taxonomy): domain Bacteria; phylum Armatimonadota; class Zipacnadia; order CAZGSV01; family CAZGSV01; genus CAZGSV01. Next base: position 5,563 of record CAZGSV010000012.1, read on the forward strand.
GTGACCTCGGCCTTGTCTCCGGCCCCCGCTTTCCGGAACGTGAGTTGCGGCTGCGGCGCCAGCAGCCGGCTCATGTCGCTCGAGGACACCCACGACTCCACGGGGACGCCCTCAGCCCCGGCGGACAACTGCAACACCAAGGGACAAACCGCCAGCAGAATCCACATTCCACGCATCTTGGATCTCCCTGCCTCCGTTTCTTGTGACCTGCCCCCGTTTGGCTGCGCCGCATTCTATGTCACAGTACTGGCGCACGCAACCGCGTCCCACACGCCCGCCACAGCCGGCAGGCGAAGCGTAGCCTGATGGCCGGGGTTGGACGGGTCCCAGGGGGGCGGCCGAGAGCCCAAGGCGCTGGGTGCGCGCGGTGTCGTACTGTGTGCGCCAGCGCTCGATCCGTACCCGGAGGCCTGCGGTACGCGAGGACAGGGGGGGACACCAGAGGACAGAACTGGTGGGCCCGGCAGGATTCGAACCTGCGACCAACCGGTTATGAGCCGGGCGCTCTGCCGCTGAGCTACGGGCCCTCTGCCTACCCAAGTACAGCAGCCCTACCCCGCCGCGTCAAGAGCCGCGCACGCCCCAAGCAAGCCGCCATCTAACGGCACACCGAACTGTAGCACCAAGGTGGTGATGGCTCGCCCGGCGCCCGCCGCAAACAAGCCGCCATTCTGCGGCACAGGTTTGACGGGCGCTGGCCGCCACTCGATACTACGCTGTCGCCAACTGCCGAGGTGAGCCATGAGCACATCCACCCGCTACCAGCGCTCCTACGCGATGTTCGAGGAGGCTAAGAAGATCATTCCTGGCGGCGTCCAGGCCTCGCGCCGGCCACTGCTGCACGGGCGCTCGCCGGTCTACCTCGAGCGCGCCCGCGGCTGCCGCTGCTGGGACGTGGACGGCAACGAGTACATTGACTACTCGCTCTCGCTCGGCCCTATCATCCTCGGCTACGCCCACCCGCGCGTGGACGAGGCGGCCATCCGGCAATTGCGCCAAGGCATCGTCTTTACCTTCAACCACCCGCTCCAGAACGCGCTCGCGGAGAAGCTGGTCAGCCACATCCCCAGCGCGGAGATGGCCACGTTTTTCAAGAACGGCTCGGATGCTACCAGCGCCGCGGTCCGGGTCGCGCGAGTCTACACCGGGCGCGAGCGCGTCGCCCGCTGCGGCTACCACGGCTGGCACGACTGGTGCAACCTGGGCGCCAAGGGAGTGCCGGCGGCGCTCGAAGGGCAGACCGTGGCCTTTGAGGCCGCCAAGCCGGACACGCTCGAGGCCGCCCTGTCCGCCCACCCCGGCCAGTTCGCGGCTGTGATCGTCGCGCCGGAGACCGTTTGCCCGCCCCAGGCCGATACTTTCCGCCGACTGATTGACCTCGCCCACCGCCACGGCGCCGTCTTCATCCTCGACGAGGTCAAGACCGGATTCCGCATGGGGCTCGGCGGCATTCAGGGGCGGCTGGGCATTGCGCCCGATCTGACGACGCTGAGCAAGGCGATGGCCAACGGCTACCCCATCGCAGCCCTCGCCGGTACCGCGGAGGTCATGCGCGCCGCCGACGAGGTCCACATCTCAGCCACTTTCAACGGCGAAGCCGCTTCCATGGCGGCCTCGCTTGCCACCATCGAGGTGCTGGAGCAGCCGGGCAATCTGGAGCACATTTGGGAGATGGGCGAGCGCTTGATCTCCGGCCTCAATGCCTTGGCCGCCAAGCACGGCATTGACGCCAAGGCGCGCGCGGAGCCGCTGCCGCCCATGCCCTTCATGCGCTTCCAGGGGGAGGGGGAGGAAGTGAAGCGGCTGCGCGAAGAGTTCTACGCGGAGGTCATCGCGCAGGGGGTGCTACTGCACCCCGGCCACGTGTGGTTCATTTCGTTGGCGCACACCGAGGAGGACCTCGAGCGCACGCTCGAGGTTGCGGACGCCGCTTTCGATGCCGCCGTAGAGCGCGCGGGCTAGGAGGTTCAGGTGACAAAGCGAGAGAGGTTCCTCACGGCCCTACGGGGGGGCGTGCCCGACCAGGTGCCGGTCTCGCCCCTCATCCACTGCCGCTACGCGCATACACTGCTGGGCCGCGGCGACTGGGAGGCGGTGTTCGAGGTCCACCAGCGCCTGGGCTCAATCGCGTTTCGCGGGCCGCAGGGCATAGGATGCCGCTCGGAACTGCCGCCGGGCTACGCGCAGGAGTCGCGGGTTACCGAGGGGCCCCATGGCCGTAGAACCTCCGAGCGCACCATCATCACCCCGACCGGCCGCCTCATCTCCCGCGAGCTCTCGGGCATGATCCCTCACGATCCGCTGGTGGCCAAGACGGTGGAGTACTTCGTCAAGTCGCCGGAGGAGTGGCCCATCTACCAGTCCTACCTCGAGGCCTGGCTCGAGGGCGCCACGCCCGACTTGTCGGAGATAACGCGCGCGTGCCAGGTGATGGCGGAAGAGGGAGTGGCCAGCGCGTCGCTGGGCGGCGTCTACCAGCAGGTCGGCGGCGCGCGCGGAATGGAGGGGCTGCTCATGGACCTTTACGATTGCCCGGACGTCCTCGGCGCCGTCTTCGAGGCCGCGCAGGAGATAGTCAGCCGCCAGGTCGCCGCCTTCCTCCAGTCACCGGCGGAGGTGCTCTACTACGACGTCTGCTGGGCCACGGGCTCGCGCATGGGGCCCAAGCACTTCGAGCGCTGGGCGCTGCCCGAGTTGGAGCGCGCGGTGGACCTGGTGCACAGCGTCCCGGGCAAGTACATCGGCCTCTACACGCTGGGGCGCATCCGGGAGTTGCTGCCGATGATGGTGGACGCGGGCCCGGACTTCATCGAGACCTTCGAGCAGAACCAGGGCGACCTCACCATGGCGGAGGCCAAGCGCCTCTACGGCGACCGCATCTGCATCATGGGCAACTTCGATTCCGTGATGCTGGCGCGCGGGACCTACCAGCAGGCGCTCGAGGAGGCGCGCCGCTGCCTGCGCGAGGGGATGGAGGGCGGCGGCTATGTGATGGTCACCGGCGACGAAGTGCCCGCCGACGCCAAGTGGGAGAACCTGCGCGCCATGGTCGAGACCGTCGAGGAGCACGGCGTCTACTGCTAGCAGAGCGCACCCCCTGCGCCGGCGAGCCGCCGGGCGATCGCGCTGAACCGCGCCCGCGGCTGCCTCGGTTGACTGCATAGGTGATCCCGCCTTCTGTCCGTGCTCTGCAGAGGGCCGCGGGGTTCCCACGGCAACGACAGTCCGGCTGCCGCAAGTCCGAACGAGAGAAGCCGAGGCGGCAGGCTGGAAAGGAGGCCGCAGTGACTGGCATCTCAGGCACCGCTTTCTGGGCTGGCGTGGTGTGCGTGGCTTCGAACCAGGAGGGGGAAGCCTCTGAGGAGAGACGCAGGGACGAGCGTCGTCAGGAGAACCGGCGCAGCGAAGAGCGACGCAGGCGGGACCGCCGTAGAGAAAACCGGCGCCAAAGAGATCGTCGCAGCCAAGACCGCCGCAGAGATGACCGGCGCACGGGTGACCGGCGCACGGGTGACCGGCGCACGCTTGACCGCCGCGCCTCCAGGCAGCCGACCCACTAGCCGGAGCCGGCAGTGCCCGCCCCCCCGCCGGCCGCCTTGAAGCGCTCCACGAACTCCGCCGTCAGGTCTACGTACTGGTAGCCGAACTCCTCGGTGGGCTCGATGTGGGTGTGCTCGTCGAGTTCGTTGAAACTGGTCACGTGCAGCCAGTCGGCGCCCGCAGCCATAACGGCGTCGAAGGTCCGACGGTAGTATTCGCCGTTCTCGCGGCCGCGCCAGCCCGCCCCCCCCGGGCCGGATTCGCGCCCCGCTATCTTCCGCTCGTCGAATCCCGGCATGATGGTGCCGCAGAACTGCGCGGGACGGCGCTTCCCCTCGGGCGTGTCGTCGAAAGCGCGCACCTTGAGCGCCAGATTCTGGTAGAAGGCGTGCAGGTCGTCAATGTCAACTAGAGCGTAGATCTCGAGCCCGCGCAGGGCGATGAGATAGGCCGGGTCTAGTTGGTGTGAGGGCAGGAAGTATCCGGGGGCGCCTTGCGCCTCGAGCCGCCGGAACATGTCGCGCCACACCTCCGGCGGCTGGTTCCAGGTGCCCCACATGAGCACCACCGGCACGCCCTCCTTCCTGAGCAGCCGTGCGTCGTCACGGTGTGACGTCAGATAGTAAAGCAGCGATTCGTAGATCGCCTCCGGCTTTTTCCCATCACCCTCGAGGTCTATGCATATCTTGAGGTTGCGCGGCCCCGCGATCTCGATGACCTTCTCCAGTTTCGCGGTCCATTCGGGGGTGTGAAACCAGGAGACCGCAAACGCGTCCAGTTTTGCGCGCTGCGCCATCTCGACGTGCGCGGCAATCACCTCCGGGTCGGCCGAATCATACTTGCCCAGGATGGGATGGATGTCCTCCAGCGCGAGCCGGCCCTCGGCCGGCTTGGTCGGCCAAACCTGAGGCGTGAACCAGATGTAGTAGTAGGCCAGAGCAATGCGGTCTTCAGGGGACTGGACAGCAGCCATTCTGACTCTCACTCCTCGATGACGGCGTCACTTCATTGCGTTAGGTCGCGGCCCTCCTGCGGCGCGCAAGCAAGATCCCACTCGTACAACCTGGTGACAACGCGGCGCGCGCAGAGGGCTACCTTCGCGGGTGCGGCCGGCGGCTTTGAGACAGGCTCTGGGGCTCGCCGCTGCGTTCTCGACCCCGCCAGTGGCGCCGTCGCGGGCGTAGGCGAGCCCGCCCCTACAGGAGGGCGGCCACACAGGGCCGCCCCTACCAGCGGGCAGGCCGCGGTACCTAACGCCAGAGCGGCTGCAATGGCCAGACATCAGCGAGCGACGACCAACGCCAGTCGAATGGTGGCCCCAGAGGGATTCGAACCCTCGTCTCCGGATCGAGAATCCGACATCCTAGGCCTCTAGACTATGGGGCCACTGGACGATGCGGCACGCGCCCCGCGGCCCCCCCGCTCGGGGAGAGCCGCTGGAGCCGCTGCCGACTACCCTGTGTAAATCTACCAGAGAACGGCTTCGCGCGCAACGGAGGCGCGGCTGCCGGCGCGTGCGCAGGCTGGCGCGCCCTATGCCGGCGCCCCGCTCAACTCGGCCCGCAGATCGCCGGGAATCTTGATGAGGTATAGTTGGCAAACGCCGGTGGCGTCCGACTGATAGACCACCGCCGAGCCGTCGGGCGTGAAGAAAGGATGGGGATGGGTCCACTGCGGATGGCCGCCGCTGTTCCCCGAGCGGCAGAGCAGTGCGAATCGGCCACTCGGCACGTGCACGAGTTGCAGCCCCTCGTTGGGCCAGTTGGTGTCAGAGACGATCCACTGCCCGTCCAGGCTGCTCGCCGAATGCCAAAAGTACGGTCCGCGGCAGAGGGCCGTGGGCTTCTCCTCGCCAGCGCCCTGAACCAAGATGGCCCGATCCGGCGGCAAGGCGCAGCCCTGCACGCGGCCGGTGCCGTGGAGCCAGGTGATGTGGGCGAAGACGTTTTCGCCGATGGCTCGCTCGTTGGCGCCGTCGTAGTCGGCGGCGTAGATGATCCAGCGCTCGCCCTGCTTCCTGAGGAGAGACAGGAGCCCCAGGCGCGCGTCGGCGCAGGGCCAGTGAAGGCGCACCTCCGGGCCGCGCGCCAGCACGCGCGTACCGGAGCCGTCGGTGGCGCAGCGCAAGAGTACGGGTCCACCGGAAGGGGAGAACGTCTGCGCGAAGTAGTAGCGGCCGTCGTGAGATATGGCGGCGAAGACGTGCGCGGCCCGTTCCGCGCCCTCGAGGGCGCACGCTTCTTGCTCCTCGAACGTTTCCGGATCAAGATGCCATAACCGCCCCTCGCGGCAGAACCACACGGCCGAGCCGTCCCAGGCGACCACGATTCCGCCCATCCCCTCGGTGTCGGCCATTTGCGTGAGGTTGGCGCCATCAACGTCAACGCGGAAGAGGTCGAAGGGCGCGCCGCGCTCAGCCCGACGCTGGGAGAGGAAGACCAGCGAGCGGCCGCCGCGCACGAAGTTGCTGACGGCGTAGTACATCTCCCAACTCATGGTCGGGAAACTGGTGAGTTGCAACAGCGGGCGGCCGGTTGCCGGATCGGTGCGCGCTATTCGCTCGTGATTGTAGGTCGTGCCTTTCGCCATGCGTGTGCGCTGCCTTTCGCTAACCCGCGGAGCCGCTCAACTGGGCGCGCAGGTCGTCGGGAATCTTCATGAGGTAGAGTTGGCAGACGCCGGTGGCGGCGTCTACGCGGGCGATGCGCTCGTTGTGTCGGTCTCCTTTTGCCACGCGGCGATCCTCCCTCGGTGGCGGCGGTTGGGGTTGCCGCAAACGGGGAGGAGAATAGCGCGCGTGCTACGGCGCAACAAGCCCATCGGGCGGCTTGCGCCGTCAGCCGCCGATGACCTCGCTCTTGCCTTGCACCCAGTCGGCATCCAGCAACCGCGGCACGCGCACCTGCGGGAGCGGGCGGGTCGCCTCGTCCATCCCGGCGATGCGGTCAATCATCAGCCCCGCGAGCGCGTCGAAGAAGCCCCATATGGCGACGCCGCGAGGGTAGAAGCAGAGGTTGTTGCCGCCGAAGGTTTCGAAGAACAGGTGCGGTTGCTGGGTGTTGGTGGTCACTTGCCATTCCCAGTAGCGGTCGGTCAGGTAGCGCAGGTCTATGCCGCGGTAGAAGGCGGCGAGGTCGCGGAGCATGTTCATTGCGATCCAGCCGGGATTGGGGGCGGCGCCCGCGAGGCCGGCGGCTTCTTGCAGGCTCGCCCGCCCGGGGCTGAAGTCGCTGTGGACGCAGCCGTACTCACGCAGGCAGCGCCTGGTGGCCTCCACCAGGTCGCCCTTCAGGCGCTCCTCCTTGAGCCCCACCGAGAAACCCACCATGTCGAGGAGGGCGATGCCGTTGCAGGTGTAGATGTGCGCGGCGTCCCAGCCGGGGATTTCCTCGCAGGCGATCACTTCGCCCGACCACGGGTCCTTGAGGGTGCCGCCTTTCTCGAGCAGCGTGGCGTAGTGGTCGCCAAGCCAGCCGCGCTCCTCGATGGCCTTGCGGACTCTGTCCGCGGCGGCACGGTATTGCGCAGCGCGCTCCGGCCTCTCGAGCAGGTGCATCATCTCCGCCCCTGTGGCGAAGGCGGCCAGGGTCTTCACCGCCAGGTAGACCTGCTCGCGGCCGAACTGCACCGCAGGAGAAGCGTCGTCAATGGTGTTGGCGACTCCCTGGTCAGGAACGCCGTTGCCGGTGCTGTCGGCGGCGATCAAGAACTCGAGGTACTTCTCGAGCGTCTCGCCGTGCGCGCGAATGGTGGAGTCGTCGCCGGTGCGCCTGTAGTAGGCGTAGGACAGGATGACGTAGTTGGCGTTCTCTTCGACCTCCATCTCGTGCGGATACCCCTGGCCGTTGGCGCTCTCCATGCTGCCCATGTCGTGAGACAGGAAGAGGGTGCCCTTGCCCTTCTCACCCAGCGTCAGGGAACCGTCCTTGGAGTACTCCGGCCAGGCGTCCAGTTCCATCCGCAGCAACTCCGGCCAAACGGCGAGGTAGAAGGGCGCCTGGGTGTATTCGACGTCCACCGTGGAGTGGTAGTAGCAGTCGCCTTCCCAGACGCTGAACCACTCCCTGCCGTCGCGCTCCACCCACCAGGTGTTGGTGAGCCAGGAATGCAGCGTCTGCGCGAGCAGGTTGTTGACGCTCTTGGAGGCGTTGTTGGCGGCAGTGATGCCCTCCACCGCGGCCGCGTTGTCCAAGATGGCGGTGGGATTGCGGCGCGCCCATTCGGCGACGGCATCAAGGCTCGCGAAAGCCGAGGCGTACTTGAACGGGTGCCGCTTCCCCATTATCTCCAGCGTGGCGCCGCTGTGCACGCACCAAGCCAGGTCGAGCGCGTTGTCCCCTGTCGCTTCGAAGGACACGCGCCGGCTGAAGCGCGTGCCGGTGAGTTGTCCCGTGAGTGCAACGACCCGATCGCACTGGGGAACCTCCTCGGTCGCCGCCTCCCATTCCTGCCCCGTCCATCGCCCCATCTCCGTGCGCTTGCTGGCGAAACGCAGGTCAATGCAGTCGGGGCTGCTCTGCTCCACGGCGACCGCAGGCCCGCCGAACTCGACGAAGATCTCCACCTCTTTCGGGTCCACCGTCTTCCGCTCCCAACGGAAGACGCCCGGCAGTTTCTCTGCGCCAAGGCGAAGCGCGAGCACGGGCGTGGTCGAGAAGGCGGCGTCGCGGGGTCTGAAGGGCGTCACCACCCTGAGTTTCAGTTTCACCATGCTCGCGGGGTCAATCCCCATCATGGTCATCGTGCACGGTGAGAGGCGCTGGTCGTGGAAGCGAAACTGCCCGCCCTCGGCGCACAAGGGGAGTAGATACTCTTTGCCCTCGACGACTACGCCTGCGCGCAGTTGCAGTTCGGGCAACTCGTGGTAGGCGTCAAAGCGGATGATGCCGCAACGCCTGTGAACTGGGTCCCAAAGCAACCCGTGCCGAGAGCCGAGCACGCTAATGGCGTCGCACATCAGTTGCATCTGAGCTACCTCCCGAGCGGATGCCACCCAAGCAGGGGCCCGCCCACCATGGCCTCGCCATCATACCCGTACTGGCCCGGCGAAAGACAGCCCAGGCCGAGGAGGCCCTTTGCCGGGCCTCCATCCGCGGCATAGTATTCGCCGCAGTGGCCGCTGGGGGCCGGCAAGAGGAGGACACATCATGGCCGAGAGCCAGGAGTGGCTGCGGACGGCAATGAGGCGAATCGCCTACGATTTCCATTGGGGCGACAACCGCGAGGACTTCCTCTCGCGCCTCGACCCCAAGAAGACCGCGCAAGTCCTCTCGGACGCGGGCGTGCAGATGCTGCAACTGTGCGCGAAGTCGCATTGGGGCCTCAGCATCTACCCCACCAAGGTGGGCAAGCAGCACCCGAACCTGAGAGGCCGCGACTACTTCGGCCAGGTGCTCGCGGCGCTCAACGCCAAGGGCATCAAGTGCATGGCCTACTTCAGCGACTACTGGGACATGCACGCAGGCAGAACTCACCCCGAGTGGCGCTTCCTCACCTCGGCACAGAGCCGCGGTGAGGAGCCGGTGCGCGAGGGATGGTGGTGGACCCTCTGCCCCGAAACCGGCTACAACGACTACCTCATCGCGCAGATGGTGGAGGTGGCGGAACGGTATCCGCTCGCGGGCATCTTCATTGATATGGTCGGCTTCATGGGCTACTGCTACTGCCCCTCGTGCCGCCCCAAGTTCCAGCGGGATACCGGGCACGAGATCCCGGAGAAAGAGAATTGGTCGTCGCCGCTTTGGCGGCGCTTCATTGAGTGGCGCTATCGCGAGACCGAGCGCATCCTCAAGCAGCGCCGCCAGGCCGTCCTGGCCGCCCACGGCGATCTCGTCTTCAGCCACAACTACCACGGCAACTGCTACCACTACTACGGCCTGAGCCACGAGCCCGTGGAGGCGCACGGCTACGCCGACTACTTCACCACCGAGTCCTCGCCCTGGGATTTCGCCTTCGGCTTGCAAGGCGGCAGCCAGGCGGCCAAGTTCGCGCGCGGCGCGGCGCCGATCGCAGTCCGGGATACTACGAGCGCTCTTTCCCGCGTTGGCTTCGGTAGGCGCCGCGCAGACGCAAGCTACGCAAAAGGGAGTTTGCGTTGCGTTTGCACCCGGCCATCGCGAAGAAGCGCCGGTATGTCCAGGTCCATTCCGAAGTGCGACCGGGGGTTAAACCACCAATTGTGCGTCGTCTCCGCCAGCGTGTCCGTCAGAGCCACTACATCGTCGCACGCGTGACGCGCGCGATGGGCTCTGTTGGGCTCGCTGGCATGTTCATGCAGGAACTTCCCGAATAGGTCACTCACATACTGTTCCGCGGCCTTGTTGGACTGCTCAAGTTCTCGCCCCTCGTGCAAGTTCTCAACGACTATTCCCTTCATGGCCTTCAGCGCGTTGTCCATTAGCGTGCTGAGCCTGAGGACTTGCCCCTCGAGGTACCCACGGGGGCGCGGTTGCATTTGGAGTGTGTTTTGTACGATGTCCTGCACAAACTTACTCAGGCGCAACCCTCTCGCAGTGCCAAGTACCTCTGCCAGGTTGTGAGCCTCCCCATGTTCGTCGTGAACTGGGATGCTCTGGAACACGTTGTGGCTTAGGAGCCCGGCACGTGTCGCATCATCGAAGTCGTGATTCACCCACGCGATGTCGTCCGCCAGCCTGACGACCTGAGCCTCGAAGGACGCGTGAGTACACGAAAGTTGCGAGCCGCAGATGGCGAATGTGCCGGCCGCGTCAGAGCACTCTCCCGAGTGTCGCACAACGCCGTAGAGGACCTGCTTGGTCAGGCAAAGCCCCTTCCTATCGTCTTCCAAGCACGTTAGAATGCGAAAGCTTTGCCTGCCGTGCATGAAGATCTTTGTGTCCTCGGGCTGGAGGTAGAAGAGCCCGGGCAGATCTTGCTTCACCGCTTTTGCCTTCGCCGACTTCAGGCGCTCCAGTATGGCGCTGCCCGCGGCAGCGTCCAGCCCTAAGTACCTGAGTATCTCTCGGTTGAGGGCCCGCTCCCCTACGTGCCCGAAAGGCGTGTGGCCGATGTCATGCGCTAGCGCGATCGCTTCTACCAGATCCTCGTTGAGCCGAAGAGGTCGGGCGATCGTCTTCGCTATGTCCATCACGTAGAGCGCGTGCACCATTCGGGTCTTGTAAAGAGGCGTATCAGGTTGGGTGAATATCTGTGTCTTGCCGGCTGTGCGCAGGAAGTAGTCCGAGTACAGTATCCTATCCCGGTCCACCTGGAAGGGGGTGCGATATTTCTTGGTTGAATCCACTTGCTGGAGCGTAGCCACGGCCGGGCTGCCGTCCCACCGCTCGACCCCTTCGTCGGTCGACCGTGTGGCGTAAGGCGCGAGGTGGCCCTCTGCAGCCTCTAGCAACTCTTCGAACGTTATATCATCGGCCAACCCAGTCACCCCCTCGGCCCTCCCTGAGACTGAATGCGCCGCCCCTCCTTCGTCGGGCTATGGCGCGCACCAGCCTTCGCCTCGCCGACCGGTAGCACTGGTGCTAGAGATCGCTTGCCAGCCGTAGCCTTGGCGAAGGCTGGTGGAGGAATTGTGCCCTCCGCAAAAAGTGACGGCGCTTTTCTCTCAAGTCCAAAGGAACGGGTTCGTTTCGGGAACAAGCTTGCCGAAACACCAAAGGCATTACTGCGGCGATGCATCACCTCTCAGTTTAAGAAAATCAAATCCACCGCCTCCACTCCAGCCCACTAGATTCGATATGCCTCCCGACTCGCCATCTACCACGAGCCGAAGTCGATGCGCGCAGTGAGTAACTGCGTGATTGCCTTGTTCAATACCGAGGTATGTTCTTCCCATTTTGTGCGCAGCGGCCGCTGTTGTTCCTGAACCCAGATAGGCATCGAGAACCAAATCTCCGGGATTAGTGGCAATGCTAAGGATTCGATGGAGTAGATGCTCCGGTTTGGGGGTGTCGAACACCGATTCATGCGGAAACATTTGTAGCAGGTGCTTTTTCGCAGACTTACTTGTTCCGACTTCAGACGCCGGCCAGAGCGTATTAGGCGTAAGCCCCTTCCCGCCGTTGGGCAGAAACACCTTTAGCCGCGGGACACAGTTTCCCTCGCTACCAAACCAAACATTGTTCTTGCGAATCTCCTCGCGCATCCTCTCCTGCTTATACACCCAGCATCTTCCTTTCGGAGGGCTGTGACGCTTGCCGTTAGGAGAAATGACCTCGTAGAACTGCCCCTGTGTGGCGTGACCGGCTTGCACGTTTGCCGAGACTGACTGCCACAGTCCTCGAGGGTCATTATCAGGATTCTTGTAGCGACTCAACGCCGCGGGTGTGAAGTCTAGCTGATGGCGGGTTTCTCGGAAAATGAGCGCATTCTTTGCGTAAACAAGCAGGTATTCATGGTTGTTTGAGAATGCTCTGCGGTTTTCACGCGTCGTCCGTTGCTCCCAGATAATGGTGGTTACGAAGTTCTTTCGATTCAGAATTCTGTCGGCGGCAACCTTTAGGTAATGCACTTCTCTGTCATCGATGGAAATCCAAAGGCTGCCGTCCCCACTCAGCAGCTCCGCGAAGTACTCCAACCGTAAGGTGATGCTTTGAAGCCACGCTTCATGGCTGAGATCGTCACTGTAATGCGTGTAGCGCTCGCGATTATTGTACGGTGGATCAATGTAGATACAGCGGACTTGCCCGGAAAGGAAAGGCGCGATCATTCTCATTACCTTGAGGTTATCGCCCTGCACGATCATGTTGCCGCTGCGGCGTGTGCCGTACGCTAGTTCAGGCGCACGCACAAAGCCCGCGTCGTCGCAGGCCTTCTTGAAACACAACAATTTCGTAACCTCTCCATTCATTTGGGTGGATCAGGGTTTGCAGACTATAAAGGTCTCTGCGCAGTAAGAGATAGCCTTATTCATATCTGACCGGTTCAACTTGCTGTGAGCTATTCTTCCTGCAGATATGACCTCGACGGACTTGAATGATGCGCGCGCCAACTCCGTAATATCCGTGATAGACATCAACCGTGGCCTCGCACCAGTGCTCTTTTCAAACGGGGAGTACGACAAGACTAACGGTACGTCTAAGCGGCGTACCTTTGCAAAGAGCACCGCGAATGCATGCGGAGCTCTTGACTTGATACAGAATGGCGACTGGTAGCGACCAGTTCGATAGATACCTCTGCTTATCCGGTCATCGCCATCGATGCGAACCGTTGATACGGTTGGGCAGTCGCGGAGGCAAAGGGTTTCGAGCACATGGTAATACCTGCTATAGTGGTCGCGAGTATATGGCGGATCTGCATATACTACACTGACCTCCCCCGCCAAAGCGTCCAAAGCGTCCGCGTAGTCGCTTCGGATCACTCGGTGCTTGCCGCTTGACGGCTGCACTGCCAGATAGCGGTCTATCCAAGTAGTAAACGCGTCGGCAGCATCAATCATCCGGTCGCGCGCGACGCGTCGTGACAGGTTCGGCTTGGGCCTACCATCTGAATAACGTGGACGAATTGGCTGCGCGAACTGCTTGCCTACGGTATTCACGACTTCGCTTGCCGTGCTCAAGACTGCCGCCAAGAATGCATCTCTCGCCGAGAGCGGAAGTGATGTCACTCCTTCAAGTAGCATATCTATTTGCGACGCCTGAATGTATGAGAAATAGGTCCCACCGAAATAGCGCGTTGCCGTGGAGCTTGGCGTGTCCATCAAGCCGACCCTGCGCAGTCGAGATACGGTTTCGGTCAGGGCCGAGTGCAGTAGCGAATCGTTGAAACACCTGCCGCCTGTCGCGAATGAAATGATCGAGGCCTGTTCGAGCAACTCGCAGAGCGGCTCAACGTTTCCGATTTCGGCTTGGTGCCGACAGCTTTGCTCATAGGTAGCCATCGGTTCGATCGCCCAAGACAAGCGACAAGCGTGCTCTGACGAAAGTGCTCTGCTCAAGAAATGTTTCGCAGCATCCATCGTGACCGAAGGAGGGCTCAGCAGTGCAGAACAGAGTACCCTCGAGTACTCTTGAATATCCACCGCTACAACTGTGCGCGAAACAGAGAGTTCCCGCGAAACCGTACCTGAGCCAGCGAAAAGATCGCATACCGGGCCGCCGGATGCATCAACCCTGTCAATGACTTGCCGAATCAATTCCACAATACGGAGCTTGCTACCCAGATAGTGGATAGGGCGCAGTGCCACGGAACCCCCGGGGGTGGAATTGCTCTGTGGCAATGCCATGTCTGCTGCCTCAGCGAAATCGAATGTGGTCTGCCAGTTCATCAAGTGACGTTGCATTCTAATCCTGGACCTGCAATGGCACCCGCCAGAGTGGTGAGTCTGGCCATGCCTGCCGGAGTACATCCGTATTCGTGATGACACGGCGCATTCGGTCGCCTCCACCTGTACCCACCGCGGTATCCAGGAACGAGTTCATGATCCTGTGTTGAGGATTGCTAGGCATCAGAAGTCGATACCTGAAAGTGCGTGATGCAATCTCAACGAAAACCACAATTGGGCGACCTGCCCTTGGATACATTAGCCCAGCCGCAGCCTGCAATTCGAAACGGAAGTTCCTGCTCGCTACTGATACGCTTGGGCGAATCTCGAGTGACTCCAGCGAGCCAAAAGGATCAACATGCTGCAACACCACTCTCTGTACTGCGCCGGGTTCCGCGCCGAAGAAGTGGCGGAAGGTATTCAGATCAAAATTCGCCTGATTCCATCGGGTTGACGCGCGAGGTATCTCAGCAACCAACACTCGAAGCAATCGGGTTGAACCAGCTGCGGCCTCGTCAGCAGCTTCAAGCTCTTCCTCCTCAGGTGTGGGGGGAGGACCGCCGGGTCTTCGCCGCCATACGTTCCTCGCGGCCTGAGCCAGCACATCCTCATCATCCAGGGGTCTCAAGTCCGCAGTGTGCACTTCAACCCACCGCATCCATTGCGCCTCCAAAGCATTAGCAGCATCCACTTGAAGTTCACCGATGGCAAATGCTTCCCAGTTCCCACGCAGTCCCATTGCAGTTAGGTTGCCGGAACCCGTAACGAGAAACCCCTTTGTTCTGTGTCTGAACCAGCAGCATTTTGGGTGAAAGATCGGCTGCCGGAGACTATGGTAGAAAACCCTTACCGTCAAACCTGGCAGCTCGCCACTCATCTCCTCGAGTGCCGTCAGTGCCCGTCGGTTGGTTACTTCGTCAACCCCAACAATCAGGTTGAAAGTACCTCTTGTGGCAAACCTCATGAACACTTCATCTCTTAGCAAGAGGTCTACGCCCTCAGTTGTCACAAAACCAAATGCACCCGCCCCGCGCGTCGCGCCTTCGCATACCTTAAGTATCCTCTCATGAAGAAAAGGTGCTTGCTGGTCTGCCGGATCTTGAATGTATAGTTGCATCCTTATCACCTGTCGTGGTTAGAATCCAAATGATACGTCACCGATCTATCAGATTATGTTTTCAGCCTCACATTGCGCTTTGATCCCATTTTGATTGTGTACTGCAGTCTCTTTCTTCGCTTCCTCGCTCTCTAAAGCCTCTTTGTCCAAAACAAGCAAGATTCGTTATATCCGGCTTCTGCAAACAGCGTCTTCGTTCCGTTTCAGCATCACTGCACGGGCAACACCCGCTACTATGACAATTATAACACGCAAGCGCGCTCCAGGCTGAACTCATAAACCGCTTCGGACTCCATTGTGGTTTCTAATCTCCAATATCCAATTTCCGACTTCTAGTCTGGTGGGCCCCGCAGGATTCGAACCTGCCGCATGGCCGTTGTGGGGCGACTGGTCGGCGCCAAGCCACCCATAGACCGACCGCAGCGCCCGCTCCGGCGCACGGCTAGGAGAACTCAGCCCCAGACGGCCTGCCTACGGCTTGCTCGGCTCACGCACCACGTAGACCGGCCGGAAGACCCCGCCGAGTGTACTCGCCGCCCGGGCGTGAACGGCGAGCACGTTCTCTTCACCCAGGCGCAGGACGCCCGTCACGTCAACCTCAAACGGCTTGTCCCACTCGTGCCCGGGGAGGTTGTTGGTGTTCTGGATCTCCACGCCGTTCAGGTAGACCGCGCCGCCTTCGTCGAGCGCACCGAAGCGGAGCGCGACGTGCCCGCCTTGCAGTTCCTGCGGCGCGATGAAGCGCACGCGCCCCCAGCCGTGGCCCGTTAGGTCCGGGGCCAGCTGGCGAAACCACGCGCTACCCGTGGATACCTCCGCCCACTCGCCGTCATCAAACTCCGGCCGCCACCATCCCAGCGCCTCCCCTTGCTGCTCCGCATCGCGGCGGAAGCGCCACGTCCTCGGCACCGGGTAGGCCTCCGCGAACTGCTCGCGCCACCTGGCTATCTTGCCCGGCACGTCCTCGCCGCCCTCGGCGAAGAAGCGTACGTTCTCGGCCTTCACGATCTGCTCCAGTTCGTCGAGCAGCCTGTTGTAGTCCGTGCCGTCCGGACCTATGCCCTTCACCGTCTCGGGCGCCTGGCAGACCTTCACGTAGAGAATGGGCAACTTGGCCAGTTTGACCCGGCGCCTCGTCTCGGGGTCCTGGGCCCGGCCTTCGGCTTGAGCGAACAGACTGAACGCCCCATCAAGGAAGTCCCTCGACAGGAAAGCGCTGTCCGGGCCGTAGCGAATGCCCAGGCCGCGGAGTTTGTCCTCCGAGGGCGGCTTGGAGTGGTTCTCCACCCACATGTTCCAGAGCATGTCGTTGTACTGCCAGATGGGCTCCGCGGCATCGCCGTAGTAGCCGTAGATGAAATCGCGCATCAGCGCGCGCGTATCCAGAGACGGGTCCCACAACTGCTTTGCCCAAACCCAGGAGCGCATGATCCCGTTCTCGGAGCCCGCGCCTTGGTACGCGCCCTGGAGCATGACCCCCTTCGCGCCGTGGGCAAAGAAGAAACGGATGTCCTCGGTGACTACCGGCATATTGGGCATCGGAATCGAGTAGTGGCTGAAGTTCACGGTGTAGTCCCAGATGTCCATCGTCGCGCCGATGGCCTCCCACGCCCTCATGATGCTCTGGAACTTCTCCGTCTCTTCCACGGTCAGGAACGGCTCCGGCCAAGCGTGGCTGTCGGTGCACAACTGTATGGCGACGTTGGCTCTTGGCCTGGCGGTCTTCGGCGGCACGGCGGTGTCGAGGTACGCCAGCGTGGATATCTTGACGTGCGGGAATTCATCCTTGATGGCGTCGGCCACGGCGTTGCAGAAGGGGATCAGCGTGCCGGACTTCGACCCCTCCGCCTCGTCTACGGCCCTGCACTTGGCGCACTCGCAGTAGCCCGTGCCGTCGTTGGGCGACACGCTGATGAGGCGCGCGCTCGGGTCCCTCCTGAGGATCGCTTTGACGTTCTCGATGGTGATGCGCAGGACTTCGGGGTTCGTCAGACACAACTGCACGGGCCGCCGGACGCCGCCCAGTTCCGAGTAATACTCCGGGTGGTCGCCGAAGTAGACGTCCGGGGGAACCAGCGTGTTGAAGGTGTGGACGAACAAGGCGTACTTCATGTGGCCGCCGTACTCCTCCGGCACCGGCGCCGCAGGGCTGTTCGTGCGGTTGCGCAGCGACCAGGTGCCATCGAAAGCGTCCCAGTAGAACGGGTCCCGTATCTCCAGCACGGGCACGACATGCCTGGGCACCGGGCGGAACTTGAGTTCGCCACGGTGGGGCACGGTGCTCGAGTTCCGCTCATACCACCGGCAGCCGAGGTCCTCCTCGAGCAGCGCGTACACGGCGTTGATGGGCCCCCGAGTCCTTCCGCCCAGGAGGAACAGGTTCCCGCCGCCGACCGCCATGGCATACCCCTCCTCGCCCAGGTCAACATCGGCCTCGGCCAGGCCG
The DNA here is from genome assembly GCA_964528605.1 of uncultured Armatimonadia bacterium. Taxonomy (GTDB): domain Bacteria; phylum Armatimonadota; class Zipacnadia; order CAZGSV01; family CAZGSV01; genus CAZGSV01. The sequence continues at coordinate 22,906 of CAZGSV010000012.1, forward strand.
GCCCGGGCCAGAGCCGCGGTTCCCCCGATGCTGATCAACCTCTTCGCGGGCGCGCGCCGCGCACCCTCGCTCACCACGGCAAAGCGCGCGCCGGTCATCTCGCGCAGCCAAAGGGCAAGGTCGGATGCGGCCTTGCGTTCCTGAGAGCTGGGCTTCTCCGGCAGAAGGATGACGTAGTTCGACTTGCCGCCCGCTGCGAGTGTCAGTTCCGGCCCCGGTATGCCTTTCGGCTTCAGGGCGTTCTCCCAGTTCTGGTGCACCTCAACGGCCTCACATAGGCTTCCGCATAGTGCAGTCGTCAACAGCAAACAGGCCACCCTCTTCAGCAACGTTCCGCCCCCTTTGCCGCGGTGCGCCGCGGCCCGACATCGGCCACGCGGACCTCGGCAGCAGCGTGACTGCCTTGCCGCCGCCGATCGTACAAGAGGCTGGGTCCCCCGTCCAAGCAGGGCGACGCCACAGCCGACACCACACGACCGACGGCCGCCGAGCACCCGGCGGGTTCCGTTCGCATGCGCCCCACCTCGCCGCGTCAGAAGATCCGATCAGCGCGGCCCGTACTCATCCGAGCCCTGCAGCGGCAGCGGGACGATCCAGATGTTGCGGTACTGCACCGGGTGGCCGTGATCCTGCAACAGGAGCGGCCCGGGCACACCCTCCTTGTCGTCGATCGCGCCCGCGGTCACGCCAGGGAGTTCGACGTTGTTGTGGATGACGATGCCATTCTGCAATACGGTCACCCGAACCCGCTCCCGCACGTTGCCGCTCTCGTCTAGGCGCGCGCCGCGGAAGACGACGTCATACGCCTGCCACTCGAGGGCAGGCTTGCAGGCGCTCACTAGCGGCGCGTACTGGCCGTACATCGCGCCGCAGTCGCCCATGCCAGGGACTTCCCACCCGTAGGAGTCAAGGACCTGGATCTCGTAGCGACCGGCCAAGTAGACTCCGCTGTTGCCTTTGGCCTGACCCGTGGCCTCGGGCATGTCCGGGGTGCGGAACTCCACGTGGAGATAGAAATCAGTAAACGTTGCCTTAGTCATGATGTCGCCGCCGGCCGGGGTCATGGCGCCGTCCTCGATGCGCCAAACAGCCGGCTCGCCCTCGCGCTTGGTCCAGTTGCTCAGATCCTCTCCGTTGAAGAGCACCACCGCGTTGTCGGGCGCGGGCGCGCCCACCATCGTTGACCCTGCTTTCGCACACGGCGGCGGCGCACCCTCGGCGAACGAAGCGGTGGCGTGGTACCGCCCGAGATAGCCCAGGACGGCAAAGGAGAGTCCGATTGCAGCGATCAGGCCTATCCAGAGTCGAGTGCAACGGCTCACACTAACACCTCCCTCTTCCTAGTTCTTCCCTGCCGCAAGGTAACACCCGGCAAGGCGCCCCATTGCCCTGCCCCCATTACTGGTGTCAGATGTTATGACAGGCTGCTGGGGTATGCAACCCTGGCCGTCCGGCTCCGCCTGCCCGAGCCGCTGGGCTCTGGCCACGGCCAGGGCCACGCTCCGCCCGCCGGGGGCGGAGGGCATAGCCGTACACAAGAACCCCCGCGAGCACCACGAGGGGCGCGGCGCTGACCAACGTCCAAACCCTGCGCGGTCCGCTAGACATGCACTTTCCTCCGGCCGGCGATCACAACCTCACCGACGCTCAAGTGAAGCCAGCCCAACTAGGGTGGCAACAAGTCCTCAGCCGCTCGGCCTAGACGACGAAGCAGCACGTAAAACTAAAGCAGTCCTCCTCAAGGTCACACCGCCCTGGGCCGCCATCAGAAGCAAGCGATCAGCTTCAGCGCCAGCCGCCCGCCCGTCGCGCCGTGTCGCACAGGAATAGTCGCGCGCTTTCCACATAAGGCCTGTGTCCCCACTGCCACACAGACCGTGGCAACCGCCAGGGCGGGAATCGCCATTCGTAATCCCTGGCCCGCCCAGGCCGTGAGGTGCCAGCCCTGATTGCCGTTGCTCCCCGTCAGCGGCGTCACAGTGTAGAGAACAAACAGGAAAGCCGCTCCGGCTGCCGAGCAGAGCACTCGCCGCCTAACCCACCAGTGTCTGCGGATCAATCCGATGCAGCCCAGGATCGCGCACCCCATGAGAATGACGAGGCCCGGCAATCCGAATTCGCACCTAAGCAGGTGGCCAAAGAGGCGATAGTCACCGGCGGCCCGAAAATCGAATATCCCGAACACGGTACTGTGGAAGCCTCCGTACTGCGGCGCCAGGTGAAGTATCCGCCCCGTCTCCCATAGATTCTTCGCATACCACCAACCCGCGAATGGAATGACAGCCAGTGCAACCGGGATCGCAACACGCAATAAATGGGGAGGACAATGGTGCCTGAGTGATACAACCAAGAGCCCGCCAGCCAGCGCACCATATACCAGGCCGCTCGCTTTGACCGCAGGCATCGCGGCAATGCTGATAAGGGCCAAGGCACAAACGCCTCGTCCCCCGCCTTGCCAGACTCGCGCGATTGCATACAGCCCCAGCATAAAGAATGCAGCCATAGGCACATCTACCCGTAAGCCCCCCACTTGTCTGAGCACGGTTGGGCTGCTCATCATCAATAGTGCGGCCCATGGCGCGGCCACGTCCGCGCCCAGTTGCACGGCCACCCTCCACACCGCAAACCCCAGTAACAACCAGGCTATGAGATTAGGCACCCTCGCGGCACCTGCCCCATTGGTCAATCGCGCGAGACCCCCAACCAGGCCCTCCCACATAAACGGGTAGCGGGGCAGCGCGTGCTGCAGATTGAATGATGGGTCTATCCATGCTCTAGCATCGCCTAGCGCCCAGGCCGCCCACCCGTGATAGGTCCTGCTGTCGAAATCGTTGACCGGGCCACGCGTGATCTGCAGTCCATAGCAGAGCAGTACTCCACAGGCGACGACCCAACCATAGCGCAGCACGAAACGCCAGAGATCAAGCAATCGTATCATGTCCGGCACTTGGTTCCTCATCCCGTTCATTGGGCTTAGGGCCGGATCACTAGATAGCCAAACCCTTGGCTGGCTGGATTGTCACTTTCTCGGCAGGCAATGAACGATGTGAGATTGGTAAGTGTCTTGGTGGGTACGCCGCCCGACAGGGTGCTGTCCAAAGCCGTCAGCACGATCCGGTCACGCGTTCGGATACATGCTATGTGGTTGCCCGAGGCGTCTATGTTGACCCCGGTCCAGTCGTCAGACCAGAAGTCCTCGCTGTTGCGCTTGGTCTCGCGGGCGCCGATCTCGCCGGGCTTGCTGTCGTAGCAGTAGAAGGCGAAGTAGGCCGCCCGTGAGTCGTAGCACATCCAGACTCTGGTCGGCTCGCTGGCCGGACGCTTCTTCGGGGGATAGCGGAAGCCCTCGACCATAGGGGCCGACTGCCAGCACGCGTCGCCTAGCACCCCGTCAATGACCGGCGCCTGTTCCGCCTTCACCGCCTGAATCACCGGGTGCTGCCACTCGTCGCCCTCCGCCCGCGCGCCGGCTGTTGGCAGGCCTACCAAAGCCAACAGGCACAGAACAATCGGCCCCCACCTATCGGCCCCCAACGCAACCACCCCCGCTGGCGCGCCCTCCACCGCTCCGGAGCCCGTGCATAGGGCCTCTCCCACTGCGCGCCATCACTACTATGACGCTTCCCAACGCCCAAAGGTAAGAGAGTCCGCGGAAATGCCCGCGCGGTAACGCCGAAAAGCGCGCCAGGGCGTCCCTCCGTACCCCAAACACTCAGCCTTGACCCCGCCAACGGCGGGGCCGGGCGCAGAACGTCCGGTCGTGCCTTAGGCAGATCCGCCTCAGGCGGACAGCGACGCCCTCCTGAGGCGGGCAGACCGGACCCTACAGCCCTGGCCGTCCGACGCCCGGTGTTTCCAACAGAGCAACGGCGCCTCCGTTCCTAGCCCGTCCACCGATGGTGGTTCGGTTGCCGACCGTGGAGCGTTTTGGCTACCATAACATCGGCTCCCATCAACGATGCCCCAGCCCAACCTCCTCTTCATCTACACCGACGAGCAGGCGGCCAGCACCATGGCCGCCTATGGCAACAATCTCATCGAGACCCCCAACCTAGACCGGCTCGCCCGCCGGAGCGTCGTCTTCACCCAAGCGTTCGTATCGCAGGCCGTGTGCAGCCCCTCTCGCTCCTCGATTCTGACCGGCCTCTACCCCCACGCAAGCGGCTGCACCGAGAACAACATCCTCCTGCCTGAGCACGTCAAGTGTCTGCCTGAACTGGCAGACTTCTCTGGCTATCGCAGCGGCCACTTCGGCAAATGGCACCTAGGGGACGAGATCTTTCCCCAACACGGCTTCCACGAATGGATCAGCACCGAGGGTTACCGCAACCACTACCGGCCTGCACGGGACCGGAACGCTCACCCCACCTACTACTACTGGCTCGTCGAGCGCGGCTTCCACCCCCAGGAAGGCTCCGACGGATTCCAGGCCTTCAGCAGGGACTTCTGTGCCCGGCTGCCCGAGGAATTCGGCAAGCCCGCCTATCTGGCTTCGGAGGCCAGTCGCTTCATTCGCGAGCACCAGAACCGTCCCTTCATCCTATACGTGAACTTCCTGGAGCCGCACATGCCCTTCTTCGGCCCGCGCGACCACCAGTACCATCCCGCGAGGGTGCCGCTGCCCCCAAACTTCCACGCCTTACCGGGACCGGAGCAGCCGCTCAAACTACGCCTGGCTGTGCACTATCATCGTAAACATGGCACCAGCGGCCTGCCCCTCGCCAGCGAGGCGGACTGGCGCCGCCTGATCGCCAACTACTGGGGCTTGTGCAGCCTAGTGGACACCCACGTCGGGCGTATCTTGGACACCCTGGCGGAGTGCGGCCTCCAAGAGAGCACCATCGTGGTCTTCACCAGCGATCACGGCGACATGATGGGCAGCCACGGCCTGGTGGCCAAGTGCACGCAGTACCAGGAGGCGGTACGGGTGCCACTGCTGCTGCGGGTGCCCGGGCTCAAGGGCGGTCCCAGACCCGTCACCTGCCCCGTCAGCCAACTCGACCTGGTACCGACGTTGCTCGACCTTCTGGGTCAGCCGCTCCCCTCTCACCTGCAAGGCCGCAGTTGGCGCCCGGGCCTGCAGGGGGACAGCCCCTTCCCCGAGGGCGACGTTCTCATCGAGTGGAACGGGCCCAACAGCGGCATGGGAGATCTAGTTGGCAGATCCACTCTCCAGGAGACCGGTATGGAGATGGCCTCGGTCGAAGCAGCCCTGGCTTCGATCACTGACCCGGTGCGCACCATCGTCACTCGCGAGGGGTGGAAACTTAACTGCAGCCCGCTGGGCGAGCACGAACTGTACAACCTTCACCAGGATCCGGGGGAAATGCGCAACCTCATTCGCGACCCCGGTGCCCGCACCCTCATCCAGGACCTGTACCACCGCATCCTAGCCTGGCAGAGCCGGGTGGACGATCCTGCGGACCTAAGCAAGTGCCGCTTCCCCTAGCGCGGGACGGCGATTGGAGCACGCTCTCTCACCGTGTCACGGAAACGCTGCATTAGAGGAGTATGCCGCTCAACAGGGCGGAGTGCGCCGGCGCGCGACGCTAGCCGGGGGGGCCTCCGCGCTTGAGTAGTACCGCCGTCCCGAACACGCTCAGCATCTTGGCCAAACCGGTGTCGGCCGCCTGCAATCTTGCGTGTGACTATTGCTTCTACCGTCCGCGCAGCGTCCCCTACTCTCCCCCGTACATGATGAGCCAGGACACCCTGGCGGCGCTACTCAAACAATACATGCCGTTGGCAGAGGTGGCAGCCATCTGTTGGCAGGGGGGTGAACCGCTGCTGGCGGGCGTGGACTTCTACCGGGGCGTGGTCGAACTGGAGGCGCGCTACGGACGCGCGGGACAGCGGGTGGCCAACGCCGTCCAGACCAACGCCCTCTTGCTCAACCGCGAGTTCGCCCGCCTCTTCGCCGAATACCAGTTCGCCGTGGGCGTTAGCCTCGACGGCCCCGCCGACCTCCACGACTTGCACCGCGGAGCCGGCACTCACGGCCAGGTCATGCACGGGGTGCGGTTGCTGCAGCAGGCCGGTGTCGCGCTCAACGCGTTGTGCGCAGTCACTAGAGACAGCCAGGGCCGCGGCCGGGAAATCTATCATTCCCTCATCGAGCAGGGGTTCGAGTACCTTCAGTTCATACCCGTCGTTGAGTTCGGGCCCGATGGCAAGCCGCTGCCCTTTACTGTCGAACCGGAGGGCTTTGGCGACTTCCTGTGCGAAGTGTTCGACGCCTGGCTGGCGCAGGGAGCGGGGCGGGTGGCGGTGAGGAACTTCGAAAGCATACTGGCGCGCTACCTCGGCGCAGAACCATCCGAGTGCGTCCTCAAGAAGCGCTGCGGCGACTACGTCGTGGTCGAGCACAATGGGGATGTCTATCCCTGCGATTTTTACGTGCGCCCCAAGTTGTGCCTGGGCAATCTCGTCAGCCGGCCATTGACCGAGGCACTGCGCGGCTTGCGACCCTTCGCTGACGCCAAGCTACGACTCAGCCCCACATGTGGGGAGTGCCAGTGGCTATGGGTCTGCAATGGTGGGTGCCCGCGGCGGCGCCAAAGCGTAGACTACCTCTGCGCCGGCCTCCGGCGTTTCCTAGCCCACGGCAACGGTGAGTTGCGTAGGCTCGCCTCCCTGGTGCGGGCAACGCTGTGACCGGTCCGGTGCCGTGCGCGCTCCCGGCGGCGCCGCGTGGAGTCTGAGCAGGAAGGAGTTCAGAATGGCAGAATCGCGTGAGGCACTTCGCCCGAACATCCTCCTTTTCATCTGCCACGACCTCGGTCGGCGCCTCGGGTGCTACCGGCAGGATGTGCATACGCCCAACATAGACTCCCTTGCCGCCAAGGGCGTGATTTTCACCAACCATTTCTGCACCGCCGCCCAGTGCTCTCCCAGCCGAGGCAGCATCCTCACCGGCCGCTTCCCGCACAACAACGGGCTCATGGGCCTGGCCCACATCGGTTGGGAGTTGCACCAGGACCAGAAGACGCTCCCTATGTACTTGAATGAGGTGGGCTACTCCACCCACCTGTTCGGGTTGCAGCACGAATCCGCCGACCCCCATCGGCTGGGCTATCAACATGTCCACCTTCACCAGGGCTCCGGGGCCGCTCGCCTAGCCGCTCAAGACGTGAGCGCTTTCCTGCATCAGGTCCCTGAGGGTACCGGGCAGCCGTTCTTCGCCAATGTCGGCACCCAAGAGCCCCACCGGCCCTACCAGCGTCCAGACTATCCGAGGGATGACACGACGCGCCTCCGGCCACTCCCCTACCTACCCGACAACCCCGGCATCCGCGAAGACCTCGCCGGGCTGAACGGGCTCATCTGGGCGGTGGACGAAGCCGTTGGGCACCTTGCCGGTGCATTGGAGGAGACCGGCCTGGCCGAGAACACCCTATTCATCTTCACCACTGACCACGGCATCGCCATGCCGCGCGCCAAAGGCACTTGCTATGACCCCGGAATCGAGGCCGCGCTCATCATGTACCTCCCCGGCCGGCTCGACGGTGGGGTCGCAGTCAGCGAACTGCTCAGTAATGTTGACCTGCTCCCCACACTGCTGGAGACGGCGGGCTGCCCCATTCCCGACAACCTCGACGGACGGAGTTTCCTGCCCGTCCTAACCGGAAAGCCATTTGCGCCCCGCGAGCACGTCTTTGTGGAGATGACCTGGCACGACAAGTACAACCCCATGCGCGGCGTGCGGACTGAGCGCTGCAAGTACATTCTCAACTTCGGTGACCGGCCGCTGGTCTTTCTGCCTCTCGACATCTACCGAGGCCGAGCGGGCGAGGAGGTGCGCGACGAGTACTATGCGTCTTCCCGTCCCCAGGAGGAACTCTACGACCTGACGGCCGATCCGCTCGAGCAGCATAACCTGGCTCAGGCGTCACCATATCGGGGCCTGCTCGAGGAACTACGCGCGCGCGTGCAACAGTGGATGCAAGAGAGCGACGACCCCCTGCTCCGCGGCCCGGTCGCGCCCACGCCCGCGCAGGCTGAGCGCCTCGCCAAAGGCGAGCCCAACGACTGGCCCCGGGCTCATCCTTGCGACCGAGGCTAGCCTGCCCCTCGGCGCGCCCGACCGCTGCCGGCATCTGCCCCCGCCTGCCCCCTTTGGTGAGGCTTTGCAGCCGAGCGCCACTCCCTTCGACGACTGCGCTTCTTCGGCGGGCGCATTGGTCTCCCGGATGAACTCCGTCGCGAGCCCTTCTCCCACATCGGGCGTCAACGTCAGCGTGGCGCGGTCGAGGCAACACCTCCCCGCCGCCACGGCCCGGCGGATGCCGACGACCCCACGCGGCATCTCATCGGACGGCAATCTGGGATCGGCATGGGTCTCCTTCGCGCCTTTCTTCCGGAGCGTCCGCGCCGCGGTAGGCTCCTACGGCCGGGGGCGCAGTTGACACGCGTGCGCAGCAGGCGTACCTGGCAGCGCAAGCGGCTTCGCGCGCAGGGTGATTGAGGTGCAGGGAGGCAAAGGCGTGGGACTGCCAAGGGCGGGGAGGTGCGGTCTCGGGGCAGGGCACTCGCAGCACCATGAGGCATGGTTCCTCATTGGGTACTGCCAACGGGGTCTTGGTCGTTGTCGCGCGCCAGCTTCTCCCCGGCAATCCAGTCTTCAACTGCGAACCTTTGCGCGGTGCCATCCGGCCTCATTACCACCACGTACCTGATACCAGCATTGACGATCACCCGCTTGCAGAGCAGGCAGGGCTCCGTTCCTTCGACCACCTCACCGTCTGGACTCATTCCGACCAGGTAGAGTGTTCCGCCTACCATATCCGCTCGGGCAGCATGAATGACTGCATTCATCTCTGCATGGACTGACCTGCAGAGCTCGTACCGTTCGCCTCGAGGAACGTTGGCCTGCTCGCGAGGACATTCGTTCAGCTCGATGCAGTTAGGCGCTCCTCGTGGGGCGCCGGCGTAACCGGTACTGATGATCTGGTCTCTGTTGACAATCACCGCGCCATGGTTTCGCCGCAGACACGTCCCTCGCCGCGCTACTTCCCGCGCGATTCCCAGATAGTATTGGTCCTTCTCTGGCCGTTGACGCATTGCTCGTGACCTGCCCCCATTTGTGCTGCCAGATGCTATGCGATACTGCCAGGGTACGCAACGCTGGCCGGCAGGCCCGCCACGGCCGGCAGGCGCAGCCTGACGGCCACGGTTGCACCGCTTCGGGAGCAGGCGGCTGGTCGCCCAAGGCGCTGCCCGGGCCCGATGAGGTAGGGGGCGCGTGCCCCTGCGGATGGTCAGCGGACTTGGGCGCGTGTGCTTGCGGCGCGGCCGATGGTCACCAGCGGCGTCTCCCCCGGCAGGGGCCCGTTGTAGGCTGCTTGTGCTCGCGCGGGCGCACCTCCGCGTGTGTGATAGAATCCGCTCCGACGCTGCATCGCCGCCGGAAAGGGCCGTGGACCGCCCGAGGTAGGAATGGTCGTGCGCAGGACCGTTTGCAGGGCAGTTCGCCCCGCGGGTGGCGTGCGCAGCAACGTTGAAGCCGCAGGAGGTGCGGGATGAAGCATCGCCTTCTTGTCGCAATGGTGCTTGCCTGTGCGTTGACCGCGTCCGGCGCTGCGCTTGCCGCATTGCCCAAGATCCCGGACGTTAGGCTGCCCGAGCAACTGCCGGACGTCGGCAAACTGCTCGAGCAGGAGCCTCCGGTCACCACCGGCCTTCCCGACGCCCTTACCGAGGTGCCCCTTCTCGACGACTTCAACCCCCGGAGGCTCAGCCCTCTGTCCGAACTGCCTCGCGGGCCCGAGGGCGCCTTCTTTCTGGTTCCGGGCGTGTACGAACTTGTCGCGCAGTCGTATTGCCTCAAGGCGGGAACTCACGCCCCCGGTGGCGGAGACGGATATCTCTACGCTCCCTTGGCAGGGCGCGAGGCGGACTCAGTGCGCACCATCCTGAGGAATTCCGTCACCCATCCCGAGATTTCCCAGTGGCAGATCCAGGTGCTCCTCTGGGCCATCATCGCCCGCGCTAAGTTCGAAGACCTGTCTCCCCAACTCCAGGAAACCGCGCGGACGCTGCTGACGCCCGAGCAAGTCAAGAACCTGAACCGTTCGGCACTGGACGTGCTCCCGGAGAGCGTGAGGGACAAGGTGTTTGGCCGTCTGTCCCCGCTGCTGCGACAGGTCGCGGAAGCGGAGAACAGACTTCGGGATCTGCTCACGCAGACGGCCGCGCCCTTCGACGAACTTGAGAGGGCGGCGGTGCTCGTCGGGGACGCGCCGCCTGCGGAGGGCAGCCGGGAGGTAGCGCGGGGCCGCTGGTCCTACCATCCGGCCGGTTTCTTCGTGCGCTACCTGCCTCACTCGTACAGCGAGACGCAGGTCCAGGTCTACGCGCCCGTGCGCTTCCAGATCGAAGCGGACGAGCGCGGCCGCATTACCGCCGTTAGCGACGAGCACGGAAACCGCATCGAGACCGAGTACGACGACAGCGTCGAGCCGCTTCAGGTGCCGTGGGACTCCGGTGTGCACGCCTACGCCTTCCGCTCGCTCCGGTTCGTCGCACCCGGCCGCTCCAGCGCGGGAGAGACGATGTCCCGCTCTTGGGAAAGTGTGGGGTGGACGCTGGTCGGCGCGCCTTCCGCCTTGGTTCGCTCGGACCAGTTGGGGAGCCGGCTGTCCGATTTCAAGAACCGTTACGGGCAGGTCGTGGGACAAGACGAGCGCGCCCAGCAGTTGTTCGCTTTCACTGACCTCATGGCGCGCTACCAAGACGCGGTGAGGCACACAGAAGAACTTGAGGCACTCTTCAAGAACCTGCGTGAGCATATGGGCAGCCCGCCGATTGCCGAGGCGGACATTGCCGACCTAGTTGACCTCGCCCACTACGCCAGCGCGGTACGGGAGGCCAGCGGCCGCGACGCCGGCGGTCAGGAACCGTGGGTGTCTGACCACTCCCTCCTGGCGTACGAGGCATGGCAGTCCTTGTTCGCCGACCTGGCCAGCGTCGGCCAAGGCGCGCAGTCGGCGCAGTTGTGGCAGGAGCCAACTGGTGGCGACGAGGAAGCGGTGGCGGTGCTGTTGGCCTACAATCCGCTAGCGGCGCAAGGGCTTCTGCCTGGAGACCTCATCCCGTACATGACACTGGCCTGGGGAGGCTCGCCGGGCGGGTCGAAAAGCGGTTTTGGAGGCAAGCGCCGAGAGTTGCCTTGGTTCGACCCTTCGAAGCAGGTGGCCGTGCCGGGCAACACCTTGCGCCAGCTCCTCGGGCAATCCGGCCGTTCGCGTCCCTCCGCCGGCAAGGAGGCCATGCAGAAAGCGCAGAAAGTGATCGGCTGGCTGGGATACGGTAAGACGGGCGTTGACGTGATCACCGATCCCAAAGGCGCGCTTGCAGGCCAGATAGGATTTGGCATACCCGATCGCCTGTTCGGCTCCATCCTGGACTTCAACTTCTCGACCTGGGGAGAGGTGTGCCGCTCCATCGGCGGGGATCCGCCCCGGCCGGACTACCAGGCGTACGCGACTGCCGAACGCCCAGCCTTCACGCCGCTGCAGGCCGGGCCAAGCCTCCCCGCCGCTCGCGCCATCGCGCTCAACAGCCTCATGGAGGCCTCGCTCGACCTCATGTCCTCGCTGCGCGCCGCGCAGGTCTCCTACGACCGGTTTGGCGGTGCGGTCGAGGCGAACGACCTAACGTGGATTCCGCTGCAGGCGGCGGCGTACGTCTACTTCAAGAGGCAAGCAGGGGAGGCCATGGTCGCAGTGGCCGACAGACTCGACGCCGTGCTCCAGGTCCTTCGAGATGAAGGCATCCAGGACATTGCCGCCTCGGAAGAAGCGCTCCGCGCGTACCAGGAACGTCTCGCCACGCAGGGCTTCAGCGCGGAGGAGATTCAGGCCGCCGGTGTGCTTGGACTCACGGACAGTGAACTCGAGGCCTCAAGGCAAGAGCGCCTTGCCCTGGACGCCGCGGCAACGGCCGGCAGCCTGATGACGACCGCCGAGGAGACGACCTCCGGCCTGCGCGTCATCGGGGACTTGTGGACCTCCCTGCCGGCGCTAACGCCACCTTGGGAGGCTGCGGTCGGCCCGTGAGATGACGCGGGGTCGGCCCCGAGCGGCCGATATCGGTCGCACGTGATGCTGTGGACAGGGTCAGCGGCGAGGACCTGCCTCTGGCCATCAGCCGTCGGCTACCGGCGAGAGGCCCGGCCGAATCGCACTCAAGGCGGGTCTTCACCCCATCGAAGTCTTGATATACTTCGGGAGCCCCGACGACCAGAGAACTCTCAAGCTATCCTACGAGGGCCCGGGGCTTCCCAGACAGATCATCCCAGCCTCCGAGCTCTTCAGGGCGGCCCGACGCATGCCCGCGCGCCTGCCCCCCCCACATGCCACCTACCACCTACTTCCCTCCCAGGCCGTGCTTGATCCCATTCAGCCTCACCAGATGCATCTTCTCCTGCCGGATGACCTCCTCCACCACCTTCTTGTCCTCCGCGCCCACCATATCCCGAATCTCGTAGAAGAAGAGCACCGAATCCCGCTCGAAACTCATCGCCGCGTCCAGCGCCGCTGCCGCATCCTTCGTCTCCTCCGCCACCCGCGCACCAACCCCCTCGTTCACGAACACGTGCGCATCCGCCAGCGCCCCCAGGTAGTCCTGATGCTCCCCCACATACTCCTCCGCCGGCTCGTACCGCTTCACGCCCTCCAGCAGCCGCCGAAAGTCGTCTATATGGTGCATCTCCTGCTTCGCCAAGTCGTCGAAGATCCCCCTCAACTTCGCGTCGCTCGTCTTCTCCAGTATCCCGCTGTAAAAGGCGTACCCGTTCCGCTCAATCCGCACTGCCATGTCCACTATCTCACTAGCCTGGAAGCGCAGCATCGCACTCTCTCCTTTCCCCTTGCCTACCATGGCAAAAACTATTCGCGCCCACCTCCACTGTCAACACCCACCCCCATACTTGGACATTCCGGTGCCAGGCACCAAACTGTCTAATTCGAACACCCAGGTGCCAGGCCCCGCCAGAGGCGGGGTTCAACTGACTTCCAATGTGCCGTGCGACTCCTTCAACTGCTCGACTATCGGTATCTTCTGTGGGCACTTCGGCTCGCACTCCCCGCACTCCACGCACGCCGCCGCGCTCAACTTCTCCGGCTTCTCCGGGTTCTCCGCCTCCGACTTCATCGTCGCATACTGCTCTTGCGCAAACGCCGTCAGCCCATACACCCGGTGATAGTTCATCAACTCGAACACCCGTGGAATGTTGACCCCGTTCGGACACGGCATGCAGTACCCGCAGCCCGTGCAGTACAGATCAGCCAACTTCCGCTTCTCCTCCAGCGCCGCCGCAATCCGCTGGTACTCGCCCGCCGAGATCTCTCCCAGCGTGTTCGCCGTGCGCAGGTTCTCCTCCACCTGCTGCATCGTGGACATCCCCGACAGCGCCACCGTCACCCCCGGATTCGCCAGCACAAAGCGCAGCGCCAAATCCGGCGTCGCCAGCGACTTCCCCGGCAGCAACTTGGCCACCTCCGGAGACGGATACCCGAGCCTGCCGCATCCCACCGGCCCCATCACGATGATCCCCTTGCCCACTCTCCGCGCGTGCGCTATCCCCGGCTCGTTCGCCCGATCCAGAAAGTTGTACTGCACCGTCATCCCCTCGAGTTCTCCCGTGTCCAGCAGCCGAATCATGCTCTCCGGCTTGTCGTGGAACGAGCAGCACAAGCGCCGGACCAACCCCTGCTCCTTCGCCTTCTGCATCATCTCCAGACCCCCACGCGAGAGCAGCACCTCCCACTCCCGCCAGTTCGCGCCCCACATGATCTGGTAGAAGTCAAAGTAGTCCGTGTCGCATTCCTTCAGCGACAGGTCGAGATGCCCGCGCCAGTCCTTCGCCGTCGCGTCCTCGCTCACCCCGTAGTTCTTCGTGGACAGATAGACCCGGTCCCGATACGGCTTGATCGCCCGCCCGCAGATCGCCTCCGATCGCCCCTTCCCATAGAACTTCCCCGTGTCCACGTAGTTGACCCCGCTCTCGATCGCGTGCTGGATCATCCGCACCGCCTCGTCCTCGTCCTCCCAAGGCAGCCGCATGGCGCCAAAACCCAGCGCCGACAACCGCACTCCCGAATTCCCAAACTCCCGGTATTCCATTAGCCTTCCATTCCTCCCGCTTTCCCCGGCCGGCCTACGCCACCACCTACACTCGAGCCAGGGACGGTTTGACTATACCCACAACGCGTCTCTGGCGCGAAACTCTCCCCGAGAACCCGCCTTCCCGCCCCGCGCCCACGGTGCCCCGCTCTCCTTAGGCGAGTTGACCCTGGTCGCCTCAGGAGACTCAGGCGACCAAAGGCGGGGCCCCTACATCCTCGAGCGCGCCAAGGACCGAGGGTCGCCCCGCCAAAGGCGGGGCTCCTACGGGAAGGCACCGAGGTAGAGGCTTACTCCAGCCTGAGCACTCTCACCCCGAGCGGTGCCAGGCGCACGGAGACGGAATCGCCGCGCAGGTCGAGGGCCTCGCCGCTGAGCAGGTCCACCGCGCGGACGCACGGCACACCCGCCGGCAACTGCACGCGCCCGGTCCAGGGATGGGTCTCACTGTTGACCAGGAAGCAATACGCCTTGCCCTCGTATTCCTTGGCCAGGCAGTGCAGAGCGCCCTCCTTGGGCGTCGGCGACAAGCGCGGCGCGGGCAGATCCTTGGGCGAGAGGATGACCTGCTCGAGCGACTGCACCTCGCCGCAGAGGTCCTGCATCCAACCCCACATCTCCTGGTACTGGGGCAGCACCCGGAGATCGTAATAGCAGTAGTAGATGAGCCCCTTGGCGCCGTGCACCAGCGCCAGCCAGGTCATGCAGCGTTCTTCTTCGCGCGTGGGCGCGCGCCCGCGCTTCAACTCATCCGCCGTCGGAATACGCCCGCGCCCCCCCTCGGCCTCGCCCTGAGGCTGCCAGTACTGATACCAGGCGAACGCCTGCGGCACGCACCACACCGCCCCTTGTCCGTCCAGCGCCGCCAGGCTCGCCTCCATGCTCTTGCCCACTTGCGCCACCGAGTTGGGGATGGGGTAGGGGTCGGGCGCGAAGATGTCGGTGGTGTGCGCGTACAGGGGATAGCGCTCCGGAATGTGGTGCACGATGAAGCAGGGGTGGTCGGGGTCGGCGTCGCGGAAGGTCTCGTAGTAGCGTGTCAGCCCCGGAATCATCTCCGGCGGCCGCTCGTCGTTGAGATACCAAGCCATCACCGCGGGGTGATCCTTCCACTTCTCCACCAGCGCCTTCCCGGCCGCGCACGCCTGGGCCCACTGCTCCTCCGTGCCTTCGGGGCCGGGGTAGAGGTCGTTGGCGCAGAAAATCATGTGCACGCCGACCTGCTCCGCGGTGTCGAGGAAGTTCTTGAGGCCCTGCTCGTCCCAAGTGTCCATGCCGTAGGAGAGCATGGCGTTGAAGGGGCTGGCGCCCACTTCTTTGAGTTGGTCAATGCTGCTGCCGCCGTAGAAGCCGATGGGCAGGAACGGCTTGCCCTCGCGGACGAGCCGCCCGTATTCGTCAACGTAGTACTGGAGCGCCTTGACCTGCGCAGCCGACAGGCGCCGGAGCGGGAACGACTCGGTCGCCAGCGCCTCGCCGCTTTGCTTATCGAGCAGGGCCACCTCGAGCACGCACGGCTGCCCGCCCACGCCCTTCGCCGGCAGCGTCAGCATCGCCTCGGCGGGGGGGCCGGCGATCTCTTGGGACGCCTTCACCGACCCGTCTTGGTCGAGCACCCGCGCGCGCAAGATCGTCTCTCCCCGCGCCTCCTCGTTCCCGGCGACCGACACCTTGGCTCTGACCTCCTTCAGATCGGGAAAGACGTAGCCGCGGTAGCGCGGGGCCTGCATCCGCACCCGCATTGGCTCCGGCAACTCGATCATCCTCTCTATGCTGCAAAGCGTCGCGCCGCTGGCCGCCTCCGCGACCTCCCACAGCGTTCGCGTCTGCCCGGCGGCGCGCGGAAGTCTCACCGGGAAAGCGACGCCGGCCTGGCCTGCGCCCGGGAGCGCCACCGCCTTCTCGCCCAGCGCTTTCGGCGGCTGCGTCATCTCAAACACGCGGCAGACGTATTCCCGCTCGCTACTCACGAGCGACTTGAGTGCGAACGTCGCTCGGCCGCCCGGGGCCTCCTCCAAGGGCGCCAGGCCCGCGGCCGCGATCTCGGCCTCGGCGCCGGGTATCAACAGCTCGCCGTAGACCGCCGGGTTCGACCACTCGCTCGCCGCGTACTGCCAGTGGAAGCCTTGCTCTCCGCCCGTGGTGCGCAGGCGTTCGAAGTTGATGCGCCAGCGCATCTGCGCGGCGGGCGTCCGACGTATGCCCAGCGCCTCAAAGGGGATCGCCAACTCGACGCGCCAGTCGCCCGCCCCCACCTTAGCCGCCGCTCGCAACGGGGTCACGTCCAGCGGCAGGTCGTCGCGCCCGAACAGGTCCTTAGCCCCGAGGGGGTTGACTCGTATCTGGTAGATGTCGGCATCCGCTACGGTCGGCACGAGGTTGAACTCCACACAGTCCTCGCCCCAGAGGTCTTGGTTGTCGCCCTTCTTCCGGGCGCGGGGGCCGCCCGGGCTCGGCTCCGCACAGACGAACGCAAGGTAAAGGTGGTCCGCGTCGCTCAGCGCCCACACGGTCGTCTCCACCCAGGCGGGCCGGCCGGTGTTGCCGCTGACGAAGCCGCCCGAGGGCTGCGCCAACTTCCAGGCGGCATCGGAGAGGTCGCCGTCTATCACGGGCGGTTCGGCGGTCACCGCCGCCACCAAGGTCTTCCGCTCAAGGCCCAGAGGCGTGACCCCCGCCGCCGCAACCGCGCAAGCGAGAGAGCAAGCGAGGAACACGAACAGAACCAAGTGCAACCGCACCACCATCACCTCCAGGCGCATTATGCGACCCAAGGTGGAAGGCATCAACTGGAGGCGGAGAGGAAAATGGGGTCAGTAACCATTTTCCGCTCGGAGCGCGGGCATGGCCGAACCGAATGCGGAGAATGGTCCGAAAATGGGGACAGTAACCGCCTTGCCCTCAGAGGGGGACGCGGCAGAGGGGAATGCGGAGAATGCTCCGAAAATGGGGACAGTAACCCTCTTGCCCTCACAGGAGGGCGCGGCAGAGGGGAATGCGCAGAATGGTCCGAAAATGGGGACAGTAACCCTCTTGCCCTCACAGGGGGGCGCGGCAGAGGGGAATGCGGAGAATGGTCCGAAAATGGGGACAGTAACCCTCTTGCCCTCAGAGCGGGGCGGGGCAGAGGGGAATGCGGAGAATGGTTGCTGTCCCCATTTTCCACCGGGCCAGGCAGGCGCCTCGCCCCTACGCACCCCGCACAATGTTCAGGACCCCTAGGGGACGGCCGCCTGGTTTATCCGCCGGAGCAGGGCTTGCCCGCCGTAGGAGGGCCGTCCCGTAGGAGCGGCATTCCTGCCGCGATTCCTGGACGCCACTTGCGGCCCGTGCTGACGCGACCCCGAGCGCCCCGCACAATGTTCGAAAATGGGGACAGTAACCGCCTTGCCCTCAGAGGGGGGCGCGGCAGAGGGGAATGCGGAGAATGGTTGCTGTCCCCATTTTCCACCGGGCCAGGCAGGCGCCTCGCCCCTACGCACCCCGCACAATGTTCAGGACCCCTAGGGGACGGCCGCCTGGTTTATCCGCCGGAGCAGGGCTTGCCCGCCGTAGGAGGGCCGTCCCGTAGGAGCGGCATTCCTGCCGCGATTCCTGGACGCCACTTGCGGCCCGTGCTGACGCGACCCCGAGCGTCCCGCCCAGGTCGAAGAAGACGGCCTTGATGCCCCTCAGCCTCGCTTCCCTCTCCTCACTCGCCATCGCCGCTCACCGTCTCCAGCAACACCGAGTAGAGTTCGACATTGTCCCCCTTGAGCCGCAGCCACAACTTGCCCGGCACGTACTGGGTCAGGTCTATGGTACGCAGCGCGGGGTCGCCCGGGCCGTGCGCGACGACCTCCCAGTTCTCGTTGTCCTTGGAGACCTGAAGGGTCCAGTCCTTGGGCTCGTCCGCTCCGCAGCATAACGACTTCGTGCCGGTTCCGAGAATCCCGGATCAGAGATTCACGACGCCGAAAAAGGATTCCTCCTCAGCCGCGGAGGAGATCAGACGCGCCCGATCAGGATTGCTAACGGCGGCCAGAGCTGCGTCCGTGCCATGAGCGAAGGGCAACTCATCCCTCGTACACCTCCACGGATTGGGGTGGCCCTGTTATAATGGGGCGACCTTGGGGTCGCAAGGAGGTGCAGGCGGGCTATGGACGGTCCTGTGAGGAATGCAGCGGGGGAGAGCCGGCGGGCGACGGGGCTTAGGGTGCGGATTCGGGGTCGGGAGCGTGAAGAGGCGTCGGGACGGACGAAGGGCAAGAGCACTATGGCGGGGTGCGAGCAGGGGCCGTTTGCCCAAGGGCGTGTCAGAGCGCCCCTGTCTTGCGCCCAGGCGATCCGTCGCTACTTGGATCTCGCAGTGCGGTACGGCCAGGCAACGCCCGGGTTGCGCCGCGCAATCCGAGTCCTGGGGCCCGCTTACGCGGAGACGGTATTCCAGCAAATGTCCCGCCCGGACATGTTCTATCGCAGTCCGCGCCCGGGCGAGTTGGGTCTAGTGGAGGAGTGTCTGCCCGAGGAGGAAATGATGCGGTTTCGCCTGGCCGGGTTCGCTCACTTCCTTGCAGTCCTCACCGGCCCGTGCAGCTGCGGAGCGGCCTCCGTCGCCTGTTTCGCTCCGGTGATACGTAGGCGCGGGGGTGGGATCTACCTGGGCTCACTGAGGACTGCGTGTGCTAGCCCGAAGTGCATCGAAGCGGCGCGGGAAGCCGCAGCGGAACAGGCCTCTTGGGTCGGGCACGACCCGGAGGAACCGGAGGACGTGCAGGCGCAGGTATGGGTTGAGGACCTGCGGGCCGGAGGCCCTGCGGCGAGGCAGGAATAGCATACACTCCGTTGCCGGCGGTTCGGAGGGCAGGCCCACGCGCAGTGGGCCGCACAGGTGAGGTCATAGCGGGTGCGAGAGATCTACTGCGGTTCCTGCGAGCGAATGGACGAGGTGCCGGACGCGTCCGTGGCGCTGGTGGTCACTAGCCCTCCATACTGGAACGCAATTGATTACGAACAGCATGTCGCTGCGCCCACGGAATGGTACCGCACGCGCCGCGGCGGCGGGTACCAGCAATACCTCGAGTGGCTGAGAACGTGCTTTGCGGAAGTGTTTCGCAAGCAGAAGCCGGGCGGCTTCTGCGCCGTTGTCATCGGCACCGTTCTGAGCCGCGGACGGCACTACCCCCTGCCCCACCACTTTGCCCGCCTTATGGAAGAGCTGGGGTACCAGTTTCACGAGGAGATCATCTGGTTCAAGGTGACAGGAGGCGTAAAGCGCGCCGGCGTGACCATCCAGCACCCATTCCCAGGGTACTACTGCCCTAACATCATGACGGAGCAGGTACTCGTGCTGCGAAAGCCGGGGCCGAAGATCTACGAGGCACGGAGCGCGACGCAGAAGGAGCCCAGCCGGCTCGACATCAACGCCCTTTTCACGCGTGAACTGGCCAACAACGTCTGGCACATTGCTCCCGTCCCGCCAAACCATCTCCCACATCCCTGCCCTTTCCCTGAGGAGATCCCTTACAGGCTCATTCTCCTGTACTCGTACAAGGGAGACTTGGTTCTGGACCCCTTCTTGGGTATCGGCACCACCACCAAGGTGGCCCGAGCCTTGGGGCGGGACTTCGTGGGCTATGACATACAGGAGAAGTACGCCGAGGTTGCGAGGCAACGCCTGCGTGAGCCGCTGCACTTGCGCGACCAGCTGCTGTGCTCTTACTCGAAGATACCGGTGACGGACAAGGCTTACGCCGATAGCCAAGAGCAGTATGATCGGCAGCGGGGTCAGCTCCGCCTCCTGCGCGAGACTCCGCCCTCGCGCCGGGCAAAGAAGGCCTAGCGCGTGCCCTGGGGCGGACACGACAACACCCTGGACTTCTGCAAGCTGCGCGCTGACACGCCATGGCTTGTGGAGCACCGGAGGCCCATGGTTGTCAGCCCAGACCTGGATGGCCTGCTCTCCGGTGCGCTCCTGTGGGGGGCGCTGAGCTGGAAGCCCGTCGGTTTCTACGACGTCAGCAACCTTTGGCTGCTGCCCGAATACGAACGCCTCGACGCGGCAGGCGTTGTGTTCGTTGACCACGACATCTACCGGAGCAACTTCCCCAGCATTGGGCACCACATGCTGGTCTGGGGCCCAGATACGATGGCGCCGGCGCACACGGACTCGGACGCGCCGCGCCTGAACCCGAATCTCCTCCGCGGGTTCTGCCAGCGGGACCATTTCACTCGCAAGTATCCTTTCGGCACCTTCCACTTCCTTCTTGCGATCCTGTCCGAGTGGCAGATGGTGGAGCTACCTAGTACTACGGACGATCTCCTGCTCCTCACATTCCATGCTGATTCCTCCCTGCAGAACGCCTTCGCGTACCCGGAGAACGCCTTGGATTGGATGCGTTGGCTGGGCGGGGATGCGCCCACCTCGCCTCTTGAGCCGTTCTGCCGCACAGTACGCACCGTACGCGCGCAACGGCTGCTTGAAGGGCGTCTTCTGGCGCAGCAGAAGCTCCGAGACCTTGGTTTTACTCAAGGGCGTCTGCAGTGCCAGAGCAATCCTGAGCACGGGGACGAGTGGGAGCAGTTCCTTAGGGCCGCCACTTGGGTCGAGAACACCCTCGAAGTCTCCGGCTTTGCCGACGCCCTTCGTGCCGTGAACGTCAACCAGCTCCTCAGCCGCTCCCTCAAGCGACAGAGGTGCACACCGAACAAGAGGAACTACGAGTCCGTAATCGCGGCCGCGCCTTTCTCTTTCGCCATCGAGTCACAGGAACAGGACCGCGGACTCAACTACGGCGACTTCTAAGCGCTGGCGAGCCCCCCGCCCCACTGCGGATTGACGCTCTGGCGGCAGGCGCCTACACTCCCGCCTCGTGGGAGGGCGGTGGGAGGCCTAGAGAAGACTCTGAAGAGTGGCGCAGCCGACCGAGCCGAGTGAAACCATCGAGACCGCGGCCCCCGCTCCCACCCGCGGGGGGCCCGGCGCGCTGCGCGCCTTGCGCGAACGCGACTTCCGCATCTTCTGGGTCGGCCTGCTCGTCTCCGCCACCGGCTCCTGGATGCAAAACATCGCCCAAGGGTGGCTCGTTTACTACCTGACCCACTCCCCCCTCTGGCTCGGCATCATCGGCTTCTGCGGCTCGCTGCCCATGCTCGTCTTCACGTTGCCGGCGGGCGTGGTTGCCGACCGCCTCCGCCGCCGCAACGTGGTCATGGTCACGCAGACCTGCGCCATGCTTCAGGCCGCCGCCTTCGGCCTGCTCTCCTACCTGGGCGTGATCAAGCCCTGGCACATCGCCGCGCTCGCCTTCTCGCTGGGGATGGTGAACTCCTTCGATATGCCCACGCGGCAGGCAATGGTGATGGAGTTGGTACCGCGGCGCGAGGACTTGCTGAGCGCCCTGGCGCTCCAGTCCTCCGCCTTCAACGTCGCGCGCCTCATCGGCCCGGCCGTCGGCGGCGTACTCATCGCCCTCATCTACGAACTCAACCACTCCTACATGCGCGCGGTGGGCGCCTGCTTCCTCATCAACGCCGCCACCTTCCTCGTCCTCATCTTCGGCCTGGCCCTCATCCCCGCGCGCCCCCCCGGAATGGGCAAGAGCACCTCCTCGGTGTGGACCGATGTCAAGGCAGGCGTGCGCTACGTGCGCCGCAGCCCGGTGATGCTCACGCTGATGCTGATGACCGGGGTGTCGAGCCTGCTGGGGATGCCCTATGCAGTGCTGATGCCGGCCTTCGCTCAGGACGTGCTCAAGGTCGGCCCCGTGGGCCTGGGCAGGCTGGTGTCCTCGGCCGGAGTCGGGGCGCTGGCGGTGGCGGTGGTGCTCTCTCTCTGGGGGCACCGCTGGCGGCGCGGCCGGCTCGCGACCATCGGCGCCTTCGTCTTCCCCCTGGGTCTGATGGCCTTCGCCTTCTCGAGGAACTTCGGCCTGTCGGTGGCGTGCTTGGCGCTCACGGGCGCGGGGATGATGTGCTTCAACGTGGTCACCAACACCATGATGCAGACCACGCCGCCGCCGAGCCTGCGCGGCCGGGTGATGGGCGTGCGCTCCTTCGTTTTCTCCGGGTTGGCCCCGATGGGGAACCTCGAGATCGGCGCCATGGCGAAGTGGTTCGGGCCGCCGGTGGCGGTGCTTGCTGGCGGGATCGCGTGCATGCTCTTCGCCATCGGCGTCTTCTTCCGCGTGCCGGGGCTGAGGAGGCGGCGGTAGGGGGGGCGGGTTACCCGGAGGCGCGCGGTTCGCCCGCAGGGACGCTCCACCAAAGCGCGCGGCGCAGGCGCCCCCCGCGCTTGCCAAATCCGGGCGGGCGCGACAATCTAGGCCCCATGACCAGCCGCGAGAGATTCATTGCCGCCCTGAGCGGCGCGCCCTCCGACCGCATCCCCATCTGCGACACCGGCTTCTGGGGCGAAACCATCGAGCGCTGGCGCCGAGAAGGCCTGCCGCGCGACGCCGACCTCTGCGACTACTTCGGCCTCGATCGCATCGAGGGCCTGTGGCCCAACACCGGCTTCCGGCTCCCCTCGGAGGTCATCGAAGAGACCGAGGACTGCGTCATCTTCCGCGATAGCATGGGCGCGACCGTCAGGCGCTGGCGCGACGAGCACGCCACCCCCCAGCACCTCGACTGGGCGCTCAAGACGCGCGCCGATTGGGAACGCATGAAGGAGCACCTGCGCTTCGACCTCGATCGCATCCCCTCCGACATCGCCGAGCGCTGCCGGCAGGCCCACGAGCGCGGCGCGCTCTTCTACATCAACCCCGTCGAGCCCGGCTGGTTCTTCCTGCACGACGCTATGGGCTACGAGGGCTGCCTCAAGGCGATGCTCGATGACCCAGCGTGGGTGGACGAGATGTACCGGACGCACTTCGAGTTGGCGCTCGGCCTGATGCGGCACATCTATGACGAGATGGGCGTGCGCTACGACGCGGTGTGGTTCTTCTCCGACCTCTGCTATCGCAACGGGATGTTCTTCTCGCCGCGGGTGTATCGCGACCTGCTGATGCCCTATCACAAGGAGTTCGCGCGCTTCTGCCATGAGCGCGGGGTCTACCTCATGTTGCATTGCGACGGGGACGTGCGCGAGTTGATCCCGCTGCTCATTGAGGCCGGCTTCGACGCCATTCAGCCCTTGGAGGCGCGCGCCGGCAATGACGTGCGCAAACTGGCGAAGGAGCATCATGGCCGCATCACCTTCTTCGGCAACATCAGCGCGGAGATCGTCACCGAGGGCGGCGCCCCGCTCGAGCACGAGATTCGCACCAAGGTCGCGGCCGCCAAGGCCCACCGCCGCTACATCTACCACATAGACCACTCCGTCCCCCCCACCGTCTCCCTCGCCAACTACCAACGCGCCCTCGCCCTCGCGCGCGAAGTCGCGGACTACGGATAGACAATGCCGCGAGCTCGCTGCGTACGAAGACCGAAGTAGAGACTAGACCTGGTACCTAAACAACTTGCTGACACTCTCATGGAGCACCAAGCCTTGGCCGTGGCCTTGCCGGCAACCGGCGCCTCTCGACGCCACCGTGCTTGCTGCGCGTCGCCGTCGGCCGCAGGCCGTAGGGACGCGATCTTATCGCGTCCGCCCCGCCGCAGGCGGGGCCTGCCCTGGCCACCGTGGCCAAACCGCCGTCCCCCGAGCCACTGGTCCACTACCCGCTAGGCCCCGTGTCGCCTCCGCGATAAGTGTCAATTAGTTACCTCAAGTAGACATTAGCGAGTGGATACGGATAACTAATCAGCGGCGTGAACACGACGTGCGGTAGCGCCCGGGTTTACCCGGGCGAAGGGGGGCATGAGAATGGGACTTGAGAGGCGCAGTTCCGTTGCGCTTGTGCTTGCGGCTTGCAGCATCATGGTGGCGACCGGCGCGAGCGGGATGCTCGCAGCACAGAGCGAGGTAACCAACACGGAGGCGGTGCAAGTGAGCCAAGACCGGGCGCAAGACCAAACCCTAGAATTGAGAACCGGCGACGGGAGCAAGTGGGCGTTCGTCAATGGGGCTTGGAGCGAGACGCCCGACGGCCGCATTGATTGCCCCGAAACGCGCGCCACCCACTTCCTGGCTTTCTACCAACCGGCCGCCTACGCCGACCTCATCGCAGAGTTCGACTTCATGGCCAGTTACCGGGAGACCGGCGCCGGCGACGCGGGTCTCATCCTCCGCGCGCAGGACGCCAACCATTACTACTGGATCCACTTCCCCTGGTGCGGGCAGCAACTGCGCGCCAAGCACTTCTGGGCTGCCATCTCCAAGGTGGACCACTCCGGCTACCTCCGCAACTTGGCGCTCGCGATGATGCCCAGCCTTCCCAGTGAAACCGACCGCTGGTATTCGGTGCGCGTCGAGGCACGCGGCAAGCAGATTCGTCTCTGGGTGGACGGACGCCCCGGCCCCGTGGTCGAGGACGAACTTCTCCAGGCCGGCCGCGTCGGGCTCGCCGGTTATGGAGGCTTCGCCTTCCGCAATGTGCGCATTCAGGGAACCCAGGTCGGCGCCCCCCCTTGGGACGAAAGCATCTTGCCTCCCCGGAATTGGATTCACCCGGCCCCCGACCTTCCCGGGGGGCAGAACATGCCTTCCCTCTGCCGTGCCCCCGGGGGCGACATCCTCCTCGCCATTCCCTCCGAGAAGGCAACCTTCCTCGTTCGCTCGAGTGACAACGCGCGCACTTGGGGCCCCCCCCGAGAACTCCCCGCCCCTCTCCACGGAGGCATCCTGCACACCACCCGCGACGGCAGGTTGATCCTCCAAATCTGGAACCCCGACCCGCCAAGCATTCTCACCTCGGAGTCCACCGACGACGGCCTGACCTGGTCGGAACCGACGCCAGCAACGCTCAACTGCCAATGGCCAGCCGAGCCCCCCAAACTCTACGCCTACGGCCCCCTCCTGGAACTCAAAGACGGTACGCTGCTGCGTTTCCTCTACGGCGGCATGAGCACCAACGAGGGCCAGAACGTCGTCACCTGGGGCTCGATTCACTGCCGCGCCTACTGCATCCGCTCCACCGACGGCGGCCACACCTGGTCCGGCCCATACTGCCTCGACCAACCGGTGTGGGTCGGGGTGGAGGCGGGCGCCATCCCCGGCAGCCTCGACCTCACCGAGCCCGTGGCCGCGGAAACGTCCGAGGGCCGCGTGGTCTGCTTCATCCGGCCGATTTACTCGCCCTGGATGTGGGAGACTTGGTCCTCCGATGGCGGCATCACCTGGACCTCCGCCCGCCGCGGCCCCTTCCCCGGTTACGCGCCTTGCATGGGCCGCACCACCTCCGGCGTCCTGCTCGTCGCCCATCGCTTCCCCAACCACTCCATCAACGTCAGCCACGACAACGGCCTTACCTGGGACGCGGGCACGACCGTGGACTTCCCCGTCTGGGCCATGGGCGCGCTGCTCGAGGTGGAGCCCGAGGTGATGCTCTTCGTCTACATGGATGCCAACCGCGCGTTCCTCCGCGCCCAGCGCATCCGCGTCACGCCCGAGGGTCTTCAGCCCGAGCAGCCCGCGGATCGGGCGACCGGCTTGCGGGACCGGATGTGGATTTGGGGCACGCGCGAGGCCCCCGGTGTCCCAGCCCTGTCCTTGGCCGCGTGGGCCGAATCCAACTCCGCCGCGCGCGCCAAGATGCTCGGCCTGCGCAACGTCTTCATTGCCGGAGGCACCCCTCTCACTGCCGACCGTGCGCTGCAACTCGCGGCGCCGGTGACGCAAATGGGCGGCCACATAGTCTTCGAACTCTGCCCGACGGAAATGACTGGCCGCGCAAGTGACTACGCGCGGGATATCGCCGCTGCGCAAGCCCTCGCGCGCGAGTGCCCGAACCTGGATGCCGTCCTCCTCGACGACCTGACCAGCCAGCAAATCGTCGGTCGCGGTATGCCGCCCGAGGAGTTGGCCGAAGTCCGCCGCCTCCTCCGCGAAGCAGCCCCGAAGGTTGCCCTCTGGGGCGTGGTCTACACTATGAACCTCGAGCATCCCAACCTTGCCCAATACCTCGCTCACCTCGACGCCATCAATCTCTGGACCTGGACCGCTGAGGACCTAACGCAACTGGAGCAGCACCTGGCACGCTGCGAGTCCCTCGCCCCGGGCAAGCCCATCATCCTCGGCATCTATATGTACGACTACGGCGCCAACCGCCCCATGCCCCTCGACCTGCTCGAGGACCAATGCGAGCACGCCCTCGAATGGCTCAAAGAGGGCCGCATCGCCGGCATCGTCTTCCTCAGCATCACCAACGAGCCCAACGCCCTCGCCTTCGTCCGGGACTGGATTGCGCGACCGTGAGTTGTTCTCAGTAGGAGGATCGAGCATGCCCTGCGACTGCCGCCTGTTGGCTCACGCGCGACGGCGCGAGCCAAGGGCGGGTGGTCGCATCCACGCCTTGGTAGCAGGAGTGCTTGTGGGCGCGATGGCTGTGAGCGCACACGAAGGGAGGCCACAGACAGTGAACTGGACGCATGGGCAGTGGGCCGCTTATGAGGTGCAGCGGCCGCAAGACTCTAAGCCTGCTTTGGACCGGATCGAACTAGCGCTGCTCCGCACCGAGGATTCCGAGGGCCGCGCGTGGTGGCAGTTGACTGCCTTCGAGGGCGGCCAAGTCCGCTACGCGGTCAAGTTGCTCGCCGACGGCTTCGGGTTTCTCGAGTGCCCCCCCCAGCCGGCCACCATCGTGCGTTACCAGTTCGCCGAGACCGGGCAGGCCCCGCTGGAGTACGTGAGCAAGCGCACCGGCGAAGCGCTCCTGCCGCCGTTTCAGTTCGTCCAGAACCTGCTCCCGCATGTCACCAGCGGTGACCTGCCCTTCTTCGAGCGCGGCACCTACCTCGGCCGCGAGATCGTGCGCGTCGGCCAGGGCGCCGGCGCCCTGGACCGCATCCCCGAGGCCAAGCGCCTCCTCCTCGACCCCGACCTCACCATCGGCGCCAGCCGCAACTTCCACGACGTTGAGGGCCGACGCCTCTATCCCGCCGGCACTTCCCCCCCCGAAGGCGGGCCCGAGTACACCTACACCCCATTCCTGGAGGCCGACTACCGCGAACTTATCAACCAGGTCGGCATGAACCTCTTCACCGTCGCCCCCGACCAGCGCCCCTTCGTGCAGGACGAGCCCGTCTTCTTCGTCTGCGGCCTCGAAGGCGCGCGCATCCCCGAACTCCTCTACCGCAGCAACTACTGGGGCCCCGTGATGTTTATGGACGAGCCCGCCCACCTCGCTATGGCCCGCGACGAACTCCAAGGCGTCACCACCCCTCGCGAGACCGCCGACAAGTTCGTCGCCATGGTTGCCGAGCGCCTGCACGGCGACGGCTCCTACGGACAACGCGGTCTCCAACGCGCCCTGCGCGAGGCGGGCTGCGACTTCGGCCCGCTCGAGTTCGTGCAGGACAACTATCCCGTCTGGGAGACCGTCACCGCCTCCGCCTGGTACGAGTTCAAGGCCGGCCTCCCCGGTTTCGTCTTTGAGGGCCGCTACCGCCCGCAGAAACTCGCTGACGAGATCAAGGAGACCTTTGGCCTCGATTTCCCCGCCACCCCCGACGCCTGCCTCCAGTTCAACTACGCCTGGTATCGCGGGGCCGCGCGGCACTTCGGCGGCAAGTGGGGCGTCGCCGTCTACGGGCAGATGGGGCTCGACGTCGTGCCTTTGGCCTTCCCGCGCGCGTATGACGAAGGCGCGTCCTACCTCTGGTTCTGGACCAGCGACCACGGCCACCACGTCCCTTACCCCGAGCAGAAAAGCATCACCCGCGCCTTGCGCGACTACGAGGCGCAGCATCCGCGGCCTGCCCCCCCCGAGGCGCTCAGCGCGCGGGCGCAGGTGGCCATCGCCCTCCCCTACGGTTACCACCTCGACGACTACGTCCTCTCCCGCGACTCCCTATGGCGCAAGCCCGAGGTCATGGGCCTCGACCTCATCAACGCCGCCGGCGTGCCCTATCGGCAGGTCCTCCGCGCGGCGCTGCTCGAGGTCATTGACTGCCTGAACCAGGGCATCGAGTTCGACCTGGTCTACTGGGGCGACGGCGACCTCACCGGCTACCGCGAAATCCGCCTCATCCGCGAAGACGCCACCGTGGAGCGTACACCCTAGCCGGTCCTCCGTACGGGCGTATGGCCATACGCCCCAACCTCGGCGCTGCGGGAGACGGGGTCAAGCTGGCCTGAGTCCCCTGAGGCCACCAAGGCCGACTCGCCTAAGGAAGGCGGGTGGCCGCGCTCCGTAGGGGCGACTCGTCGAGTCGCCCGTGGGGTAGGGGCGTATGGCCATACGCCCCTACGGACTCACACGGTGGCGCGATCCAGGGGTACATCAAAAGAGGGCGGGCGCCAGGCGCCTGCCCTCTTCTGTGATCGCGGTTCTGGTCCGCCCACTGGGCCCTGGAGGACGCCCAAGGCGACCCCCGGACGGCCTCCTACGAGGCCGACGCCAGGCGTCGGCCTCGGGGTAGCGGCGTATGGCTATGCGCCCCTACTGTGGGTGCCCGGCTCTGCGCCAGGCGGGCCAGAGGCCCTACTGCTACTCGGGCCGGACGTTAACCGCAGCGGGACCCTTGGGGCTGTCTTGAACCTCGTAGGTCACCGCTTGGCCCTCGCGCAAGGTCTTGAAGCCATCCCCAGTGATAGCAGAGTAATGCACAAAGACATCCTTGCTGCCGTCAGCCGGATGGATGAAGCCGTAGCCCTTGGCCTCGTTGAACCACTTGACTGTACCATTAGCCATATTACGAACCTCCTTTCAGCAAACTACTGTTGCCGTGCACCGAACGGCACCTGAAGGAGATCCGTCTGGCCACCTGCTACAGATACTAAACTGCAAACTCGGAAACAAACCACCAACTCACTAACTCAACTCGTTCCGGCGACCCCTGGTTCCCCGCTTACAGCGGGGAGCCCCACCCCTGGGCACGCCCGGCACTTCTGGCGCCGGGCATGCGCGATGAAAGAGGGACTCTTGGGCGAGAGACGACTTTGACCGCCGCTAGACCGGCTTGACGTCAGCCGCAGCCGGACCCTTCGGGGTGTCCTGAATCTCGAAACTCACGGACTGGCCTTCCCGCAGGGTCTTGAAGCCCTCGCCGGTTATGGCGGAGTAGTGGACGAAGACATCTTTGCTGTCATCGTCCGGTTTGATGAAGCCGTAGCCCTTGGCTTCATTGAACCACTTCACGGTTCCTGTGGGCACTGACGAACCTCCTTCATCATGCTTGCTGTTGCTGCCGTGGACCGAACGGCACTTGCGGGAGATCCGTCAGGCCATCTGCCACAGACATCTACAGCGACTATATATTATAGCATCCAGCCCGCCTGGCGTCAAGCGAACGCCCCAAAGGCAAATCCTCACGGATTTGTCGCTTCCCCGGGCCGCCGGCAGGCCCAGGACGGGTCTCGGCAGGCCTTCTGTGGCCCTGCGGACGGGCAAACACCCGGCTGTGGCCTGTTCTCCCGGCCATCAGAAGCCCCGGGGGCGCAGGGGGAAACAGGGCGCGACTCACCGCCTCCATGGGCTGGCGGATTGCCGCCCGCAGGCCCCTCAGCCAACAAGGAGGGGGGCGACGGCAACGTCCTCGTCCAGATCTTCCCAGTGGATGCCTACGCCGTCCCCTATTAGCCGCCAATTCTGCCTCTGCTCCTCGCTTGCGTCCCGCAGGCGCGGAAACCACTCCAGCGGGACACTGATCTCGCGCCCGTCGGCCAGAAGCACGTGCAGCCTGCTGCCGTCGAAGCGCACGCCTTTGGCGAGCGGGGTGAGGGGCTTAACGGCCGAACCGCTCATTCCATTTCTCCTCGAGAAACACGCATTGCGCCTCCACAATCTGCCTCAGTCGGCGCAACTCATGCGCATTGTACCCGACGGACCTGGCAAGAGCCACAGGCCGGAGCCAGAACTTGGCGTAGTTGCCCCCCGACTCCACATGAATGTGCGGCGGCTCCCGGCCCTCGTTGCTGAAGAAGAAGAACCGGAAGCCCCGGACTCTCAATATAGTCGGCAGCGTCTGCTTGCGCTTTGCCTAGAACCTCTTCCTCATATCCCAATACGCCTGCAGGCACTCCACCGCGTTCTCGACGGGCACGTTGGGCGGGATGTGATTGCCCACGGCCCAGCCGCACCAGAGCAGCGCCGGCCGCCTCTCACCGTGCTAGCCGGGGCTACGTACACGCAACTTTCTCGGCCCAACGACGACCAGACAGCCGCGGGTCTCGTGGCCGCTCAGCGCTTTGAGGGCCGCGACCAGGCGCTCCGCCGCTCCGATACCGTGTGCCTGTTCACCATCCTGAGCAAGATGATCCCGCCGTGAGCGCCCAGGGGAAACTGCCGCAGGTCGCCAAACTCAACGTCCCTAGTGAGCAACGCAAGCCCGCGCTCCTGTGCGGCGTCGAACACCGCCCGATCAGAGGCCCCCCGCAAATCCGCTTCGGACGCGGTGAGGACGGAATGCCCCTCCGCTCGGAGGCAGTCAACCACGAGCCGGGGGATGTCTTCGTCGGCGAGAACGTTCAATCGAGCGCAAACTCCTCGACCCTCTGCCCTCCCACGACCCGCCGAGCGTACTCCACTGCCGCCAACACATCCTCCACTGCTAGGCCGTACTCCCCTGCCACCGCCTCGGCGCTCATGCCGGCGGCAAGGTGGCCTAGAACCAGTTCCACAGGAATTCTGGTTCCGGCGATCACCGGCCGACCCCCCTGCACGTCCGGCCGCACTACGATCCGGCTGGTCAGGTCACTCGCGTTCAAGGCTCTCTCCTCCTGGCAACCCCTCAACCAGCCCCAGTGTACCCGAACACGTCGCCTCAGCCAAGGCCAGCCGCGCCCGCACGCACTACCGCCGCCGCATATCCCAATACGCCTGCAAGCACTCCACCGCGTTTTCGACGGGCACGTTGGGCGGGATGTGATTGCCCACGGCAAAAAAGTAGCCGGGGCAGTTCCGCCCCAGGTCCATACACCGCTTCACCTCGGCGCGCACTTGCTCCTTGGTCCCAAAGGTCAGGATGCGGCAGTCGGCGTTGCCGATGATGCTGTGCGTCTGCCCGTACTTGCCCACGACGTACTCGAGGTCAGTGAGCGGCTCGAAGATGAAGCCCTGCGCTCCGGCAGCGGCCAGGTCGTCAACGAACTCGGTGAAGTCACCGTCGGAGCAAAAGAGCACGATCTTGCCCGCATCGCGGAGGACCTCCCAGTACTTCGCAAAGCGCGGAAACACGTAGCGGCGATACCAGTCCGGGCGGAAGATGGCACCCTGCGTCCAAACCATGTCGTCGTGAGTCAGGAAAACCTCGATGTCCGTCTTGGCCCAGGCCTGCGTGTAGGCCATGATGATGCGGTAGGCCTTCTCCATCACCGCGTCGAAGCGCTCCTCATCCAGGCCCACGGCGGTGAGCAGCGGCTCCCAGCCGAACATGGCGATGGCAAAGGAGACGAAGGAGCGGTAGATGCCGCCCGGGAGCACCGCATCCGTCTTCGGCTGGCTGTTCTTCCACCCGGCCTGATACCTCTCCGCCTGCTCTTTGATGTTGGGGATGCCGTATTCCTCGATGGGGTCGAAGGCGTAGATGTCTTCGGGAGTTGGGAAGGGGTAGTAGGTGGTGGGGCGGTAGTCGGACCAGTCCTCCATCCAGAAGGCGTGGCCCATATCGGTGAAGCGGCCAGGCATCTCGGGAAGGTCGGTGGTCCAGATGAAGTCGAGGTCGAGTTTCTTGTTATAGGCTTCGTCTATGCGGGGGTCATCGCGCGACAGGCCGGTGAGCGCCGGCTTGAGCGCACGCAGCGAGATGTACTGCGTGTGGGGGATGATATCCGGGCACTGCAGTTTGATCGCCGCCATGCCGCGTTCGTAACTCATCTGTCGTTGTGTTCCTCTCTCCGGTCTCCGTGCCGATGATACCAGAAAGGCACCCCGCGCACGCGCTCGCCCGGAACTCAAACCTCCGAGTTTCACCTGCTGGCGGGCCTACAGCCCTCCCCGTGGCCCACCCCAACGTAGGGGCGGGCCCCCGTGCCCGCCCTCGGCTACTAGCGACAGCAACCGGTTTGATCCGTCTCCCATTCCCCTCTCGCGGTAGCGTCCGGCTTTGCCCTGCTCTGCTGAAAACACCCCCGCCCGGGGCTTTGGGTTGCAGCGTCGGGCTTTGCGCCCGACGTGAATCACGCGTCCCGCTTGCCCGCCGGAGGAGGGCGTCCCTGCCGGACGTTCTGCGCCCGGCCCCGCCGTTGGCGGGGTCTGCCTCAGGCACTACCCCCCGCCAGAGGCGGGGGGCGCTACATCTCGGTGCGAACGTGTTGGGCGTGCTGCTGCAGTAGAACCCTCTCAACAGAGCAGGTTCACCCTGGGCGCCCGGCATCGTCGGGGCTAAACCCCGACGCTACAGGCCAGGCCCCCCCCGCCGCCTTATCCGCCGGCGACCAGCAGTTTGTAGAGCGACGGGACCGTCTCCTCGAACAGCCCCCGCACGTAATACCCCTGGCCCCCGAACGCCTCGGGGATACGGGTGACGATGCTCTTGATGTCGCGGAAATAATACGTCGGCTTGGTCTCGTCGCGCGCCTCGTCGAAATCCGCCGGCCGCATGTCAAAGTCGCCGGTGATGATCCCGTGGCAGGGCGCGCCCACGTTGCTCACCATGGAAACCGTCTTCAGCAGCACCTCCGGCCCCGTCACCGCCGAGCCGACGTTCAGCACCACGCCGCCCTCCGTCATCTTCTCCACCTCGGCGCAGTAGATGCCGAAG